>JBJOPV010000199.1:0-6950 GCA_046050625.1 Pseudomonadota bacterium
CAGGCCCAGCTCGTCCTGCAGGTCCTTGAGCAGGTTGAGCACCTGGGCCTGCACCGAGACGTCCAGCGCCGAGACCGCCTCGTCGAGCACCAGCACTTCGGGCGAGAGCGTCAGCGCGCGTGCGATGGCGATGCGTTGGCGCTGGCCACCGGAGAACTCGTGCGGGTACTTGCCGAACGCCGTGGCGTCCAGCCCGACGCGCTCGAGCAGCGCCAGCGCTTGGCCCTCGCGCTCGCGGTCGTCGGCGCCGATGGCGTGGATCTGCATCGGCTCCAGCAGCGTCTGGCCGATGGTGAAGCGCGGGTTCAGCGACGCGTACGGGTTCTGGAACACGATCTGGATGCGCCGGCGCAGCGCCTGCCGTGCCGGGCCCTGGTGCGCGAACAGGTCCTCGCCGTCGAACAGCACCTGCCCGGCGCTGGCCTCGTGCAGCCGCAGCAGCGTCAGGCCCATCGTCGTCTTGCCCGAGCCGGATTCGCCGACCACGCCCAGCGTGCGCCCGCGCCGCAGCCGGAAGCTCACGTCCTGCACCGCCTTGAACTCGCGCCGGCGCCACAGGCCCTCGCGGAAGAAGAAGGACTTGCCCAGGCCGCGGGCCTCGATCAGCACCGGCGCGTCGTCGGCTGATTCGGGGCGGGGGCGGCGGGCCGGGGCGGGCGCGCGGCCGGCGAGGTGGTCGTCGATGACCGCCAGCCGGGGCGCGTCGTGGTCGAGCGCCGGCCGGCAGGCCAGCAGCGCGCGGGTGTAGGCGTCCTGCGGCGCGGTGAAGATCGCCTCGACCGGGCCCTGCTCGCGCACCTGGCCGTGGCGCATCACCACCACCCGGTCGGCGATCTCGCCGACCACGCCGAGGTCGTGGCTGATGAACAGCAGGCTCATGCGCCGCTCGCGCTGCACCCGCTCCAGCAGCTCCAGGATCTGGCGCTGGATGGTGACGTCGAGCGCGGTGGTCGGCTCGTCGGCGATCAGCAGGCGCGGCTCGCAGGCCAGCGCCATGGCGATCATCACCCGCTGCTGCTGCCCGCCCGAGAGCTCGTGCGGATAGGCCGACAGCCGCCGGCGCGGCTCGGGCAGGCCGACCTCGGCGAGCAGTTCCTCGGCCCGCGCCAGCGCGGCACGCCGGCTCAGGCCCAGGTGCAGCCGCAGCGGCTCGGCGATCTGCAGGCCGACCGTGAAGACCGGGTTCAGCGAGCCCATCGGGTCCTGGAACACGCAGGCGATCTGGCGCCCGCGCAGGCGCCGCAGCTCGGCCGGCGTCGCGCCGAGCAGGTCGCCACCGTCCCAGAGGATGCGCCCGCTGCGCTCGGCGTTGTCGGGCAGCAGGTTCAGGATCGACATCGCCGTGACGCTCTTGCCCGAGCCGGACTCGCCGACCAGCGCGACGGTGGTCTCGGCCGGGATGTCGAGGTGCAGGCCGCTGCCGGGCGCCTCGCCACCGACCGCGCGGCCCCAGCGCGGCGCGCTGCCCGGTCCCGCCTCGCGGCCGAGGCGAAAGCGCACCCGCAGGTCCTCGATGCGCAGCAGGGGTGCATCCGGGCGCGCCAGACCGGCGGGCAGGGCGAGGTTGGGGATCGGCAGGTCCATCGCGTCAGCCCTCCAGCCCGCGCAGCTTCGGATCGAGCGCGTCGCGCAGCGCGTCCGTCATCAGCGAGAACGCGGTGACGAACACCGCCATGAAGGTGGTCGCGGTGGCGATCTGCCACCAGTAGCCCAGGATCAGCTCGCTCTGCGCCTCGGCCAGCATCGTGCCCCAGCTCACCTGGTCGACGCTCACGCCCAGGCCCAGGTAGGACAGGATGACCTCGTACTTGATGAAGCCCACGACATGGATCGAGAGCTGCACCAGCACCACATGGCTGACGTTGGGCAGGATGTGGCGGAACATGCGCTGCGTGCGGCTCGCGCCGATGGCCTCGGCGGCGCGGACATAGTCGCGCGCGGCGTGCTTCATGAACTCGGCGCGCACCAGCCGGTAGATGCCGGTCCAGCCGGTCAGCCCGAGGATCAGCACCACGCTGGTCACGCCGCGCCCGGCCACCGCCGCGAAGGCGAAGATCAGCAGGATGCCGGGGATGGAGGTGAAGACGTTGTAGACCCACTCCAGCAGGTCGCCGACGCGCCCGCCGAGGAAGCCCGCCAGGGCGCCCAGCACCGTGCCGATCGCCGCGGCCACCACCGCTGCCAGCACGCCGACCAGGATCGAGATCTGCGAGCCCTTGATCGCCTTGTCGAGCACGCTGCGGCCGAGCCGGTCGCCGCCCAGCGGCAGCGTCTCGGCCGGCGTCGTCGTCTCGACCGACTGGCGTGCGGTGGCCTCGTCCCATTCGCGGTAGCGCGTGGCCAGCGGGTCGATGCTGGAGAGATCGAGCAGCGGCGCGCTGGCTGACGGTGCGGGCAGCCCTGGCATCGGCAGCGCCTGCGGCGCCGGTCCCAGCAGCGTGGGCGGCGCGTAGGACACGCCGCGCTCCTGCTGCCAGTGCGCGCCCGCCAGGCCAGTGACGGCCGCCAGCACCAGGAGCGCATACAGCGCCACGACGGCGATCGCCGTCATGCCCACGCGGTCGCCGCGCAGCCGCCGCGTGGCCAGCGCCCAGACGCCTTCGGAGGTCGCGCCCATGCCGGGAATGGCGCTCATTTCAGCGTCACCCGCGGATCGACCGCCTTGTAGAGCAGGTCGGTGAGCAGGTTGATGACCATCGTGATGACCGCCAGATAGATCGTCACCGCCTGGATGACGGGGTAGTCGCTGCGGTTGACCGCCAGCATCACCTCGCGGCCGATGCCGGGGATCGAGAAGAAGACCTCGATCAGGAAGGAGCCGACGAAGATGCCGGGCAGCTGCATCGACACATTGGTCAGGATCGGGATCAGCGCGTTGCGCAGCACATGGCGCATCAGCACCGCGCGCTCGCCCAGGCCCTTCGCGCGCGCGGTGCGCACATAGTCCTGGCCGATCTCGTCGAGGAAGAAGCTGCGGTACAGGCGCATCTGCGGCGACAGCCCCACCATCACCGCCAGCAGCACCGGCAGCGGCGCGTAGGTGGTGAGGTTGGTCCAGATGCTGCCCGTCCAGCCCTGTACCGGGAACCAGCCGAGCTGGAAGGCGAACAGCCATTGGCCGACGATCACATAGACCAGGAAGCTGATCGACAGCGCCACGGTGGTGACCACCATGATCGCCCGGTCGGTCAGCGAGCCGCGCACGGCGGCCACCGCCAGCGCGAACGGAATCGCCAGCAGCGCGTCGAGCACCAGGATCGGCGTCATCACCGTCAGCGTCGCCGGCAGCCGGGTGGCGAAGAGCTGCGCGACCGGCTCGTTCGTGGCCCAGCTCTTGCCCCAGTCGAACTGCAGGATCTGGCCGACGAAGAGGCCGAGCTGCGCCCAGACAGGGCGGTTCAGGCCGAGCTGCTCGCGGATCTGCTCGACCTGCTCGGGCGAGGCGTTCAGGCCGGCGAGGATCTCGGCCGGGTCACCGCCAAAGCCCTTGAACAGGAAGAACACGCCGAGCACGACGCCGGCGAGCGTGGGCACCATCTGCCCGAGGCGACGCAGCAGGTAGGCCATCATCCGAGCCGGTCTCCGTCGACGAACACCGCCAGCTCGCCCGGTGCGAGCGCCACCCAGGCCTCGTTGGTGGTGAGCGGTTCGGTCACCACGACGGCGACGCGGTCCTGCGGCGTGGTGTGCTCGGCGAAGTCGACCGTCAGGTCGGCGTCCTGCAGCTGCGCGTCCGCGAAGGGGTGGCGGCGCAGCACGTAGTGCAGCCGGGTGGTGCAGTGCGCCCACAGCGCCTCGCCCTGGCTGAGCAGGAAGTTGAAGGTGCCGTGGCGGGCGATCTGCGGGGCCAGTTCGGCCAGCGTCTGGGTCAGGTCCGGGATGCTGGGCATGCGGGCGTGGTTCTTCGCTAGCTCCTGCATCAGCCAGCAGAAGGCGCGCTCGCTGTCGGTGTCGCCGACCGGGTGGAAGTTCGCGTGCAGCTTCGGGTGGTAGTCGACCAGGTTGCCGTTGTGCGCGAAGACCCAGTAGCGGCCCCAGAGCTCGCGCACGAACGGGTGGGTGTTCTCCAGCGCCACCCGGCCCTGGGTGGCCTTGCGGATGTGGGTGACGATGTGGCGGCTGCGGATCGGGTAGTGGCGGATCATCGCCGCCACCGGTGACTCGGTCGCGCTCAGGTGGTCGACGAAGAGCCGCAGCCCCGCGCCCTCGAAGAAGGCGATGCCGAAGCCGTCCCGGTGCTCGACTGCGCGGTGAGCGAAGCCGGTGAAGCTGAAGACCAGATCGGTCGGGGTGTTGGCGTTGAGCCCGAGCAGCTGACACATGGCCCGAGACACTAACATGCCGCACATGATTTTCAGTGCAGGGAGCGCCTGGGGATGAGGGAAGAATGGAGGGACGGACTGCTGTCTCGGCTGGGGCGCCAGATCGCCGATCGCTGGCACACACCGCGCCAGCCGCGCACGCCGCGCGCGTACCGCTGCCTGTGTGGCACGACGGTGTTCTTTCGCAACAGCCGCTGCCTGAGCTGCGGCCGCGGTCTGGGCTTCGATCCGGCCGGGCGCACGCTGCTGGCGCTGGAGCCTGACCGCGAGGACGCCAGCCTGTGGCTGGAGGCGCGGCCGGCCTCGGCGCTGCACCTGCGCTCGGCGCGGCGCTGGCGGCGTTGCGCCAACGCGGTGTCAGCGGCCGGCTGCAACTGGCTGGTGCCCGACGAGGAGCGCACCGGCGCGGGCGAGCGGCCGGCGTTCTGCGTCGCCTGTCGGCTCAATCGCATCATTCCGGAGCAGACTTTCGAGGCCAACCGGCGCGACTGGGGCCGGATCGAGCACGCCAAGCGCCGGCTGGTGTCGCAGCTGCTGGCGCTGGGGCTGCCGGTGCAGTCCCGCCTGGCGGGCGCCGGCGGCGAGGACAGCGCGCGTGGCCTGGCCTTCGACTTCCTGCGCCCGGTCGACGGCATGCCGGTGATGACCGGCCACGCCGGCGGCATCGTCACGCTCAACGTCGACGAGGCCGACGATCCGGTGCGCGAGCAGATCCGCGCCCGCCTGCGCGAGCCCTACCGCACGCTGCTGGGCCACCTGCGCCACGAGGTCGGCCATTACTACTGGGACCGGCTGGTGGCCGGCAGCGACTGGATCGGGCCCTTCCGCGCCGTCTTCGGCGACGAGCGGGCCGACTACGGCGCGGCGCTGGATCGCCACTACCGGCTCGGTCCGGCGCCGGACTGGGCGCAGTGGCACGTGAGCGCCTACGCCGCCAGCCACCCGTGGGAGGACTGGGCAGAGACCTGGGCGCACTACCTGCACATGGTCGATGCGCTCGACACCGGCCTGAGCTTCGGGCTCGATGCCGACGATGTCGAGGTCGATGTCGCGATGTTCGGCGCGGACGTTCTGGACACGCCCGATCCGGCATTCCTGCGTCTGCTCAACGCCTGGGTCGAGCTGACCGCGCTGCTCAACGAGATGTCGCGCAGCATGGGCGTGCCGGACTTCTATCCCTTCGTGCTGGTGCCGGCGGTGGCGCGCAAGCTCCACCTGGTGCACCGCATCGTCACGCTGCCTGCAGCGGCGCCGCACTGAGCGAGCCCGCCGGCACGCGCTGCGCCGCCACATGCTCGCCGAAGGCCTGCGGCGGCATCGGGCGGCCGTAGAGCCAGCCCTGCGCCAGCTCGCAGCCCTGCTCGCGCAGGAAGGCCGCCTGCTCCTCGGTCTCGACCCCCTCGGCGACCAGGCCGAGCTTCAGGCTGTGGCCCATCAGGATGATCGCGCGCACGATGCCGGCGCGGTCCGGGCGGGTGGTGATGTCGCGCATGAAGGACTTGTCGATCTTCAGCGTGCCGATCGGGTAGCGCGTCAGGTAGCCCAGCGCCGAGTAGCCGGTGCCGAAGTCGTCGATCGCCAGCGTCAGGCCCAGCGCGCGCAGGCCGTTGAGGATGTCCTCGGCCTGGTTGCGCTCGTCGAGCAGCAGCCGCTCGGTGATCTCCAGCTCGATCCACTCCGGGCGGCAGGCGCTGGCGTCGAGCGCGTCGCGCACCGTCTGCACCAGGTCATGGTTCATGAACTGGCGCGGCGACAGGTTGATGGCGATGCGCAGCGGGTCACCGGCCGGGCGCTCGCGGTTCCAGGCGGCCGCGGCGGCGCAGGCCTGCTGCAGCACCCAGGTGCCGATCGGCACGATCAGGCCGCAGTCCTCGGCCACCGGGATGAAACGGTCGGGCGGCACCATGCCGCGCTCCGGGTGCTTCCAGCGCAGCAGCGCCTCGGCGCCGACGATGTGCGCGTCGCCCAGGTCGACCTTGGGCTGGTAGTGCAGCTCGAACTGGCCCTCGGCGATCGCGCGGCGCAGGTCAGCCTCCAGCGCGACCCGTTCGCGGGCACGCTCCGACAGCGATTCGGAATGGAACTCGTGGCGGGCGCGGCCGCGTGCCTTGGCCTCGAACAGCGCGGTGTCGGCCTGGCGCATCAGCAGCTCCGGCTCCGACAGCGTCTGGCCTTCGCCCACCGTGGCGATGCCGATGCTGGCCGACACGAAGACCTCCTGGCCGTCGATCTCGTAGGGCTGCGACAGCGCCTCGACGATGCGCCGGGCGATGCGCTCGAGCGTCTCGCGCTCGAGTGCGTTGTGCACCAGCACCGCGAACTCGTCGCCGCCCAGGCGCGCCACCGTGTCGCGTTCGCGCAGGCAGCGCAGCAGGCGCTGTGCCGCGGCGACCAGCAGCCGGTCGCCGGCGGCGTGGCCGAGCGTGTCGTTGACGTTCTTGAAATGGTCCAGGTCCAGCATCAGCACCGAGCTGACCGGCTGCTCGCGCAGCCGCGCCTGGAAGCCGGCGCGGTTGATCAGGCCGGTCAGCGTGTCGCGGAAGGCCAGGTCGTGCAGGTCGCGCTGGGTGGTCTTCAGCTCGGTGATGTCCTGCGTCGTCGTCATCGTGAAGCGCGCGCGCCCGTCCG
>JBJOPV010000200.1:0-6890 GCA_046050625.1 Pseudomonadota bacterium
GGATCGGCACGCTGCACGGCGTCAGCCTCGGCCCCGGCGACCCGGGCCTGATCACGCGGCGCGCCTGGGCGCTGCTGGAGCGCGCCGACACCGCCTGGGTCTACCCGGCGCGCAGCACCAGGACGCCCAGCTACGCCTTCGACATCGTCGTGCGTGCCGGTCTCGTGCCGCCCGACGATCACCAGAGCCTCTTGTTCCCGATGACGCACGACGGCGACAAGCTCGCCCGCGCCTGGCTGCGCGCGGCCGAAGTCGTCTGGCCCCGGCTGCGCGCCGGGCAGGACGTGCTCTTTCTGGTCGAGGGCGACGCCAGCACCTACGCCACCTTCGGCCACCTGGCGCGCACGCTGCGCGCGCTGGCGCAAGCCGACGGCGTCGAGCTGCCGGTCGAGGTGGTGGCCGGCGTCAACGCCTTCACCGCTGCCTGCGCCGCGCAAGCCCTGCCCCTGTGCGAACAGGACGACACCGTGGCGCTGGTGCCGGCCGCCTACGGTGTCTCGGCGATCGACCGGCTGCTGCTCGACTTCGACACCCTGGTGCTGCTGAAGGTCAAGCCGCTGATCGGCGAACTGGTCGACTGGCTGGAGCGGCGCGAGCTGCTCGGCCACGCCAGCTTCGTCGAGCGCTGCGGCGCGCCCGACGAGCAGGTCGCCGACACCCCTGAGGGGCTGCGCGCGCTGCGCGAGCGCAAGGTCAGCTACCTCTCCTTGATGATCGTGCGCAGCCCGCACCGGGTGCGCGGCGAGCGCATCCGCGGCTGCCTGAAGAAATCTTCCCCTGGAGCCGCCGCATGAGCGCTGTCCCGTCCGTTTCCCCCGCCGACGCGCGGGTCTGCATCGTCGCGATCACCAAGCACGGCGCGGCGCAGGCCGCGGCGCTGGCGCGCCAGCTGCCACAGGCGTCGATCTGCACCTCGGCCAAGTTCGCCGCCGCCTTTGCCGAGGTCGGCAACCCGGTGCGCGCCTACGAGGGCGCGCTGCGCGACGAGATCGCGCCGCTGTTCGAGGGCTTCGACCAGCTGGTCTTCTTCGTGTCGCTGGGCGCGGTGGTGCGGCTGATCGCGCCGCACCTGAAGAACAAGGACGTCGATCCGGGCGTGACGGTGATCGACGACGCCGGCCAGTTCGTCATCCCGGTGCTCTCCGGCCATGTCGGCGGCGCCAACGCGATGGCCGAGCAGGTGGCCGGGCTGATCCAGGCCACGCCGGTGGTGACCACCGCCTCGGACGTGGGCCGCACGATTCCGGTGGACATCCTCGGCCGCGAGCTGGGCTGGCGGGTCGAGGCGCCCAAGATCAACATCACCCGCGTCTCGGCCCATGTGGTCAACGGCGAGCCGATCGCCTTCGTGCAGGAGGCCGGCCGCCCCGACTGGTGGACGCGGCCGACGCCGCTGCCGGCCAGCATCGAGCGCCTGAGCCGCTTCGACCAGGTCGACCCGACGCGCCACAAGGCGGTGCTCTGGGTGACGCACGCCCAGATCGCGCCCGAGGTCTGGACGCGCTGGGCCGAGCGGCTGGTGGTCTACCGCCCGCCGCATGAGGAGCCCGCGGCATGAGGCCGCGCCTCGCGCTCGGCCTGGGCTGCGACCGCGGCACGCCCGAGGCCACGCTGCGCCAGGCCGTCGACACGGCACTGGCCTCGCTCGACGCGAGCAGGAGCGACATCGCCGCGGTGGCCAGCATCACGCTGAAGGCCGACGAGATCGGCCTGCTCGCGCTGTGCCGCGCCGAGGGCTGGGCGCCGGTCTTCCATGCGCCGGAGGTGCTGGCGCAGGTGGCGGTGCCCAACCCGTCCGAGACGGTGCGCCGCCACACCGGCACGCCCTCGGTCAGCGAGGCCGCCGCGCTGCTGGCCGCCGGCCGCGCCGACGACCTGCGCGCGCTCGTCGTCGAGAAGCACCGCCTGCGCGGGCCGGACGGGCGCCACGCCACCGTGTCTGTGGCGCGAATGGCATCGGCGCATGCCGAGCCGCCGATCTTCGGTGCGTCGGAGCGGCTGTCATTGCAGGCCCTGATGGCGGCGCGGCGCGACGTGCGGCATTTCGTGCCCGGCGGCACGATCGCGCCAGCGGTCCGGGCTCGTCTGCTGCAGGCACTGGCGCTGGCGCCCTCGGTCGGGCTGATGCAGCCCTGGCGCTTCGTGCGGATTGTCTCCGACGTGCGCCGGCAGGCACTGGTCGGGCTGGTCGGACAGGAACGCCAGCGCACCGCTGAGGCGCTCGGCGAGCGCGACAGCGAGTTCCTGCGGCTGAAGGTCGAAGGGCTGCAGGACTGCGCCGAGATCTGGGCCGCTGTGCTTCCGGCCGATGATGGCAGCATCTTGGGCCGGCGCACCCTGCCACGCGAGATGGCGCTGTGCTCGCTGGCCTGCGCGATCCAGAACCTCTGGCTGACGGCTCGCGCCGACAATCTCGGACTCGGCTGGGTATCGATGTTCGAGCCGGCCAGCGTGGCCGAGGTGCTCGAGCTGGCCGACGGCGACCTGCCCGTCGGCCTGTTGTGTCTGGGGCCGGCCGCCGTGCACCATGACCGGCCGATGCTGGAAATCGAGGGCTGGCGTCAGCGCCGCCCGCTGAGTGACTTCCTTGTGGACGAACCTTCCCATGAACTTTCCTGAATCCGCGTCCGCAGCTCCTGCCGGCAAGATCACGCTGGTGGGCATCGGCCCCGGCAGCGCCGAGCACATGACCGCGCGCGCCCGCAGCGCCATCGCCGAGGCCGACGTGGTGGTCGGCTACGTCACCTACATCAAGCTGGTCGCCGATCTGCTGGGCGGCAAGGAGGTGGTGCGCAAGGGCATGACCGAGGAGCTCGACCGTGCGGTCAGCGCGCTGGAGGCCGCACGTGCCGGCAAGAAGGTGGCGCTGATCTCCAGCGGCGACGCCGGCGTCTACGGCATGGCCGGGCCGACCTACGAGGTGCTGTTCCAGGCGGGCTGGACGCCCGAGGGGGATGTCGGCGTCGAGATCGTGCCCGGCGCCTCGGCGCTCAACAGCTGTGCCGCGCTGGTCGGTGCGCCACTGACGCATGACTTCTGCGCCATCTCGCTGAGCGACCTGCTGACCCCCTGGCCGGTGATCGCACGCCGGCTCGACGCGGTGGCGATGGCCGACTTCGTCGTCGCGCTCTACAACCCCAAGAGCGGCCGGCGCACCCGCCAGATCGTCGAGGCGCAGCGCCTGTTCCTGCGCCACCGCCGTGCCGACACGCCGGTGGCCATCGTCAAGAGCGCCTACCGCCGCCGCCAGAACATCGTCTTCACGACGCTGGCGCAGATGGCCGAGCAGGACATCGGCATGCTCAGCACCGTGCTGATCGGCAACAGCAGCACCTTCGTGCGCGACGGACTGATGGTCACGCCACGTGGTTATGCCAACAAGTACGACGCCGAGCAGGGCTTCGAGACCCGCGACGGCGAAAAGGCTGGCCGCTCCTTGTCCACCGGCCTGCTCGGCTGGCTGGACCAGCTGCAAGCCGACCACGCGGCCGGTGAGAGCGTCGAGCAGCTCGCCGCACGCCACCGCCTGCCGGTCGACTACATCCGCGCCACGCTGGACGAGCCGCTGGAAGCTGCCGCCGCCGATGCGCCCGAGGAGAGCGAAGCATGAGCGAGACGCACGTCAAGCCGAAGATCGGCGCCTACCGCCGCCACCTGCTGGTCTGCACCGGTACGCGCTGCACCCAGGACGGCCAGGCCCAGGCGCTGTTCGACAGCCTGGGCGAGAAGTTCAAGGCCGCCGGCCTGAACGACGGCGAGCTGCGCGTCAAGCGCAGCCGGGTGAGCTGCTTCGCCGCCTGCAAGGGCGGCCCGGTGATGTGCGTCCAGCCCGACGGCACCTGGTACTACAACGTCACGCCGCAGAACATGGACCGCATCATCGCCTCGCACCTGGTCGGCGGCGAGCCGGTGGCCGATCTGGTGTTCCACCAGGGTCCGGGCGGCTGCGCCGACGACGGCACCTGCGACTGAAGCGACGGGGGAGGGCACGCTTTTCGGCCCCTTCTCGCCCGGCCGACCGTGCTGCACTGGCGCGATGGACGCTCACCCCGCCACTGCCGCCGATCGCCGCGTCATCGAGATCCGCCCGGAGGCACCGCGCAAGCCCGCCCCGGGCCAGCCCTGCAACGGCTGCGGCCTGTGCTGCCTGACCGAGCCCTGTCCGGTCGGCATGCTCGCCAGCCAGCGCCGCGACGGCGCCTGCCGCATGCTCGAATGGGACGAGGGCGCCGCGCGCTATGTCTGCGGCCTGCTCACCGGCCGCCACGCGCCGCTGCCCGTCTGGCTGCGCCCGGCCGGCCCCCTGCTGCGCCGCAGCGCCCGCCGCCTGATCGCCGCGGGCATCGGCTGCGACTGCACGCTGGAGGTGGAACAGGACGGGGCGGCGCAGCCGGCCACCCGCTCACCCGGCACAATCCCCCCATGACCCATTCCCTCCCCCGGCCGGACTGCGGCGACGACGACACCGAGATCCTGACCCTGCCCAACGGCGTGCGCATCCTGGCGGTCCGCCCGCCGCATCTGGGCAGCACGAACGTCAGCATCTATGTGCGCACCGGCAGCCGCCATGAGAGCGCGCGGCTCAACGGCATCAGCCATGTGGTCGAGCACATGGCCTTCAAGGGCACCGCGACGCGCGACTGCCAGCAGATCAACCTCGAGGCCGAGCTGCTCGGCGCCGAGGTCAACGCGCACACCGACAAGGACCATACCGCCTACCACATGCGCGGGCTGGCGCGCGACGCGGCCACCTTCGTGCGCATGCTGGGCGACATCGTGCGCCACGGCAGCTTTCCCGAGGCCGAGCTGGAGCGCGAGCGCCAGGTGATCCTGCAGGAATACATCGAGGACGAGGACGACGCGCTGTCCACCGCCTTCAAGCTCTTCGACGAGGCCTCGTTCGGCAAGCATGCGCTGGCGCAGCCGGTGATCGGGCGGCGGCGCAACATCGAGCGCTTCAGCCGCGACGAGCTGACCGGCTATGTGGCGCGCCAGTACAGCGGCAGCAACCTGATCGTCGCGGTGTCCGGCCCGGTCGATCTGCGGGCGGTGACGCGCGAGGTCGAGGCGGTCTTCGGCGACATGCCCGCCGGCACGCCCAACACCGTGGGCGCGCCCGCCTGGGTGGGCGGCATCAAGAGCAAGCGCCAGGCCGGATCGAGCCAGACGCACCTGGTGGCCGGCTTCCCGCTGCCCGACCGACTCGACGCGCAGGCGGCCACCGGCGTGATGGCCGCCGCGGTGCTGGGCGAGGGCATGAGCTCGCCGCTGCTCGACCGGGTGCGCGAGCGTCTGGGGCTGGTCTACTACGCCGGCTGCTCGGCCGACCAGTCGGATCTGGCCGGGCAGTTCGTGCTGGAGGCCTCGACCACGCCCGAGCACCTGGAGGCCTGCCAGGACGAGATCGCCCTGCTGCTGCAGGCGCAGGCCGAGCGGGTCAGCGCGACCGAGCTGCTGCGCGCACGCAACCAGCTGGCGGTGCGCGCGGTGCGCCAGCGCGAGAGCGCGCAGCACCGGCTGGAGACGGCCGCGCTGGACCTGTTCGCGCTCGGGCGCGTGCGCAGCGGCGCCGAGTGGCTGGCGGCGCTGGCGGCGGTGGACGCCGACGCGGTGCGCGACTGCACCCGGCGCATGCTGGCCGCGCCGGCCGCGGTGGCCATCACCGGCAAGGTGCCGGCCGGCACCCGTGAACGCGCGCAAGAGCGCATGGAGCGCCTGCGGAGCACCGTGGCAGGCTGAGCGGCATCCGGGGCAACCCGGATCAGTCATGCCAAGGGAAGATAGCTGCTAGTGCCTACCGACTCTGGCCGGCATGGCGGTGGCTGTCGAGAATGCGCGCAGTCTCCCTCAGGATTTCGCATGACCTCCGACTCCAGCGCGCTGCCGCCCGTGAAGGGCATTTCCTCGATGGCCACCCGCCAGCTGCTGGCCGAGCTGGTCGCCGACTGGCAGGTCCGCAGCGGCCACACGGCCGAGATCGCGTCGGTCGGCGGCGTCGATGCCGCCAGGCGGGTCGCCGCGAGCGAAGCCTTCGACATGGTCATCCTCGGCTCGGACGCGATCGACAAGCTGATGGCCGCCGGCCATGTGCAGCCCGGCAGCCGGGTGGATCTGGTGCGCTCGGGCGTGGCGGTGGCGGTGCGCTCAGGTGCGCCGCGCCCCGATCTGTCCAGCGAAGACAGCGTGAAGGCCGCCGTGCTGGCCGCGCGCAGCGTGAGCTGTTCCACCGGCCCGAGCGGCGTGGCGCTGGCCCGGCTGTTCGAGCGCTGGGGCATCGCCGCCGAGGTGGCCGCGCGCCTGGTCACGCCGCCGCCGGGCACGCCGGTGGGTGCGCTGGTGGCCGCCGGCGAGGTCGAGCTGGGCTTCCAGCAGCTCAGCGAGCTGATCCACGTCGAGGGCATCGACATCGTCGGCCCGCTGCCCGACGCGATCCAGATCACCACCGTCTTCTCGGCCGCCATCGCCGCCACCTGCACGCAGCCCGATGCGGTGCGCGCGATGCTCGACTTCATGACGTCGCCCGAGGCGGTCGCCGCCAAGCACCGCCAGGGCATGGCGCCGGCCTGATCACGGCCCCTGCGTCCGCCCCCTTTCTCCCGCCTTTTCACCGAGCGCCCCATGAGCCAAGCCAACCCCCTGATCATCGACGTCCACGGCCACTACACCACCGCGCCGGCCGCGCTGGGCGCCTGGCGCGACCTGCAGATCGCCGCGCTGAAGGACCCGAGCCAGAAGCCCGACCCCAAGGCGCTGAAGATCAGCGACGACGAGCTGCGCGAGTCGATCGAGAAGAACCAGCTGCGCCTGATGAAGGAGCGCGGCTCGGACCTGACCATCTTCAGCCCGCGCGCCAGCTTCATGGCGCACCACATCGGCGACTTCGAGACCTA
>JBJOPV010000201.1:0-6885 GCA_046050625.1 Pseudomonadota bacterium
CCGACCGCGACGCTGACCGAGAAAAGCGTGATCGAACTCGGCCAGCCCGAGCACAGCGTCATCACCACCTGCGCCTACTGCGGCGTGGGCTGCAGCTTCAAGGCCGAGATGAAGAGCACGCAGGTCGTGCGCATGACGCCGTGGAAGGACGGCAAGGCCAACGAGGGCCATAGCTGCATCAAGGGCCGCTTCGCCTGGGGGTATGCCACGCACAAGGACCGCATCACCCGGCCGATGATCCGCGACAAGATCACCGACCCGTGGCGCGAGGTGAGCTGGGACGAGGCGCTGAACCACGCGGCCGGCGAGTTCCGCCGCATCCAGGGCACCTATGGCCGCGATTCGGTCGGCGGCATCACGTCGAGCCGCTGCACCAACGAGGAAACCTACCTCGTGCAGAAGCTGATCCGCGCCGCCTTCGGCACCAACAACGTCGACACCTGCGCCCGCGTCTGCCACAGCCCGACCGGCTACGGCCTGGGCCAGACCTTCGGTACTTCCGCCGGCACGCAGACCTTCAAGTCGGTCGAGCACACCGACGTGGTGATGGTCATCGGCGCCAACCCGAGCGAAGGCCACCCGGTGTTCGCCTCGCGCCTGAAGAAGCGGCTGCGCCAAGGCGCCCGGCTGATCGTCGTCGATCCGCGCCGCATCGACCTCGTGGACGCGCCGCACGTCAAGGCCGATTTCCACCTGCAACTGAAACCCGGCACCAACGTCGCCGTCATCACCGCGCTGGCGCACGTCGTCGTCACCGAGGGCCTGGTGAACGAAGCCTATGTCGCCGAACGCTGCGACCCGAAGAGCTTCCAGCAGTGGCGCGAGTTCGTGTCGAAGCCCGAGAACTCGCCCGAAGCGATGGCCAAGGTCAGCGGCGTGCCGGCCGAGGTGGTGCGTGGCGCGGCACGGCTTTATGCAGGCGGCGGGCGCGGCGGCAACAGCGCGATCTTCTACGGCCTGGGCGTCACCGAACACGCGCAGGGCTCGACGATGGTCATCGGCATCGCCAACCTCGCGATGGCCTGCGGCATGGTCGGGCGCGAAGGTGTCGGCGTGAACCCGCTGCGGGGCCAGAACAATGTGCAAGGCTCTTGCGACATGGGCAGCTTCCCGCACGAGCTGCCCGGCTACCGCCACATCAGCGACACGACCGTGCGCGCCCAGTTCGACGCCGCCTGGGGCGTGACGCTGAACCCGGAGCCGGGGCTGCGCATCCCGAACATGCTGGACGCGGCGCTGGAGGGCAGCTTCAAGGCGCTCTACGTGCAGGGCGAAGACCCCGCGCAGTCCGACCCGAACACGCAGCACGTCGCGGCGGCGCTCTCAAGCATGGAATGCGTGGTCGTGCAGGACATCTTCCTGAACGAGACGGCCAAGTACGCCCACGTCTTCCTGCCGGGCGCGTCGTTCCTGGAGAAGGACGGCACCTTCACCAACGCCGAGCGCCGCATCAGCCGCGTGCGCCAGGTGATGCCGCCGCTCTCCGGCAAGGCGGACTGGGAGGTGACGCAGGCGTTCGCCAACGCGCTCGGCTACCCGATGCACTACACGCATCCGTCGCAGATCATGGACGAGATCGCGGCGCTCACCCCCAGCTTCGCCGGCGTGAGCTTCGAGAAGATCGAGCGCCTGGGCAGCGTGCAGTGGCCGTGCAACGAGACGACGGATGAAGCGGGCACGGCGATCATGCACGTCGGTGGCTTCGTGCGCGGCAAGGGGCGCTTCCTTCCCACGCAGTACGTGGCGACGGACGAGAAGGTGACGCGTCGCTTGCCCCTGATCCTGACCACCGGCCGCGTGCTGAGCCAGTACAACGTCGGCGCGCAGACCCGCCGCACCGAGAACAGCCGCTGGCACGAGGAGGACCGGCTGGAGATCCACCCGCATGACGCCGAGGAGCGCGGCGTGAAGGACGGCGACTGGGTCGGCATCACGAGCCGGGCAGGCGAGACGGTGCTGCGGGCGGACGTGACCGAGCGGGTGCAGCCGGGCGTGGTCTACACCACCTTCCACTTCCCCGAGTCCGGCGCCAACGTCATCACCACGGATTCGAGTGACTGGGCGACCAACTGCCCCGAGTACAAGGTGACGGCGGTGCAGGTCAGCCGGGTCACGCAGATGAGCCCCCTGAGCGACTGGCAGCGCGGGTTCGCCGAGTCCGACCGCATGCAGCAGGCGCTGCTGCCGGAGCATGCCCGATGAGCCCCGCCACCGCCGACAGCGCTGCCACGCTGGTGCGGCTGGCCAACCGTATCGGCGAGTTCTTCGCGGCCTTCCCCGAGCGGGATGAGGCGCTGGACGGCATCGCCCAGCACCTGGCGAAGTTCTGGGCGCCGCGCATGCGCCGCGGGCTCTGCGCCCACCTCGACGGCCCGGCACAGGGCGAGGGGCTGGCGCCGCTGGTGCGCGAGGCCGTGCTGACGCGGCGCGGTCAGATCGAGCCGGACTCGGGCCCCCGCTCAGGGCGGTGACCGCGTGGGGCTGGCGGCCACGGGTCGCTCAGCGCGGTGCCAGCACGCCCGGACGCTGGATCGTGAGAACGCGGATCTGGTCGCGTTCACGCCGGTGGGTGAAGGCGGCACCTTCAAGCGCCTGCACGGCGATCGACAGCTGCGCCACACCCGCCCCTTGCGGCAGCGAGACCAGCGTGCACAGGCCGCTGGTCGCGGTGTTGCAGCTCACCGGTGCGGTCGCGCCCTGGAACAGGCCGCTGACCTTGACGCCACCCATCGGCTTGCCGCTGGCATTGAGCACACGCACCGTCGCGCGCGCGGTCCAGCGGCCCCGGCTGACGGTGGTGTCGCCCTGCAGCAGGCCGATGTGCAGCTCGTGCGCGGGCGGGAACTTCAGTGCGGTGGCGCTGCCTGCGAACAGCAGCCGGTTCGGGCTGCCCGAGAGCTGCGCCAGCACCGAGGGCGTGGACTGCGCCAGCAGTTGCTGCGCCAGCTGCGTCGGGGTCAGCGTCGGACGGGACTCCAGCAGCAGCGCCAGCGTGCCGGCCACATGTGGCGCCGCCATCGAGGTGCCGCTGAGCATCCGCTCCGCGGACGGGCTGCGCCAGTCTGGCGCCGAGACCCACTGGCCCGGCGCCAGCAGGTCGACGCAGCTGCCGAAGTTCGAGAAGGAGGCGCGCTTGTCCGCGTTGTCGCTGGCACCGACGGTGATGGCGCCCGGCACCCGCGCCGGCGAGCGCAGGCAGGCCTTGGTGTTCTCGTTGCCGGCCGAGACCACCACATGGAAGCCCGCCAGCAGCAGGCTGCGCACCGCCTCGTCCAGGACCGGGTAGGCGTCCGCCCCCAGGCTCATGTTGACCACGGCCGGGCGCTCCGGACGGTCCAGGATCCAGTCGATGCCGGCCAGCACCTTGCTGATGGGCCCTGTGCCGTTGCAGCCCAGCACCCGCACCGACACCAGCGTCACCCCCGGTGCCACCCCGGCCAGGCTGCCGCCGATCGTGCCCGCCACATGCGTGCCGTGACCGCGGCAGTCGGCGCTGCCGTGGCCGTCGCGGATGTAGTCGGTGCCGGGCGCCAGTCGGTCGCCGAACTGCTGATGGGCGGAAATGCCGGAGTCGAGCACGAAGACGGTCACGCCTTGCCCGCGGGTCGATGTGGTCAGGCGCTGGTTCAGCGGCAGCCGGCGCTGGTCGATGCGATCCAGGCCCCAGTGGCCGAACTCGGTCAGCGTGCGCTCCGTGGCCACCTGTCCGGTCGAGGCCAGCGTGTCGGGCGTCACCGACAGCACCGCCGGATCCTGTTCCAGACGCTGCTGAAGCGCTTCGGCCTCGTCTCCGGAGACCTCGACGGTGAAGCCGGGCCAGATGCGCGAGAAATGCAGTCCGGCCTGCGGCCCGCCTGCGCCCAGCAGCCGCTGGCTCTGGGCCCGGATGGCCGTGTCGGTGCGCTGCTGCAGCGTGCCGGCCTGCAGCGCACGCGCCCGGCCTGCCTCGGGCTCGGTGGTGATCGCGGCCGGATGCAGCTGCACGATCAGCCGCTGGCGCTCACCCTCGCCGACCTGAGTCGGGGTGGCGGTGTCCTGCGCACCGCCACAGGCTGACAGCAGCAGCCCCAGCCCCAGCGCCATCGCGGCCGCCAGACCGCGCCGATGGTGCGGGCGGCGCAGACGGCGCAGACGGTGCAGAGGGCGGAGGGCGCAGTCGGACTGCTCTGGCATCTCGATCTCCTCGGGGCGCGTGGGCGGTCAGAGGATTTCGATCGGCGCAAAAGAAAGTGAATTCCCGGCTTTTCCGGTTGCGGTCCTGATGCGGTTCGCGGTCGGTGTCACCGCGCAGAATGTCACGCTCGGCGGTGTCAGGCGGCCGCGTCGATCCGGTAGCGCTGCTGCACGAAGCCGAAGCTGTAGGCGCGGGTCGATACCAGCGAGAGCTTCAGATCCGCCGGCAGCGGCCCGCCCAGCGGCCGGCCCTGGCCTATCAGCACCGGCACCACCGTCAGCGTGATCTCGTCGACCAGACGCTCGGCCAGGAAGGCGCCCAGCAGCCGGGCGCCGTCGACATAGACCTGGCGCGCGCCGATCCGGCCCAGCTCGTCGAGCACCGCTCCCGGGGTGGCCGCGCTGGCCTGCACGGTGGCGCGCAGCGCCTCGGGAATGGCCAGCGGCCGGCGGCTCATCACGCGCACCGGCCGGCTGCCGTAGGGCCAGACGCCATCGCCCAGCAGCAGCTCGAAGGTACCGCGGCCCATCACCACCGCGTCGACGGTGGCCAGGAAGTCGGCGGTGCCGCAGTCCTCGCCGGGCGGAATGCGCCGGTTGGCCTCGTCGAGCCAGTCGATGCGGCCGTCGGGGCGGCTGATGTAGCCGTCGAGCGTGGTGGCGAGGAACAGAGAGCAGCGGGGTTTCATGCGTCAGGCCGGACTTCGGAGCATCGATCTTGCGAACCCGCGATCATCCTCCATTCGTGGCGGTTTTCCGGATCCGGCCGCACATCTCCGCGTCGGTGCCGTGACACGATGCCGGTGCCAGAATCGCCGCCATGCATGAAGACGATCACGAATCCCTGCCCGATCCCAGCGCTCCTCGCCCGGCCGAGCGCCTGCAGGCCGGTCGGCGCGAGCGGGTCACCGAGACGCTGGCCGAGGAGCTGCCGGTCGCGCTGGTCTACAACGGCATCTCGCACGCGGTGATGCTGGCCTCGCCGGCCGATCTGGAGGACTTCGCGCTGGGCTTCTCGCTGTCGGAGGGCATCATCGATTCGCCCGATGACCTGCTCGACGCCGAGATCCTGCCCGCCGACCTGGGCGAGAGCGTCGCGCTGGCCGGCACCACCGAGCGCGGGCTGTCGGTCGAGCTGAAGGTGACGCTGCGCTGCTTCATGCGGCTGAAGGAGCGCCGGCGCACGCTGGCCGGGCGCACCGGCTGCGGCCTGTGCGGCACCGAGAGCCTGGCCGAGGCGGTGCGCCCGGTGGGCCGCGAAGCCGCCTGCATCGCCGTCGAGACTGCAGCGCTGGAGCGGGCGATGGCGGCGCTGCCGCGTCACCAGACCCTGCAGCAGGCCACGGGGGCGACCCACGCCGCCGCCTGGTGCGCGCCCGATGGCGAGGTGCTGCTGGTGCGCGAGGATGTCGGCCGCCACAACGCGCTCGACAAGCTGATCGGCGCGCTGGCGCGCGTCGGCACCGATCCGGCCTCGGGCTTCGTCGTCGTCACCAGCCGCGCCAGCTACGAGATGGTCTACAAGGCCGCGCACGCCGGCTTCGGCCTGCTGGCGGCGGTGTCGGCGCCGACCGGGCTGGCGGTGCGCACCGCCGAGGCCGCCGGCCTGGTGCTGGCCGGCTTCGTGCGGGGCGACCGGGCGGTGGCCTACAGCCACGCGGGCCGGCTGCTCACCACGCCGGCGCCTGTCCCGGTCAGCTCCAGCTGAGTCAGTTCCAGCTGACCTCGCTGGCGAAGAGGTAGCCCGCGCCGTAGACGGTGCGGATCATCTTCGGGTTGTGCGGATCGGTCTCGATCTTGCGGCGCAGCCGCGAGATGCGCACGTCGATGCTGCGGTCCAGCGGCGAGAGGTCGGGGTCGCCGCAGATCTGCTCGCGCGCGAGGATGCGGTTGGGCCGCTGCAGGAAGGTCGCCAGCAGCCGCGCTTCGCCCGAGCTCAGCGTCCATTCCTGGCCGCTGGCGCTGCGCAGCAGGTTGGTGTCGGGCTGGAAGGTCCAGCCGTGGCCGAAGCGCGCCAGCTGCGGGCTGCGCTCGTCGCTGCCCTGGCCGCGCCGGCGCAGGATGCTGCGCACCCGCGCGACCAGCTCGCGCGGCTCGAAAGGCTTGGTCACATAGTCGTCGGCGCCCAGCTCCAGGCCCATGACCCGGTCGCCGATCCAGGCGCGGCCGCTCAGGATCAGCAGGCCGCAGTCATGGCGGCGCTGGATCTCCTGCATCAGCTCCATGCCGTCGCCGTCGGGCAGGCCGAGGTCGAGAATGCACAGGTCGGGCACCTGCAGCGCGAGCTGCTGGCGGGTCTCGGCGGCGCTGCGACAGCCCTGCGTCTCGAAGCCGAAATCGCGCAGCACCGTCTGCAGCAGGCGGGCCACCTCGGCATCGTCCTCGACGATCAGGATCGTGGGCGTGCTCATCTCAAAGTCTCCTCGATGACGGATTCCAGCTCCTCCGGGGTGAAGGGCTTGCGCAGCAGCGGCCAGGGATCCTGCAGTCCGGGCTGCTCGTCCGAGTAGCCGCTGATCAGCAGCATGCGCAGCCCGGGCCGGGCGCGCGCGGCGTGGCGGCACAGCGCCCGGCCGTCGGTGCGGCCGGGCATGACGATGTCGGTGATCAGCAGGCCGATGTCGGGCACCGCATCGAGGATCTCGCGGGCCTCGTCGCCGTCGCCGGCCTCGATCACCGGATGGCCGAGCGCGACCAGCTGGCGCCGCACGA
>JBJOPV010000202.1:0-6865 GCA_046050625.1 Pseudomonadota bacterium
CGCCGAGGCGATGCCGGCGTTGCTGACGAGGATGTCCACGCCGCCGAACTCGACCGCCGCCCGGTCGAACGCGGCGATCACGCTGGCCTCGCTCGTCACGTCGCAGCGCACGCCGCGCACATGGTCCTGGCCGTGGGCCTTGGCCAGCCCGGCGCCGACCGAATCGAGCGCCTCCTGGTCGATGTCGGCCAGCACCACGCAGGCGCCTTCGGCCAGCATGCGCCTGGCGATCGCCTGGCCGATGCCGCCCGCGCCACCCGTGACCAGCGCGACCTTGCCGACCAGCGGCTTCGGCTTGGGGCTCCGCTGCAGCTTGGCCTCTTCGAGCAGCCAGTATTCGATGTCGAAGGCTTCCTGCTCGGGCAGGCCGACGTACCGATCGACCGCGTTGGCCTCGCGCATCACGTTGATCGCGTTGACGTAGAACTCGCCGGCGATGCGCGCCGTGGCCTTGTCCTTGGCGATCGTCACCATGCCGATGCGCGGCAGCAGGATCACCACCGGGTTCGGGTCGCGCAGCGCCGGGCTGGTCGGGCGCTTGCAACGCTCGTAGTAGGCGCTGTAGTCGGTGCGGTAGCCGGCGAGCAGGTCTTGCAGCGCCGTCCTGAGCGCGGCGCCGCCGAGGCGGTAGACGGCCTCCGGCACGATCAGCGGACGGATCTTGGTGCGCAGGAAATGGTCCGGGCAGGAGGTGCCGAGCGCGGCCAGCGGCTCCAGATCGGCCGAGTTGACGAACTCCAGCACCTCAGGCGCCGTGTTCAGGTGCAGCAGCTTGGGCGATCCTTCGGCGGACAGGCCGCGCAGCACCGGCAGCACGCGGGCCAGGGTCGCGTGCTGGTCGTCTGCGGCCAGTGTCTCGAAGCGGGTACCGCCGAAGACCTGCACCTGGCGGGCCACGCGCTCTTGTGCCAGCCAGCTTTGCGCACGCTCGATCAGGTCCACCGTGTTCTCGTAGCAGGACTTGGCCGTGTCGCCCCAACTGAACAGCCCGTGGCCGCCGAGCACGATGCCGCGCAGGCCGGGATGCGCCGCCTCGCAGGCGGCGAGTTGCTGGCCGAGTTCATAGCCCGGCCGCAGCCAGGGCATCCAGCCGACCGTGCCCTCGAAGACCTGCTGCGTGATCGCCTCGGAATTCGCCATCGCGGCGATGGCGATCACCGCGTCCGGGTGCATGTGATCGACGTGCGCATACGGCAGCGACGAGTGCAGCGGCGTGTCGATCGAGGCGGCGCGGCTGTTCAGGTTGAAGGTGCAGTGCGGCAGGTAACCGACCATCTCGTCTTCGTGCGCCAGGCCGCGGTACAGGCCCTTGAGCGCCCGCAGCTTGTCCATGTACAGCGTAGAGAACCCGTCGAGCTTCATCGAGCCCACATCGCCGCCCGAGCCCTTGACCCACAAGACCTCGACCGACTCGCCCGTGAGCGGATCGGTCTGCCAGAGCTTGGCCGAGGTGTTGCCGCCGCCATAGTTGGTGATGCGCAGGTCGGAGCCAAGCAGGTTCGACCGGTAGAGCAGCAGGCCCGAAGCGTCGAGTGTGGCGGCACGGGTGTCGTCCCAGCGCGGGAAGGGAGTGGTGGTGTTCATGGAGCGCAAGCGTAGGCACCATCGCCTTCAGGAGCAATTGATGAAGGCTGATGCAAACCATCAGCTTCGATTGATGCCAAGATGAACACCCTGCCACCACAGGGCCGCAGCCCCGCCGTGCAGTGCGCGGCGCCACATCGCCTGCGGGAAAGTCCCTGATACGCCGAGCCGCCATGAAGCCCCTGAACCTGCGCCACCTCCGGATCTTCGAGACCATCGCCAGTTGCGGCAGCTTCTCGCGCGCCGCCGAGCAGCTCGACATGAGCCAGCCGGCCGTGTCGATGCAGTTGCGCCAGCTCGAAGGCGACCTCGGCACCGTGCTGTTCGAGCGCCCGCAACGCCAGCGGCTGACCGATGCCGGGCAGGAACTGCTCCACCACGCCCGCGTGCTGCTGGCGCAGGCGCGGGCCACCGAAGAGGCGATGGGCGCTTACGAGGCGGCGACCGGCCAGCCCGACCAGCGCGGCGCGCGCGGGCTGCTGCACCTGGGCGTCGTGTCCACGGCGCATTACTTCGCGCCGCGTCTGCTCAACGAGTTCCACCGCCGCCACCCCGAAGTCCGGCTCAAGCTCACGGTGGCCAAGCGCAGCGAGGTGCTGGCGATGCTGCAGGAGCACCGGCTGGACATCGCCATCACCGGTTATCCGCCCTCGGAAGCCGATCTGGAGGCCGCCAGCTTCGCCCGCCACCCGCACTGCATCGTCGCCCACCCCGACCACCCGCTGGCGCGTCGGCGCGGCCTGGACTGGGCCGACCTGCGCGACGAGCACTTCATCTTCCGCGAGAGCGGCTCGGCGACGCGGCAGTTCCTGGAGCACCTGCTGCAGTCGCAGTCCATCCAGGTGAAGCTGGGCATGGAGCTGGCCGGCAACGAGACCATCAAGCAGGCGGTGATGTGCGGCATGGGCGTCAGCTTCCTGTCGGCGCATGCATTTCAGGTCGAGCTGAACGCCGGGCTGATGGCCGTGCTGGATGTGAAGGACATGCCCAAGCACATCGACTGGTGCTTCGTGCAGCGACGCGACACGGTGCTGGCCGGGGTGAACGCCGCGTTCCGGCAGTTCGTGTTCGAGGAAGGGGCAGCACTGGCGGCGTGCAAGGTGACCTGATCCGTGGTGCGGCCCTGCTGAGGGCCCGCCCGCCAACCACGCGCACGACCGACCACGCTCCGAGGGCGCAGAATCTGCGGCTCAACGCCGCACGGTCACGTCGCTCCCCTCCTTCCTGCATGCAACCACCCAAAGCCACCGACTACAACCTCGAGATTGCCGCGGATCTCCACAAGTGGCGCGCCTTCGTGGCCATCGGAGAACTCGGCAGCCTGACGCGCGCGGCGTTGTTCCTCGACAGCAATCAATCGCTGTTGAGCAGGCAGTTGAACACGCTGGAGCGCGAATGCGGTGCTCGCCTGTTCAACCGGACGGGACGGGGCGTGGAGCTGTCCGAGGTGGGCGAGCGCCTGTTCCCCCGCGTGAAGACCTTGCTGTCCGATGCCGAGCAACTCGAGAAGGAGATCCGCGGCGAGGCCCGCGAGCCGGCCGGCCGGGTGACGCTGGGGTTCCTGCCGTCGATCGCGCAGCCGCTGGTCGGACGCCTGTTCTCGGAGATGCGCAGCCGTCACCCCGCGGTCAGCCTGAAAGTTCTCGAAGGATCGAGTGGCCAGGTGGAAGAGTGGCTCGCCGACACGCGGGTTGACATCGCCATCCTCTATCGCTATGGACCGACGCTGCCCGACACCGAGCAGTCGCTGGCGGTCGTGGACAGCTACCTGATCGGGCCACCCGGCGACCCGCGGACGGCTGCAGGCGACGTGCCGTTTGCCGCACTGCATGAATTGCCGTTCATCCTGCCCAGCGCGCCGAATGGCCTGCGCACGGCGCTCGATGCGATGGCCCGGCAGCAGCACATCACGCTCGCCCCTGCCGTCGAAGCGGATTCGCTGCCCTTGCAGAAATCACTGGTCGCCACCGAGCGGCTGTACACGGTACTGCCGCTGCACGCGGTCTGGAGTGAAGTCACCGACGGACGTCTGCAGGCCTCCAGGATCATCGACCCGCCGTTCCATCGCACGGTGGCCATGGCCTTCTCCAAGGCCAAAGGGCCGCCACGCGCCGTCACGACCGTGGCGTCGCGGATCGTCGAGATCGTCGACGACATGGCGCGTGCCGGCATGTGGCGGCCGAGTGCACTGCCCTGACTGCACAGGCATAGCTGGGATACGCGTCGCGGCGTAGGCAGGCGCCACGCGGGCCGCTAAGCTCGGGACCAAGACAGGAGATCCCGATGCCGCGCATCACGCTGCCAGAACCCGCTGCCATGGACGCCGATCAGCGCCGGGTCCACGACAAGATCGTGTCCGGTCGCCGCGGCAAGATCCAGGGCCCGCTGCGCGCGGCCCTGCACAACGCCGATCTCGCGGACCGCTGGCAGGCGCTGGGCGAACTGCTGCGGTACGACACGACCTTGACGCCGCGCCAGTCGGAGCTGGCCATCCTCGTGACGGGCCGCGCCTGCCATTCGCCGTTCGAGTGGTACGCGCACCGCCTGGAGGCCGAACGGATCGGCATCGAGCCGCAGGTCATCGAGGCGATCCTCGCCGAGGCCGCGCCGGCGGGTCTGGCCGCCGACGAAGCGGTCGTCGTCCGGGTCGCCACCGAACTCAATCGCTTCAATTCCATCACGGATGGCACTTATGCCGATGCACTTGCCCGCCTGGGCGAGCGCAAGCTGGTCGAGTTGACCGCGCTGGTGGGGTACTACACGATGGTCGCGATGACGCTCAACGCGCACGAGATCCCGCTGCCCGACGGCGTGCGACCGGCCTTCCCGCTGCCACACCGGGAGACCGCGTGAAGGCCCCGTCGTCCGGCTGGGACTGCCACGCCCACCTGTTCGGGCCCTACGACCGCTTCCCGCTGGCAGCGGACCGCAGCTACACGCCGCCCGAAGCGCAGGTCTCGCAGTACCTGGCGCTGCTGTCGCGCCTGGGCCTGTCGCAGGGTGTGCTGGTCCATCCGAGCGCCTACGGCGATGACTTCTCGTTGCTGTTCGATGCGCTCGCGGCGCACCCGCAACTGCGCGGCGTGCTGGTGCTTCGGCAGGACACGATGCCGACGCTGAACGGCCTGCACGACCTGGGGGTGCGGGCGGCGCGCTTCAGCCACCGCAGCGGCGCCGGGGCCAACTTCGCGGGCAGCGCATCGTTCGAGGACTTGGTGGCCATGGCGCCCGGGCTGGCCGACGCCGGGCTGCATGCCGAACTGTGGACGGACGGCAGGGCGCTGCCGGGCATCGCCGAGCAGTTGCGTCACCTGCCGGTTCCGGTGGTGATCGACCACATGGGCGGCTTCGATGTCCAGGCCGGCATCGATGAACCCGGTTTTGCCTGCCTGCGGTCCCTGGTGTCGTCCGGTCATGCCTGGGTCAAGCTGTGTGCGTACCGCAACCTGCTCGGCACGGCGGACACCGAGTCAGGCAAGCCATTCCACGACGCCTTGCTGCGCGCCAACCCGCAACGCTTGCTGTGGGGCAGCGACTGGCCGCACCTGCGGGTCGCGCCGGTGCCCGACGCCGTGAATCTGCTCGACATCTTCAAGCGCTGGACGGCCAGCGATGCGTTGGCCGCGCAGATCCTGGTGAACAACCCGGCGGCGCTTTACGCCTGAACGGGGCGGACCGTCGCATCGGATCAGCCATCGACCGGCTCCGTGTCGCGAAAGGAGGGGCGTGTCCGGGTCTCGGCGTACCACTCGGCCAGGCGGGGTGCCGTGCCGCGCCAGCCGAGGGCATCGAAGCGGTAGTCCATGTAGCCCAGGGCACAGCCGATGGTCACATGGCCGATCGAGAACGCGGTTTCGTTGAGTGCCTGCGCCTCGTCGTCGAGTTGTCTCAGCACCGCCAGCGTCTTCACCTCGAAGGCGTCGATCAGGGCCTTCAATGGCACTTCCCGTTCGCGTTCGTTGCGCCAGAGGATCAGGGCGTCGAGCAGGCCGTCGCCCAGCGCGTGCCAGCGCAAGGCCTGCCACTTGTCGGCGCCTTGCCTGGGGAACAGCGATCCGCCGCCCAGGTCGTTGAGGTACTCGCAGATGACGGCCGAGTCGAAGAGGGTGAAACCGTCGTCGAGCACCAGGGTCGGGATCTTGGACAACGGGTTGTCCTGCATCAGCCGCGCGTTCGGCTTGCGCATCGCCGCGACCGAGCGAATCAACTCCATCCGGTCGAGCAGGCCCAGTTCCTGGGCGCAGACCATCACCTTGCGGACGTAGGGCGACTTGGGGGACCAATGCAGCTTCATCAGATCGCTCCTGCAGCGCGCAGTGCCGCGATGTCGGCGGCGGAGTAGCCGAGTTCGGCCAGGACGTCGTCGCTGTGCTGCCCGAGCAGCGGCGGTGCGGTCTGCGTCTGCAGCGGTGTGTCCGCGAAGCGCATCGGCGTCGACACCTGGGGCACCTCGACACCGCTCGGATGCGGCACCTGCTTGAGCATGCCGCGCGCCTTGACCTGCGGATCCTTGAACACGTCGGCCACGGTGTTGATGGCCCCGCAGGGCACGCCGGCCGCATCCAGCGCGGCGATCAGGCGCTCACGCTCCCACACGCCAAACACGTCGCGCAGCAGGATCGACAGCGCGCCGATATGGCGGACACGCTGTGCGTTGGTCGCAAAGCGTTCATCGACCGCCCATTCGGCATGCCCCAAGACGTCGCAGAGCTTGCCGAACTGGCCATCGTTGCCGACGACAAGGATCATGTCGCCGTCGGCGCAGGCATAGACGTCCTGCGGCTGGATGTTCGGGTGGGCGTTGCCGTTGCGTTCGGGCACCTTGCCGGAAACCAGGTAGTTCATCGCCTGGTTGGACAGCGTGGCAACCTGAACATCGAGCATCCCGATGTCGATGTAGTCGCCTTTGCCCGTCTCGTTGCGTCGCGCCAGCGCGGCCAGGACGGACACGGCGGTGTACATGCCCGTCATCAGGTCCACGATCGGGATGCCGACCTTCTGCGGACCCCCACCGGGCCTGCCGTCTTTCTCTCCGGTCACGCTCATCAGTCCGCCCATCGCCTGGATCAGGAAGTCGTAGGCGGGCTGGTCGCGGCGCGGGCCGGTCTGGCCGAAGCCCGTGACCGAACAATAGATGAGCCGGGGATTGACCTTGCGCAGCGACGCCTCGCCGAGGCCGTAACGCTCCAGGGTGCCGGCCTTGTAGTTCTCCAGCACGATGTCGGCCTTCAACGCCAGTTCGCGCACGATCTGCTGGCCCTCGGGCTTGTCGAGGCTGACC
>JBJOPV010000203.1:0-6864 GCA_046050625.1 Pseudomonadota bacterium
CATCTGCGCGCCGTGCACCACCGCCAGGCCGATGCCGCCCAGGCCGAAAACCGCCACGGTGTCGCCCTTCTGCACCTTGGCGGTGTTCTTGACCGCGCCAAGACCCGTGGTCACGCCGCAGCCCAGCAGGCAGACCTGCTCGGGGTTGGCGTCCGGGTTGACCTTGGCCAGCGAGACCTCGGCCACCACGGTGTACTCGCTGAAGGTCGAGCAGCCCATGTAGTGGTAGATCGGCTGGCCGTTGTAGCTGAAGCGCGTCGTGCCGTCGGGCATCACGCCCTTGCCCTGGGTGGCGCGCACGCTCACGCACAGATTGGTCTTGCCCGACTTGCAGAACAGGCACTCGCCGCACTCGGCGGTGTAGAGCGGGATCACATGGTCGCCGGGCTTGACGCTGGTGACGCCTTCGCCCACCTCGACGACGATGCCCGCGCCCTCGTGGCCCAGCACCACCGGAAACAGACCCTCGGGGTCATCGCCGCTGAGCGTGAAGGCATCGGTGTGGCAGACGCCGGTGTGGGTGATCTTGACCAGCACCTCGCCTTTTTGCGGCGGAGCGACATCGATCTCGACGATCTGCAGCGGCTGGCCGGCAGCGAAGGCGACGGCGGCACGGGACTTGATCATGGGAAGGTTCCTTGCTCGGTTCGGAGGCAGTGGGGGTTCAGCGCAGATAGGAGCGCACCAGCGCGGTGAGGTCGCGCGCCAGCGCCTCGGGGTCGTCAGGCGCGGCCAGCTCGTCGCGGATGTGCGCGGCCATCACCTCGGCCATCAGGCCGTTGACCGCGCCGCGCATCGCCGCGAGCTGCTGCAGGATCGGCGCGCAGTCATCGCCGGCCTCGAGCGCGCGCTCGAGGGCCTCGGCCTGGCCGCGGATGCGGCGCACCCGGGCCACGGCCTTGCGACGGTCTTCCGGCGAGTTGGGCATGGGGCTCTCCTGTACTGCCGGGCAGTATATTAACCTGCCGCTTGGCTGTCACTGCCCGTGTGCCAGATGGCCCGCCATTTCCTCGGCTGGCGTCCGTGGCCTGCAGCCGGTCCTTCTTCCACGGTCACGCGTCGGCCGACATGTGCATCGTGACCAGCCGCGGCGCGAAGCGTGTCAGCCGTGCGCTGACGGTGACCCCGTCGGCCGCGTCTGGCCAGGGACTCACGCCGCTCAGCGGCAGACGCTCTTGCGCATCAGGCCGATCACGCTCAGGCTCAGATCGCTGCAGGGGCGGACCCGGCAGGCCAGCACCCGGCCGCTGCGCTCGTCTTCCTCGCTGACATGGTCGCGGCTCATCGCGCGCGAGACATAGCGGCCGTCGCGGATCTGCACCTTGCACACCCCGCAGCCGCCATTGCGGCAGCCCACCGGAATGCCTTTGCGGCCCAGGGCCTCCATGCCCTCCAGCAGCGAGCGGGTGTCGGCGCAGCGGTAGGTCTCGCCGGTGTCTTCGATGCGCACCGCGAAGCGCGAGGGTGAGGTCGGGGGGGTGCTCATCGCCATGGCGTGTCTCCTGTCTCGGGTCTTCTGACCGAAAGGTAGGCAAGACCGACAGAGTCTGTCCAATACCGAAAAGGTCTGCTGCGATGCTTGGCGGGTATGCGGTGCGGCCGAAGATCAGGGTGAGCCGGCTGGCCGGCGGGCCAGCTCCGCCGCGCGCGCCACGCTGGCGGGCACGCCGCCGATGGCCCAGCGGTCGGGGTGGACCGGATCGATCATCACCCGCACCCGCTGCGGATCGCCGCCGAGCACGCGCGCGGTGACCACGCTCATCTCGGCCATGACGCGGTGCAGCGTCTCGACCGGGCGGCCCTCCATCAGCGCCAGGCGCACCAGCGGGATCTCGACCTCGGCGCGCGGCCGCTCGGCCAGCACCTCGTCGGCGGGCACGCCAGCGATCGCGTAGAGCTCGGGATCGACCTCGGTGATCCAGACCTGCAGGCGCTCGGGCGGCGCGTCGATCACCCGCGCGAGCGTGGCGGCGGCCTCGCGCACCAGCGTCTTGAGCACCGGTCGCGGGTGGCCGGCGAGCACATGAATGTGGGCCAGAGGCATGGTGGGGTCCTCGCAGGGGCAGGGCAATCAGGGCAGGCCGCGTCGGCGACCCGCATCGAGCATCAGCGTCGAGCCGGTCAGCACGTCGGCTTCCGGGTCGAGCAGCAGCGCCACCGCCCAGGCGACCTGCGCCGGCGTGGTGAGCTGACCCAGACTGGAGTCGGCGCGCATCGCGTCCAGCACCGCCTCGGGCGTGGAGCCCTGCAGCGCGGCGCGGTCGGCGGCGACGCGGTGCAGCCGCTCGGTGTCGGCCGGGCCCGGCGCCAGCGTGTGCGCGGTGATGCCGCGCTCGCCCAGGTGCAGGCTGATCTGGCGCATGACGTTGAACAGCGCCGCGTTGGCCACGCCGGCGGCGGCCGCGTAGGCGGTCGGCTCCAGGCCGTAGTGGCCGGCGATGGCGACGATGCGCGCGCCGCGCACCAGATGCGCATCCACCGCGCGCACCAGCCGCAGCAGGCCGCCGACCTTGATGTTGACCGCATCGACCATCGCCGCGGTCGGCACGGTGGCGATGCCGCCGGCCACGGCCACGCCAGGCCCGTGCACCACCATGCGCACCGGCGCCGCCTGCGCGGCGACGGCGGCGCGGATCGCCTCGACCGCACGGTCGTCGGCGATGTCGGCGGTGCAGACCTGGATCTGCGGGCCGAAGCGCTCGGCCAGGCCGGCCAGGCCCTGCGCGCTGCGCGCCACCGCCAGCACCGTCAGGCCGCGCCGGATCAGCCGCTCGACGATGGCCTGACCGAAGGCGCCGGTGGCGCCGACGACCACCGCCAGTTCGCGCACCGGTGCGTTCATGCCGCCGCCTTCGCGCGGACCACGTCCTTCAGCAGGCCGCGCTCCTTGGCCATCGTCATCGCGGTGTCCTCGATCATGTCCTCCTGGCCGGAGATCATCTTCTTGCGGCCCAGCTCGACCAGGATGTCGCGCGCCGGCACGCCGAAGCGCGCCTCGGCCCGCTTGGCGTGCAGCAGGAAGGTGGAATAGACGCCGGCAAACCCGAGCGTGAGCGAGTCGCGGTCCACGCGCACGATGCGCTCGGCCATCATCGGCAGGATGATTTCCTCGGCCACGTCCATCAGCTTGAACAGATCGACGCCGGTCTGGATGCCCATCCGTTCGCACACCGCCAGGAAGACTTCCAGCGGCGTGTTGCCCGCGCCCGCGCCCAGGCCACCGACCGAGCCGTCGATGCGGCTGGCGCCGGCGGCGATGGCGGCGATCGAGTTGCTGATGCCCAGCCCCAGATTGTGGTGGCCGTGGAAGCCGATCTCGGTCTCGGGCTTGAGCACCTCGCGCAGCGCGCTGACGGCGGCCGTCACGTCGTCGGGCAGCATGTAGCCGGCCGAGTCGGTGATGTAGACGGTCTGCGCGCCGTAGCTCTCCATCTTCAGCGCCTGCTGCGCCAGCCCGGCGGGGCTGTTCAGATGCGCCATCATCAGGAAGCCGGTGGTGTCCATGCCGAGCTTGCGGGCGAAGGCGATGTGCTGCGGCGAGGTGTCGGCCTCGGTGCAATGCGTGGCCACGTGGACGCTGCGCGCGCCGCAGTCGAAGGCCGATTGCAGCTCGCGCATCGTGCCCAGACCCGGAATCAGCAGCACGCTGACCTTGGCCTGCTTCATCAGCGGACAGACGGCGCGCAGATACTCCTCGTTCTTCGCCAGCGCGAAGCCGTGCTGCAGCGAGTTGCCGCCCAGGCCCGCACCGTGCGTGACCTGGATCAGCGGCACGCCGGCCGCGTCCAGCGCGGTGGCGACCTTGACCATCTCGTCGACCGAGATCTGCTCGCGCCTGGCGTGCATGCCGTCGCGCAGGCACATGTCATGCAGCACGACCTTGCGGCCCTTCAGGTTCGTCGTCATGGGGGTTCTCCTTCGGGCGTCAGGCGGCCAGCGCCGGGGCGGTGGGCTTGAGCGTGATCGTGCCGGCGAGGATCTCCTCGGCGAACATCTCGGCGGTGCGGCAGGCGGCGGCGGTCATGATGTCGAGGTTGCCGGCGTAGGTCGGCAGGTAGTCGCCCAGGCCCTTGACCTCCATGAACACCGCCACGCGCTTGCCGTCGAACAGCGGGCCGTTCACCAGCCGGTAGCCGGGCACGTACTTCTGCACGTCCTCGATCATCGCCAGCACCGAGTCGATGATGCGGGCCTGATCCGGCTCGGTCTCGCACAGGCAGTTGATGGTGTTGCGCATGATCATCGGCGGCTCGGCCGGGTTGATGATCGCCAGCGCCTTGCCGCGCTTGGCGCCGCCCACGCGCTCGATGGCGCTCGACGTCGTGTAGGTGAACTCGTCGAGGTTGGCGCGGGTGCCCGCACCCACCGACTTCGAGGCCAGGCTGGCGACGATCTCGCCATACTCGACCGGCTGCACGCGGCTGATGGCGTGGATGATCGGAATCGTCGCCTGACCGGCGCACGAGATCATGTTGACGTTCATCTCGACGCGGTCGGCGTGTGTTTTCAGATTCACCGGCGGCACGCACAGCGGGCCGATGGCCGCCGGCGTCAGGTCGATCATCAGCACGCCCAGCGCGTTGAGCTTGCGCGAGTTCTCGGCGTGCACATAGGCGCTGGTGGCATCGAAGGCGATCTGGATGCCATCGGCCTGCACATGCGGCAGCAGGCCGTCCACGCCAAGGTGGGTGGTCTTCAGGCCCAGGTCGCGGGCGCGCTGCAGGCCCTCGGATTCCGGGTCGATGCCCACCATCCAGACGGGTTCAAGCACCGGGCTGCGCTGGATCTTGTAGATCAGGTCGGTGCCGATGTTGCCCGAGCCGATCAGGGCGCACTTGATCTTCTTGCTCATCTGAATTCCTTGTCCTGAGTCGTGGGTCAGCCGAAGCGCACTGCGACGCTGCCGAGGTCCTGGAAGCGCGCACAGACGAAGTCGCCGGGCTGCACGGCGATCGCCTCGGTGATGCCGCCGCTCATGACGAAGCTGCCGGCGGGCAGCGCGTGGCCCAGCTCGGCCAGCACCCGCACCAGGAGCGCCACGCCATCGGCCGGATGGCCCATCACCGCCGCCGAGGCGCCCATCGCCACCGGCTCGCCGTTCTTCTCCAGCACGACGCCGAGCGTGTCGAGCGCCAGCGCGTCGGGCGCCAGCGCCCGCCCGCCGGTGACATAGCGCGCCGAGGAGCTGTTGTCCGCCACCACGCTGGGCAGGTCGAACTTGAAGCCGGCAAAGCGCGAGTCGATCACCTCGATGGCCGGCACGACGAAGTCGGTGGCGGCCAGCACGTCGGCGCGGGCGCAGTCGCGCCCGCCCAGCGCCGTCTTCAGCACGAAGGCGACCTCGCACTCGACGCGCGGATGCACCAGGTCCTGGGTGGCGATGACGCTGCCTTCGGGCCGCGCCATGTCGGCCAGCAGGAAGCCGACGGTGGGCACGTTCACCCCCATCTGCACCATCTTGGCCTGCGAGGTCAGGCCGGCCTTCCAGCCGATCTGGCGGCGACCCTCGGCCCGCCAGCGGCGCAGCAATTCCATCTGCACCGCGTAGCCGTCGCCCAGCGTCATCGCGGGAAAGTCCTCGGTCAGCTTCGTGATCGCGGTCGCGCCCTTCTGCGCGGCCTCGATGCGGTCGGTGAGCGCCTGCACGTCGGCCGGGCCGAGCGTGGTGCGCATGTCGGTGGCGGGGGTGAGGTTCACAGTGCGGCCTTTCCATGAAAACCTGCCCGGCAGCTGCCCAGGCCGCCGATGGTGCAGACCAGCTCGTCGCCGCCTGTCACCGCCACCAGCGGCGACTGCGAGCCCGACAGGATCACCTCGCCGGCGCGGAAAGGCAGGCCCAGCCGGCCCAGCGTGTTGGCCAGCCAGACCACCGCATTCACCGGCGAGCCCTGCACCGCCGCGCCGACGCTGGTCGCGTGCAGCGCGCCATTGCGGTGCAGCACCATGCCGGCCAGCGCGGCGTCGAAGGTCTTCAGGCTCGCCTTGGCCTGGCCCAGCACGAAGACGCCGCACGAGGCGTTGTCCGCCACCGTGTCCTGGATGCGGATCTTCCAGTCGCGGATGCGGCTGTCGACGATCTCGAAGCAGGGCGAGACATAGGCGGTGGCGCGGATCACGTCGATGGCGGTGATGCCGGGGCCGACCAGGTCGCGCTCCAGCACGAAGGCCAGCTCGGCCTCGGCCTTGGGCTGGATCAGGCCGCTCAGGTCGATGCCGTCCGACTCCTGGCAGACCATGCCCGAGGTGAGCTGCCCGAAGTCCGGCTCGTACACGCCCAGGAAATCCTGCACCGGCCTGGAGGTCACGCCGATCTTCTTGCCGACGACGGTCTCGCCGGCCTGCAGGCGGCGCGCCACATAGCGCGACTGGATCAGGTAGGCATCCTCGGTGCGGATGTCGGGAAAGCGCTCCAGCAGCGGCAGCAAGGTGCGGCGCTCGCGCCAGGCGTCGAACAGCGCGTCGCCGCAGCGTTCGATGAGATCGGCTTGCATGGGCGGGATCCTCAGAGCTTGACGCAGACGTTGCGCGTCTCGGTGTAGAACTCCAGCGAATGCACGCCGCCCTCGCGGCCGATGCCGCTTTGCTTGCTGCCGCCGAAGGGCGTGCGCAGGTCGCGCAGGAACCAGGAATTGATCCAGGTGATGCCGACCTCGATGTGCTCGGCCATGCGGTGCGCGCGCGTCAGGTTCTGCGTCCAGATCGTGGTCGAGAGGCCGTAGACGTTGTCGTTGGCCAGGGCCACCACCTCGTCCTCGCTGTCGAAGGGGCGCAGGTGGCAGCAGGGGCCGAAGATCTCCTCGCGCACCACGCTGGCGTCGTCCTTGAGGCCGGTCCAGATGGTCGGCTGCACCCAGCAGCCGCCCT
>JBJOPV010000204.1:0-6818 GCA_046050625.1 Pseudomonadota bacterium
GGTCGTCAGGCCAGACCGAGCACGTCGTCCATGCCGTACAGGCCGCTGGCCCGACCGGCAAGGAAGCGCGCGGCGCGCAGGCTGCCTTGTGCGTAGGTCGCACGGCTGCTGGACTTGTGGGTGATCTCGATGCGCTCGCCGATGCCCGCGAACAGCACGGTGTGGTCGCCGACGACATCGCCGCCGCGGATGGTGGCGAAGCCGATGGTGCTCGGGTCGCGCTCGCCGGTGACGCCCTCGCGTCCGTAGACAGCGCATTCCTTGAGGTCACGGCCCAGCGCATGCGCCACGACCTCGCCCATCTTCAGCGCGGTGCCGCTCGGCGCATCGACCTTGAAGCGGTGGTGGGCCTCGACGATCTCGATGTCATAGCCCTCGTTGAGCGCACGCGCCGCCATGTCCAGCAGCCGCAGCACGACGTTGACGCCGACGCTCATGTTGGGCGCCATCATCACGGCCACGTCCTGGGCGGCGGTGGTGATCTCGGCCTTCTGCGCATCAGAAAAACCCGTGGTGCCGATCACGAGCTTCACACCCAGTGCGCGGCAGACCGCCAAATGCGCCATCGTCCCTTCCGGGCGGGTGAAGTCGATCAGGCAGTCGGCGCCTTGCAACCCCGCCTTCAGGTCGGCGGTGATCGCCACGCCGCTGGACTTGCCCAGAAACGCCGAAGCATCCTGGCCGATCGCGGGGCTGTCGGCGCGGTCCAGTGCGCCAGCCAGCACACAGTCGTCCGTGGCCATGACCGCTTCGATGAGCATGTGGCCCATGCGCCCGGTGCAGCCGGCGATGGCGATGCGCAGCGGCGCGGGGAGGGTCGGGGCAGCGGAGGAAGCGGCGGGGGCGTTCATCGGGTAGAAGTTTCCAGCGGAGGATAGGAGCGCAGCGGGCCGCTGGCAGCGACACCCGGTGCCTGTACGGAGCGGCTGGGCGCGGGCACGGGAATGGCCCGCAGTTGCGGCTCATCGAGTTCGAGCACGGTCTTGCGCGACGGTGGTTTGGTCGCATCGATCGCGGCCACGAACTCGCGCTCGGTCGGCACGGCGTCCGCCTCGAAGCGCGAGACGCGGTCGTTCTCGAAGAAGACGGTCACGCGGCGCTGCTGCGGCACAGTGCCCTGGCGGCGGATGGTGAAGACGTAGTCCCAGCGGTTGGCGTGGAACACGTCGTTGAGCAGTGGCGCGCCGAGCAAGGTACGCACCTGGTCGCCCGACAGGCCGGGGCGGAGCTGCGCCACCATGTCCTGCGTGACGACGTTGCCCTGCACAACTTCCATGCGGTAGGGCGTGATGAAGCCGAGCAGCGAGCCGTCGGAGGAGACCGTCGAGCACCCCGCCAGCGCGGCACAAGCCACGGGCAGGAGCGGCGACAAGAAGAAGCGGAAGCGGGTCGGAGCAGCCATGAGGTTTTGGTGGTGGACACCGCCGGTCGCGGCACATCCCGATATGATCCGGCCATTCTAGCGAGCCACCACCCGCCAACCCGGCAATCCCATGACGAACGCCGAAGAACTCAAAAGCTCGGGCCTGAAGGCCACCCTGCCGCGCATCAAGATCCTCGAAATCTTCCAGCGGTCGCAGCAGCGCCACATGACGGCCGAGGATGTCTACAAGGTGCTGCTGCACGAAGATGCCGACATCGGGCTGGCCACCGTCTACCGCGTGCTGATGCAGTTCGAACAGGCGGGGCTTCTCAGCCGCAACCACTTCGAGAGCGGCAAGTCGGTCTTCGAGCTGAACGAGGGCCAGCACCACGACCACCTCGTCTGCCTGGACTGCGGGCATGTCGAGGAATTCTTCGACGCACAGATCGAAGCCTGCCAGCACGCGATCGCCCAGGAACGTGGTTTTGCGCTGCAGGAGCACACCCTGGCGCTCTACGCCCACTGCACCAAGATCGACTGCGCGCGCCGCGCCGCCAAGTAAGCGGCCGGCCGACCTCAGAGGCCCGGCTCGCCGCGGTCCATCAGGTCGCGGTGGCGCTTGATGAATTCCTTGTAGGTGTCGATGCCACGCAGTTGCAGCACCGTGTTGCGCACAGCCGCCTCGACCAGCACGGCCAGGTTGCGCCCTGCGTCCACCGCGATGATCACCTTGCGCACCGGCATGCCGAGCACGTCCTCGTACAGCGGCTCGTAGGGCAGGCGCTCGAAATCGCGCTCCAGCGTTTCCTTGCGCACCATGTGGACGATCAGCTTCAGGCGCATTTTCCGGCGCACTGCTGTCTCGCCGAAGATGGCCTTGATGTCCAGCAGGCCGATGCCACGCACTTCGAGCAGGTTACGCAGCAACTCCGGGCAGCGCGCCTCGATCGCCGACTGCGACACGCGGAACAGGTCCACCACGTCGTCCGCCACCAGCCCGTGGCCCCGCGAGATCAGCTCCAGCCCCAGCTCGCTCTTGCCCAGGCCGGACTCGCCCGTGAGCAGCACGCCCAGCCCGAGGATGTCCATGAACACGCCGTGGCGCGAGGTGCGCTCGGCGAAGTGCTGGCCGAGGTAGCCGCGCAGCACGTCGATGACATGGCCGGCCGATTCGCGGGTGCAGAACAGCGGAATCTCCGCGCGTTCGCACATTGCAACCAACCGGTCGGGTGGTGTGCAGCCGTCGGCGACCACGACCACCGGCGGCTCCAGCGCGACGATGCGGGAGATGCGGCGCTCCTGCACCTCGCTCGCGTCTTCGAGGTAGGCGATTTCTCGCCGGCCAACAATCTGCACCCGATACGGGTGGATGTAGTTGAGGTAGCCGACCAGATCGGCCGCGGACTGTGCGTCGCGCACCGCCACCTCGTCGAAACGGCGCTCTGGGTGGGCGTGACCAGCGATCCACTCCCACTTGAGCATGTTGCGGTGGGCATCGAACAACGCCTCCGCGCTGATGACGGTGGCTTTCATGGCCGGGTGGTCCTCACTGCGCGCCAGCTCAGGCGACCGAGCGCAGCGGTTCCCAACGGGAAATCAGCTCGTGCAGCTTGACCGGGTCGGTCTCGACCTTGAGCCGCTCGCGCAGTTCGCGGTCAGACAGCAGCTCGGCGATCTCGGAGAGGATTTCCAGGTGGCGCTGCGTCGCGGCTTCCGGCACCAGCAGGAAGATCAGCAGCACGACCGGTTCGTCGTCCGGCGCCTCGAAGGCAATCGGCTGGGCGAGGCGAACCACGGCAGCCAACGGATTTTTCAAGCCCTTGATGCGGCCATGCGGAATCGCCACGCCGTGCCCGAGTCCGGTCGAGCCGAGACGTTCGCGCGCGAAAAGGTTGTCGGAAACGGTGGCACGGGCGATGGCGTGCTGGTTCTCGAACAGCAGGCCAGCTTGCTCGAACGCACGCTTCTTGCTGGAAGCGTCCACGTTCACCAGCACATTGCCTGCAGGGAGGATCGCGGCGAGACGGTTCATCGAGGCGCGGTTCGGGTGTGGTCGGGGGATTGATTATAGGAATCACGGCGCCTGCTGCGGGCAGCTTCTCGGCCATGGTGCTGCGATCCACGCAGAAACGACAGCGGCCCCACCGTGGGGGCCGCTCGAAGCATCAGGGAACCAGAAGATCAGGGGATCAGACCATCTCGCCGTTCAGCTCGATGCGTTTGGCAGCGACGTGGTGGTGGTCCTGCAGCTTGTCCTTGTGGCGCACGACCTGGCGGTCGAGCTTGTCCATCAATTGATCGATCGCGGCGTACAGGTCTTCGCTGGCACTTTCCACGAAGATATCGCGGCCCTTGACATGCAGCGTGACTTCGGCGCGTTGTCGGCGCTCCTTCTCCTTCTGCTTCTCCACGGTGAGCAGCACGTTGACATCCACTACCTGGTCAAAGTGTCGGGTGACCCGGTCCAGCTTGGTCAGCACATATTCGCGCAGAGCCGGCGTAACTTCCAGATGATGACCGCTGATCGTGAGATTCATGGGGCCTCCTTTCGAGAGGTTGGGTGGGGAGCCTGGGAGAGTTGTTGAACCCAGTGTGACCATTTCGTGAATCGCTGACAAGCCCTGCCTGTGACACCCTGCAACCGCCGTGTGGAATTGCCCTGGGCCTTCCGATTACTGCGGATCCTGCGGGTTTTCGAGCATTCAGACACACCCTCTTCCGCAGTGCAATAATTGGTTCCGATGCTCAACGTCTTCACACTGGCCAACGGCCGCCTGTTTCAGGAAGAGATCGACGCTCCCGAAGCACTGGCCCATGTCGCGCCAGTCTGGGTCGATCTGGAAGCCCCGACGGCCCAGGAAAAAGGCTGGATCCAGGCCCGCTTCGACCTGACCATCCCCGAAAATATCGTGGATGACGATCTGGAGGAGTCCGCCCGCTTCTACGAGGAAGACAACGGCGAGCTGCACATCCGCTCCGACTTCCTGATCGACGACGGCGAGACACCGCGCAACGTCCGCGTGGCCTTCATCCTGCACCACAACGTGCTGTTCTCGGTCCACTCGGAAGACCTGCCCGTGTTCCGCCTGCTGCGCCTGCGCGCGCGGCGCATTCCGGCCATGATCGAGGACGCCAAGGACGTGCTGCTCAAGCTCTACGACGCCGACGCGGAATACTCGGCCGACGCGCTCGAAGGCATCTACGACGCGCTGGAGAAGGTCAGCGCCGGCGTGCTCAAGCAGGACGTGGACGACCGGGCCGCGGGCGAGGCACTCTCGGCCATCGCCCACCAGGAAGACCTGAACGGCCGCATCCGCCGCAACGTGATGGACACGCGCCGCGCCGTGAGTTTCATGATGCGCAGCCGGCTCTTGAATGCGGAACAGTTCGAGGAAGCCCGTCAGATCATGCGCGACATCGATTCGCTCGACTCGCACACCGCCTTCCTCTTCGACAAGATCAACTTCCTCATGGACGCCACCGTCGGCTTCATCAACATCAACCAGAACAAGATCATCAAGATCTTCTCGGTGGCCTCGGTCGCGCTGCTGCCACCGACGCTGATCGCCAGCATCTACGGCATGAACTTCCAGCACATGCCCGAGCTGGCGCAATCCTGGGGCTACCCGTTTGCGCTCGGGCTGATGGTGGCCTCCGTGGCCGCGCCGCTGATCTATTTCCGCCGCAAAGGCTGGATGCGCTGAGACGCAGGGGCCACGCCGCTGTTTGCCAACTATGCACACCGGAACTGCGCAAGTGATCGCTAGACTCCGTGGAATCCGGCCGTCCAGCGGCCGAGAACACCAAGAAAGCCCGCAGCAGCCATGGCGCGTGCGGGGGATGGGGTTGCTGGCAGGTTGGGCACTGGCCTGCCTGCCAGCATTCGCCCAGTTCCAGACAGCACCGGCACCCCAGCCGCTCGACGAGATTGCCAGCCTCAGCACCGGCGCGGCCCGCAACACCAGCGAATACCGCACCGAGGGCGCCCGCCACCTCTACATGCGCTACTGGCCGCACGTCTTCGACGGCAAGCTGCCTCCGATGCTCTACGCCATCGCCGCGTTCCGCACCACCATCGACAGCCGCGGCCGCGTCACCGACCTGCGCATCACGCGCTACCCGGCTTCTGCGCACGAGGTCACACCGTGGATCCAGCGCATGGTCTACGCGGCCGAGCCTTATCCGCCGCCGCCACGCGGCATGAAGAGCGTGGTCTACCCGGAGGTCTGGCTGGTCACGGCGGACGGCAAGTTCCAGCTCCACACCCTCTCCGAAGGGCAGGCGAACTCGGACGATCCGCCGCAGTGACGCTCACCCCGCAGCGCGGCGCTTGAGCCAGCGCATCAGCCCGCCGACCACCGGCAGTTTCTCGTACAGCTCCTCGGCCGCGTCCCAGTAGTCGCGGTGCAGCACCAGACGGCCGTCCGCGCCGAAGCGCAGGTGCGAGCCACCGTGGATGGTCGTGGTGCCGGGGCCGAGGCGCGGTGCTTCGAAGAGGAAATCCCAGGTCAGGAAACACTGGTCGCCCTGCGCGACCGCATCGAGCACGACAAAGCGCGGCGCGCCGAGGCTGTCGAACATGTGCGCGAAGACGCGGCGAATGCCGGGGATGTCGAAGACCTCGTTGAACGGATCCTTGAAGCGCGCACCGTCGGCGTAGACCGCATCCAGCCGGTCCAGGTCGGCGGGCGCGAGCTGCTCGAAGAAGGTGATGACGCGGGCGACGCGGGGGTCCGGGTGGCGCGGTGTCGGCAAGGTCATGGCGTGGTCCTCACAGCCCGGTGGCGCGGCGCACCAGCGAGAAATACAGCCCGTCACCGAGCAGCCCCAGCAGCTTCAGCACCCGGCTGAACCGCTTCGGAAAATGGATCTCGAACGCGCCCCGCGCCCAGCCCTTCAGGATCTCCTCCGCGGCAACTTCCGGGGTGATCAGCGCAGGCATCGGGTGGGTGTTCTGCGCGGTCAACGGGGTCTCGACAAAACCAGGGTTGATGACAGACACGTCGATGCCGCTGGGCTTCAGGTCCATCTGCAAGACCTCGGCCATGTTGATGAGCGCCGCCTTGGTCGGGCCATAGGCCAGCGCCTGCGGCAGGCCGCGGTAGCCGGCCACGCTGGCGACAAGGCTGACGTGGCCGTGGCGCTGGGCGAGCAGCGTCGGTAGCACGGCGTCGAGCATCCGCATCGCGCCGGTGACGTTGATGTCCTGGTGACGGATCACCTCGTCGAGGTCGTAGGCCGTGGCGCGCACTGGCAGGTAGTGACCGGCGCAGTACACCGCCAGATCGAGCCGCCCGTGCTGCGCCAGCAGTTGCGCCATGCCGGCCTTCAGCGCACCAGGAGCGGCGGCGTCGAGCGGCAGCGCCATCGCACCGGGATGCGCGGCAGCGAAGGCTTGCAGCGGCCCCGCCTTGCGCGCCGAGACGACCACCTTGGCGCCGCGCCGCGCCAGCAG
>JBJOPV010000205.1:0-6802 GCA_046050625.1 Pseudomonadota bacterium
CGCGCAGCAGCGGGCGCTCGCCGCTGAACAGCTCGAAGCTGCCCGGCGGCAGCTCGGCCAGCATCAGCACCAGCGCCGGCTCGTCGAAATACTCGACCCCGCTGACCGCCACCCCGATGCCGACCGAACCGACCCAGGGCACGCCCGGCCAGCGCAGCTTCAGCTCGGTCAGCAGCGCGTCGGCCTGCCCGGCATGGTGGTCGGTGATGTAGATGAAGCCCAGCGGCGCCAGGCGCCCGCGGTCGACCGGCGCACGCGAAGCGCGCTGCCCGTCGAGCTGCGCGGCGGCCAGCGCCAGCGCCATCGTCGCGTCGGGATGGGTGGCATGGGCAACCAGGAAAACGGGAGTCGACACGCGAGGCACGTCCTGCTCGATGTCCGTCAGGCCTTGCGCGGCGCAGCCGGAGCCTTGCGGGCGGCCCTCTTTGCCGGGGCGGGGTCGGCGGCCGGACTGCGGCGCGTGGCGGCCTTCTTCGCCGGAGCAGGCGCCGGCGCCGGCTCCGGCGCGGCCGGCGGCGTGGCGGCGGCCGCGGCCACGCTGCTCATCACGTCCTGCATCGCGTCGGCGGCACGGGCCTGGGCCTCGGCCGCGGCGCTCGAAGTGGCCTGCACGGTCTGGGTGGCCAGCTCGGTGAACTGCTGGGTGAGCGCGCCCCACCACTGCATCGGATCGACCGCCGGCGGCGCCGGCTCGGCGGCCGCCGGTGCCGCTGCCGCCGGAGCAGGAGCCGGGGCAGGTGCCGGCGCCCGGGCCGGGGCGGCGGCAGCCGCTGCCGCGCTGAAGACATCGGGCACCCGCACCTTCAGCGCCTCGCCGAGATCGGCCATCGGCACGTTCATCGTGCGCAGCGTGCCCAGCGTCATGCGCTGCACCTCCAGCGCCTGCACGGTGGTGGCGATCATCCGCGCGTTCTGCTCGAGCCAGAACTGCACGGTGCGCAGCTCGCCGATGCGCTTGTCGAGCTCCTGGGGATCCAGGGTCGGCGCCACCCACTGCCCGATGTTGGGCAGGGTCTGGCCGGCGTTCTTGACCAGCCCCTGCAGGAAGTCGAAGCCGGGCACGAACTTGGCGAAGGCCTCGGTGCAGGCCTGCGAGTAGGTGTTGCCGAACGGGTTGCTGCTGTCGCTCATCGGATGCTCCTCATGTCTTCATGTCTTCGTGTCTTGGGAGGCTGCAGGATTCCTGCATTTCCTTCCTGTCCACCGCGCCGGACCATTGTGCCGACCGAGGCCGGATGTGTCACGGACGCGCAGGCACCGGCAGCATCAGCTCCACCCTGAAGCCACGCCGGGCCAGCAGCGCCGGCAGCCCTTCGGGGCCGGTCATGTGCAGGGCGCCGACCGCGGCGAAGACCCGCGCGCCGCGCTGATGCAGCGTGGCGATGCGCTCGGCCATGGCGGGATTGCGCGCCAGCACGCCGGCCTGATGCGCCTGGCGCTCGGCCTCGCCCTCGAGGCAGCCGCACCATTGCGCGAAGTTCTCGATCGCGGTCAGATCCGAGGCCGCCCAGTGCGCGGCCAGCCGCAGCGCCACTCGCCGGGTGGCCGGATCCTCCAGCTCGTCGAGGCCACGGCGCACCACCGCCGCCACCTCGGCGGGCTGCGGCGCCACCAGCAGCGCGACCTGCTGCTCTGGCGTCTCCAGCGACAGCACCGTCTGGCGCCGCGCATGGGCCAGCCGTGCCAGCCAGCCGTCGATGCCCCAGGCGGGATCGAGCCCGTCGCCGCGCAGCGACAGCGACACCAGCGTGATCACCTGCAGCTCCGGCCTCAACCCCGCGAGCAGACCACCGACGCAGGCCAGCGAGCGCTGCTGCGCCAGGCGCTCGGCCAGATCGGCAGGCAGGTCCGGCTGTCCGGCGGGCACCAGGGCGGCGCGCTGCAGGCGCTGCAGCACATCCGGATCGAACAGATCCAGCTCGAAAGCGACCCGATCGGCCTGCGCCAGGGCCGCCATCACCCCGGGCCCTGGCAGAATCCAGTCCGGGCGGCCGACATGCACCGTGCCGTAGAGATGCGAGACGCGCCCGTCCTTCTCGAGGCGCCACAGCAGGCCGCGATCGACCGGACCGGGCAGCGACTGCAGCCACTGCGCCTGCGTCGGCGGCTCGGCCTGCGGAGGGCACAGCGCCTCGGCGGCTGACGGCTCCTGCTGCGTCTGGGCACGCAGCAGACCCGGCGCCGCCAGCAGCGGCACGAACAACGGCACAGACAGCAGCACGGCCAGCAGCCGGCGCGCAAGCAGTTTGGCGATCATCAGCCTCGGCCCTCAGTCGCGCCGCAGCCGACGCAGGCCGACCTCCAGCGTACCGAGCGGAACCTGGCCACGCGGTGCCAGCGCCGCCAACCCGATCCGCTCGGCCTCGCCCAGTGACTGCGCTGCCGGACCCAGCGCCAGCAGCGTGCCGGCACGCACGCCCCGCGCCCGGGCCAGCCGGGCCAGCAGCGGCCCGATCGGTGGCGAGGGCTGCACCGGCGCGCCGATCGGCAGCAGCCCCTCCGGCGCCAGACTCAGCGCCAGCCGGCCTTGCCCCTCGCCGCGCGCGCCCGCCTGAAACGCGTCCGGCGTCATCAGCACCGGCGTCAGGCTCAGCCACGGGCGCGGGCAGGCCGCGTCCTGCTGCTGCCACTGCAGGCCAGCGCCGACCAGACGCACGCTGTCAAGCGCCTGCTCGGGCGAGGCCCCGACCGGCAGCTCGCCGCTCAGCACGATCCAGCGCGGCGCCACCGCCAGCGTCGCCGCCGGGCCCGCCAGCGTCACCTCGTCGCAGGCGCCCAGCAGGCCGTCGCCCGGCAGCGGCTGCCAGGCCAGCGCGTCGTCCCCGCCCGGCTCGTCACCGAGCTGCACCTCCACCGCCCGGCAGGCGCGCGGCAGCGGCGCCATGCACATGCGCGGATCGAAGGGAAAGGCATGGCGAGCCCGGCCCTCGTCGAGCGTGCGCGCCAGATCGTGCAGCTGCGGTGACAGGAAGGACCAGTCATCGAGCACCTGCTGCAGCCGCGAGGCGATCGCGCTGGCATGGTGGGCGGTGGTCAGGTCGGACGAGACGACGACGAGCTGGCCGTCGCGCGAGCCGTCCTTGTAGGTCGCGAGCTTCATGGGCGCAATGATCGCAGACGTGGCAGACTGGGACGAACGACGCCCGATGCGTCACGGAGGTCCGTCGCTTGCTGCCCGATCGCCCTGCCCTGTCCGCCCCGCCACCGCCGGCCCGCCGCGCCGTGCGTGCCCGGCTGGCGCTGGGCGGGCTGCTGGTGCTCAGCGCCGCACTGCATCTGTGGCTGATCGACCGCTGGCAGTCGGCCTCCGTCTCCACTGCGCCCACCCTCGTTCCGACCGTTCGGCCGGTCGATCTGCGGCCGCTGCCCGCGCCTGCGCCGACCTCGGCCCTCGCACAGGTGGCGGTCACGCCGCCGGCGCCTCGCGCGCCCGCCGCACCGGTCCCCACCGCCTTGCCGGCACGGTCCGCGTCACCGGCCACGGACCCGCAGGCCGACGCCGCATCAGCGCGGACGATGCTCGCACCGACGGCCGAGACGCTGACGGTGGCCATCAAGCCGCCCGGACCTGCCCCTGAGACAGCGCCGGTCATGCCGCCGCCGGTCCGGCTCGACTACCGCCTGAGCCGCGGCGCGCTGGTCGGTCGCGGCCAGATCGACTGGGACCTCGACGGCTCGCGCTACCGCATGCGACTGGAGGCGCGCGTGCCGGTCATCGGCCTGATCCTGACGCAGACCAGCACCGGCCACATCGATGCGCAGGGCATCGCGCCCGAGCGCCACACCGACCAGCGGCTGCGCCGCAGCGAGCGCGCGGTCAGCTTCGTGCGCGAAGGCGCCAGCCCGCATGTGAGCTTCTCCGGGCGCGAGGGCCGAGAACCGCTCGAGCCCGGCACGCAGGACCGGCTGAGCTGGATCGCGCAGCTGACCGCACGGCTCGATGCGCCCGGCCTGACCCCGGGCGCACACCTCGTCATGCCGGTGGCCAGCACCGGCGGCGAGGTGCAGCACTGGGTCTTCACGCTGATCGAGCGCGACGAGGCCGGCCGCTGGCACTTGCGCCGCGAGCCCGAGGGCCCTTTCGACACCCGCGCCGAAGTCTGGACGCTGCCGCAGGCGCCGCACTGGCCGCAGCGCCTGCGCCTGAGCGAGGCCGACGGCGACGCGCTCGAGCTGCTGCTGCTCGCGTCTTGAATCCGACCGACCTGCCCCCAACCCTTCGTTCCTCAACCGTTTCCCCAAGGAGATCACGATGCACATGCTCTACAACTCCGAGAACTTCGCGGTGATGCAGCACATGGGCGACGGCCATCCGCACGGCGGCTTCGAGATCGTCGACAAGACCTCGCGCCGCGAGATCTACCTGGCCGGCCTGCTGGCCGAGCACTTCCAGGCCAGTGTCGAGCGACTGATCGGCGATGAGGTCGACGAGATGCACATCGACGATTTCCTGTCGGCCTACACCACGCTGGCGCACCACCCGGTCGTGCTGCACTGAGCGCCGCCCCGGCCTTGCCTGTCTCGCCCGGTTGGCGCGAAGATGGCAGACACGCGGGCCGGAGACGGACCCAGATTCCCCCGAGATCGCGAGGAGACCGCATGCGCAAGGAAGTGTCCCGCCCCGAGCCGGTCCGCCGCTCGCGCAGCCGCAAGGGCGGCGCGCCGGTGCTGCTGTCGCCGGGCCTGCTGGACTCGCCGGTGCTCGACCAGCTCTGCACCCATTTCGTGCTGACGCTGACGCTGCGCCAGGCCGGCCGCTTGGCCGGGCGGCGCGACTGGAACAGCCTGCTGTCGCTGACCGCGCGGCATCTGGTCTGGCCGGTCAGCGTGCTGCAGCGGCTGCGCGAGTTCCTCGGCCGCCGGGTGCGCGAGCACGAAACCTGGTCGGACCACGTGCAGCTCGACGACGCAGCCTTCCTGGAGCGCCACGGCTGGTGGGGCGGCCCCTACGAGGAGGGCACGCTTTACTTCTACCTCGACGAGTACATCAAGGACGCACCCAAGGACCTGATGGCCATTCTCAGCACCACCGGCGACTGGCTGGCGCAGCACCTGCGCCAGAACGGCACGCTGGTCGAGAAGAACGTCGAGCTGCTGGCCGGCCTGCTGCAGCTCAATCCGGCCGAGCGCGCGCTGATCCTGTACGGCACGCTGGCGCGCTACCAGCGCGACCTGCGCGGCCTGCTGGTCGAGTTCAAGGTCGCCAGCGCCCAGGAGGCCTACGCCACGCTGGCCGAGGTGGCCGGCGTCGACCAGCGCGAGGTGGCCGAGGCACTGCGCGCCGGCAGCCGCCTGGAGCGCATCGGCATGATCGAGAACCTGATCTCCGAGCACAACATCACCGACCTGGCCGACCTGATGAAGGTCTCCGACCAGCTGCCCCCGGTGCTGATGCGCGAGTACCGCGACCCGCAGGACCTGATGGCGGTCTTCACCCGGCCCTCGGTCAAGAGCGAGCTGACGGCCGCCGACTTCCACTTCGTCGCCGACGAGGTCGAGGTGCTCACCGCGCTGCTGAGGAACGCGGTCGCGCGGCGCGAAAGCGGCGTCAACGTGCTGATGTACGGCCCGCCCGGCACCGGCAAGACCGAGCTGGCCCGCGTCGTGGCGCAGCAGGCCGGCCTCGAGCTCTACGAGGTCGAGCATGCCGATCGCGACGGCAACTCGCTGTCGGGCCGCGACCGCTACCGCTCGCTGCAGATCAGCCAGGTCTTCCTGAAGGCCAGCCCGGAGGTGGCGCTGCTGTTCGACGAGGTCGAGGACGTCTTTCCGCCGATCTCCTCGGACGCGGCGCAGCTGATCGCCCGGCTCGAGAGCAGCGGCGACAGCGGCAGCTCCGGCTCGGTCAACGGCAAGGCCTGGGTCAACCAGATCCTCGAGAGCAATCCGGTGCCGGTGATCTGGGTCACCAACCGCATCGAGCAGATCGACCCGGCCTTCCGGCGCCGCTTCCAGTACCACCTGGAGCTGAAGTCGCCGCCGCCGGGCGCGCGCGAGGCGCTGGTGCGCCGGGCCCTGGGCGCGGCCGAGGTCAGCGCCGAGTTCATCGAGCGGCTGACGCAGCGCAAGGCGCTGACGCCGGCGCAGATCCGCACCGCGGTGCGCTTCGCCCGGCTGATCGGTGAGCCCGACAGCCGCGACAGCGCGGCGATCGAGCGCCTGATCGAGCGCCAGATCGCGCACGCCGACCTGGCGCTGGGCAACGCGGACGCCGGTCGCCCGGCCGCCCGCCCCGCGGTGACGGCCTACGATCTGGAGTTGCTGCATGTCGAGAGCCGCTTCGAGGTGCCGCGCATCGTCGAGGCGCTGCGCCGGCGCGGCCACGGCGCGCTGTGCTTTCACGGCGCGCCCGGCACCGGCAAGACCGCGCTGGCCGAGCACATCGCGCAGGCCCTGGGCCGCCCGCTGATGATCCGCCAGGCCAGCGACCTGGTCAGCAAGTTCGTCGGCGAGACCGAGCAGAACATGGCGCGCATGTTCACTGAAGCCGCCACCGAGCAGGCGGTGCTGCTGCTCGACGAGGCCGACAGCTTCCTGCGCACCCGCCGCCGCGCCGAGCGCAGCTACGAGGTGACCGAGGTCAACGAGATGCTGCAGGGCATGGAGCGCTTCGGCGGCGTCTTCATCTGCACCACCAACCTGTTCGAGGACCTCGACGAGGCGGCGCTCAGGCGCTTCACCTTCAAGATCCGCTTCCTGCCGCTGCGCCCCGAGCAGCGCGAGCGCATGTTCGTCGCCGAGGCGCTCGGCGGCACGGCCGAGCGGCTGAGCGACGAGCACCGCCAGCGCCTGGCGTTGCTCG
>JBJOPV010000206.1:0-6781 GCA_046050625.1 Pseudomonadota bacterium
CCTGCAGCTCGTGGCCACCGTGCGCGGTGCGCTGCAGCGCACGCTGCAGACCGCCGAGGACGAGCTGGCCGCGCAGGCCCGGCTGACCCGCGAGCTGCAGGGCGATCTGCTGCGCACCCGCATGGTCGAGTTCGAGAGCCTGTCCGAGCGGCTGTACCGCGTGGTGCGGCTGGCGGCCAAGGAGACCGGCCGCCAGGTGCGCTTCGACATCGTCGGCGGCTCGATCGAGGTCGACCGCGGCGTGCTCGACCGCATGAACGCGGTGCTCGAGCACCTGTTGCGCAACTGCGTCACCCACGGCATCGAGCCGCCCGAACAGCGACAGGGCGCCGGCAAGGATCCGACCGGCAGCATCGTCATCACGCTCGAGCAGGAAGGCAACGAGGTCAGCGTCGAGGTCCGCGACGATGGCGCCGGGCTGGATCTGCCGCGCATCCGTCGCCGTGCGGTCGAGATGGGCCTGGTCGCCGAGGGCGCCCGGCTCGACGAGCATGAGCTGGCCAACCTGATCTTCGCGCCGGGGCTGTCGACGGTCGAGGTGCTGACCGAGGTGGCCGGGCGCGGCGTCGGCATGGACGTGGTCAAGTCCGAGGTGCAGGCGCTGGGTGGGCGCATCGAGATCTTCAGCCGCGCCGGGCGTGGCACGCGCTTCCGGCTGGTCATGCCGCTGACGACGGTGGTCACGCAGGTGGTGCTGCTGCGCGCGGGCAGCCGCTCGATCGCGGTGCCGTCCCATCTGGTCGAGCTGGTGCAGCGCCAGCCGCCCGAGCAGGTGCAGCACGCCGCGCATGACGGGCAGTATCTTTATGGCGGTCTTCGCCTGCCGTTCTATTGGCTGGGCGCGCTGCTGGGGGGCAGCGGCCACAGCCTGGAGATGGCCGGGGCGCGCACCCTGCCGCTGGTGGTGGTGCGCTCGGCGCAGCAGCGGGTTGCGCTGCAGGTCGACGAGGTGCTTGGCAGCCATGAGGTGGTGGTCAAGAACCTGGGGCCGCAGCTCTCGCGCCTGCCGGGGCTGGCGGGCATGACGCTCTTGGCCTCCGGGGCGGTGGCGTTGATCTACAACCCGGTCACGCTGGCGGCGGTCTATGGCGCCGAGGCGCAGCAGCTGATGCAGGTGCCCGAGGCCCTGCCGCAGGGCACGGCGCCGGTCGAGCCGGTGCGGCCGGCGCCGCTGGTGCTGGTGGTCGACGATTCGCTCACGGTGCGGCGCATCACCCGACGGCTGCTCGAGCGCGAGGGCCTGCGGGTCGCGCTGGCCAAGGACGGCATGGAGGCGCTGGAGCTGCTGGCCGGCGAGCGCCCGGCGGTGGTGCTGTCCGACATCGAGATGCCGCGCATGGACGGCTTCGACCTGCTGCGCAACATCCGCGGCGACGCGGCGCTGGCAGACCTGCCAGTCATCATGATCACCTCCCGGATCGCGCAGAAGCATCGTGATCTTGCGCACGAGCTGGGTGCCGACGGTTACCTGGGCAAGCCCTACGGCGAGGAGGAACTGCTAAGGCTGATCCGTCGACATGCCGATGTAGCGGCACCTCTCCCGCTCTGACGGAGTTTTCCAGATGTCCCATAACCCACCTAGCCGGTGTGCACCGTCCATCGCGGCACCGCTGGACCTGCTGATCGAGATGACCTGCACGCGTGAGCGGGTCATGATCGACTCGGCCCTGCTGGCCGCGCTGTCCGACACCGACGGGGTGCAGGAGGTGAGGCTGTGGCGCCTGATCGGCGAGGCCGACGGGCCGCGTTTCTGGATCCTGTGCGGCATCCAGCGTGCCGGGCGCGAGCCGCCGATCGTGGCCGACCAGCTCCCCGACGACGAACGTGATCCGCGGGTACTGTCCAGTCTGCCCTGCCACTGGCACTGCTTCGAGCAGGCCGAGGTGACGACAACCGTGCAGGACGGCCGGCATCTGCTGCTGCTGCCGATGGCCGGCGACCTGAACACGGCCGGCGTGCTCGAGGTCTGCTCCTCGCGGCCGGTCAGCGACTCGGTGCGAACCCTGCTGGCCTGCGTGCTGCGGGTGCATGGCAACTACATGTCGCTGCTCGACTACAGCGAGCGCGACACGCTCACCGGGCTGCTCAACCGCAAGAGCTTCGACACCACCTTCCTGCAGGCCACGGTGGTCGACGCGCACCGGCTTTATTCGGTGCACGATGTGGCTGCCACCGCGACGGCCTTGCCTGACCGCCGTCATGACGGACCGCGTCGCTACTGGCTCGGGGTCATCGACATCGACCATTTCAAGCAGATCAACGATCGCTTTGGCCACCTGGTCGGCGACGAGGCGCTGACGGTGCTGGCGCGGCTGATGCGATCGACCTTCCGCTATGACGACCGCCTCTACCGCTTCGGTGGCGAGGAGTTCGTCGTGCTGCTGTCGGCGCCCGACGAGGACAGCGCCCGCGCCGCCTTCGAGCGCTTCCGCCATGCGGTGGAGAGCCACTACTTCATCGGCATCGGCCGCTCGACGGTCAGCGTCGGCTTCAGCGACGTGCGCGCCGGCGACACCCCGCAGGCCTGCTTCGATCGGGCCGACAAGGCGGTCTACTACGGCAAGACCCACGGCCGCAACCAGGTCTGCTCGCAGCTCGCGCTGGTGGCGGCCGGCGAGCTCGAGGACAACATGAAGTTCGGCTCGGTCGAGCTGTTCTGAGCCCGGCCGTGCCGCTGCGGCTCAGCGCCGCGCCGCGACCTTCTTCACCGTCTCGAAGCGCGCCAGCGTGCGTGCCCGCGCCTCGTCATGGTCGACGACCGGCTGCGGATAGGTCTTGCCCAGTTCGACGCCCGCTGCCAGCCGCTCCATCGGGCGGGCCTGCCAGGGCGCGTGGATCGCGTCGTCGTCCAGCCCGGCCAGCTCCGGCACGTAGCGGCGGATGAAACGGCCCTCCGCATCGAATTTCCGGCTCTGCGTCATCGGGTTGAAGATGCGGAAGTAGGGCTGCGCATCGCAGCCGGTGGAGGCCGCCCACTGCCAGCCGCCGTTGTTGGCCGCCAGGTCGAAATCGTTGAGGTGCCGCGCGAACCAGGCCTCGCCGCGGCGCCAGTCCAGCCCCAGGTGCTTGGTCAGGAAGCTGGCGGTGATCATGCGCAGCCGGTTGTGCATGTAGCCGGTCTGCGCGAGCTGGCGCATCGCCGCGTCCACGATCGGATAGCCGGTCTGCCCGGTGCACCAGGCCTCGAACAGCGCATCGGCCGCCTTGCCGTGCTCCCAGCGGATCGCGTCGTACTCCGGCTTGAAGCAGTGGCCGACGACACGCGGATGGTGGTGCAGGATCTGGAAATAGAAGTCGCGCCAGATCAGCTCCGACAGCCAGACCTCGGCACCGCGTGAGCCCGCCGCCACGCGCTCGTGGGCCAGCCGCGCGAGCTGACGGATCGACACCGTGCCGAAGCGCAGGTGCACGCTCAGGTAGCTCGGGCCCTTGATGGCGGGAAAGTCGCGCGTGCTGTCGTAGCGGTCGATGCGCTCGAGAAAGTCCAGCAGCAGGTGCTCGCCGCCCGAGGCGCCGGGGTGCAGCCGCGCGGCCATGTCGGTGGGCGCGAAGCCGAGCGCCTCCAGCGTCGGGATGCCGAGGTCGACATCGGCCGGCACCGCGGCCAGATGGCGCGCATGGCGCTCGACCGGGTAGGCCTTCAGGTAGAAGCCGCTGCCCTCGGCCAGCTTCTTCAGCCAGGCGTTGCGGTAGGGCGTGAAGACCGAGAAGGGCGTGCCCGCGCCGGTCAGCACCTCGTCGGTCTCGAAGATCACCTGGTCCTTCCAGCTCAGGAAGGAGATGCCGGCGTCGGCCAGCGCGCCGCGCACCCGGGCGTCGCGCGCGATGGCGTCGGGCTCGTGGTCGCGGTTGACGTGCACCGCCTGCACATGCAGCGCCCGCGCCAGCCGCGGGATCTCCTCGCGCGGGTCGCCCTGGCGCACGATCAGGCCACCGCCGAGCGAGCGCAGGCGCCGGTCGAGCTCGTGCAGCGCGTGCCAGATGAACTCGACGCGGCGGTCGGCTTGCGGCAGGCCGGCCAGGATCGTGGTGTCGAGGATGAAGACGCACCACACTTGGCGCGCCTGGCGCAGCGCGCGGTGCAGCGCGGCATGGTCGTCGACGCGCAGGTCGCGGCGCAGCCAGACCAGCGCCCGGTCGACCGGGTCGAGCGTGGGGGAAGGGGGCAGTCGCGTGAGCATCTGCGCAGTGTGCGCGATCGCTACAATCCCTGCCATGTCCGGCCTTGGCAGCATCAACCTCACCAACCAGTTCCTGATCGCCATGCCCGGCATGGCCGACGATCATTTCGCCGGCTCGGTCGTCTACCTGTGCGAACACACCGAGCGCGGCGCGCTCGGACTGGTCATCAACAAGCCGATCGACATCACGATCGCCAATCTGTTCGAGCGTGTCGAGATGGCGCTGGACCGCGAGGACCTGGCCGCCGTGCCGGTGCATTTCGGCGGACCGGTGCAGACCGAGCGCGGCTTCGTGCTGCACGACCGCCCGGCCGACGACGCGGCGGCCTACGCCTCCTCGCTGCTGGTGCCCGGTGGCCTGGCGATGACCACCAGCCGTGATGTGCTCGAAGCCCTGTCGGGCGGCCACGGCCCGCGTCGGGTGCTGATCACGCTGGGCTACGCCGGCTGGGGCGCCGGCCAGCTCGAGGACGAGCTCTCGCGCAACGGCTGGCTGACGGTCGATGCCGATCCGGCCATCATCTTCGACACGCCGGCCGAGCAGCGCTACCAGCGCGCGCTGTCGCTGCTGGGCATCGATCCGGTCTTCCTGGCGCAGGACGCGGGTCACGCATGAGCTTGCCGCGTCTGCCCGAGACCTATCTGGCCTTCGACTACGGTCTGCGCCGCACCGGCGTGGCCAGCGGCAGCCGCACGCTGGGCTGCGGCTCGCCGCTCAGGACGATTGCCGCCGAGGGCCAGGCCCGCTTCGCGCCGATCGAGGCGCTGATCCGCGAGTGGCGCCCCGACGCGCTGGTCGTGGGCGTGCCGCGTCACCCCGACGGCGCCGACCACGAGAACACCCGCCGCGCGCAGCGCTTTGCGCGCCAGCTCCAGGGCCGCTTCGGCCTGCCGGTGTTCGAGGTCGACGAGCGCTACAGCACCACCGAGGTGCTGGCCGCCGGCGCACGCGATGCCGATGCGGCCGCCGCGGCGCTGCTGCTGACGCAGCACCTCGACGAGCTCGACCGGGCCGCGCGGGTCGCCGCGCTCGCGCCGTCGCAAGAACAAGACCCCGAAGAAACGAACCCACCGAAGGATTGATCCATGAGTCTGCATCTCGATGCCGAGGCGCTCTATGGCGAGTTGCTGGCCGGCGTGCGCGGGCTGCTGGAGCCTGACGCCGTCCTGGTCGGCGTGTGGTCCGGCGGCGCCTGGCTGGCCGAGCGGCTGCAGCGCGACCTCGGCCTGGCCTTGCCGCACGGCGTCATCTCCAGCACGCTGCACCGCGACGACTTCAGCTCGCGCGGCCTGGGCTCGACCACCGACGCGACGAACCTGCCGTTCAGCGTCGATGGCCGCCCGATCGTGCTGATCGATGACGTGCTCTACACCGGCCGCACGACGCGCGCGGTCATCAACGAGCTGTTCGACTTTGGTCGGCCCGCCTCGGTGCGGCTGGCGGTGCTGGTCGACCGGGGCGGGCGCCAGCTGCCGATCCAGGCCGCCTTTGCCGCCGCGCGCATCACGCTGCCGGCCACCCAGCAGATCGCGCTCGACCGCGACGAGACCGGCCGCTTCCGCTTCACGGTCCGCGACACCCAGGAGACCCGCTGATGCTCTCGCGCCGCAATCCCCAGCTCAACAAGCACGGCGAGCTGATCCATCTGCTGTCGATCGAGGGTCTGCCCCGGGCGGTGCTGACGCACATTCTCGACACGGCCAGCACCTTCCTGGCGGTCAACGACCGCGAGGTCAAGAAGGTACCGCTGCTGCGCGGCAAGTCGGTGTTCAACCTGTTCTTCGAGAACTCGACGCGCACCCGCACCACCTTCGAGATCGCCGCCAAGCGCCTGAGCGCGGACGTGATCAACCTCGACATCGCCAAGTCCAGCGCGTCCAAGGGCGAGAGCCTGCTTGACACCATCGCCAACCTGTCGGCGATGCATGCCGACATGTTCGTGGTGCGCCACAGCGAGTCGGGCGCGCCGTATCTGATCGCGCAGCACTGTGCGCCGCATGTCCACGTCGTCAACGCCGGTGACGGCCGCCATGCGCACCCGACGCAGGGGCTGCTGGACATGTACACCATCCGCCACTACAAGAAGGACTTCACCCAGCTGCGGGTGGCGATCGTCGGCGACATCGTGCACAGCCGCGTCGCGCGCTCGGACATCCATGCGCTGACCACGCTGGGCGTGCCCGAGATCCGCGCGGTCGGCCCGAAGACGCTGGTGCCGGGCAACCTGGCCGAGATGGGCGTGCAGGTCCACCACGATCTGGCCGAGGGCATCCGCGACGCCGACGTCATCATCATGCTGCGTCTGCAGAACGAGCGCATGAGCGGCGCGATGCTGCCCAGCGCCGGCGAGTACTTCAAGAGCTACGGCCTGACCGAGGAGAAGCTGGCACTGGCCGCGCCCGACTGCATCGTGATGCACCCGGGCCCGATCAACCGCGGCGTCGAGATCGACTCGGTGGTGGCTGACGGCCAGCACAGCGTGATCCTGCCGCAGGTGACGTTTGGCATCGCGGTGCGCATGGCGGTGATGTCGATCATCGCGGGGAACGAAGCATGAAGATCCTGATCCAGAACGGCCGCGTCGTCGATCCGGCCTCGG
>JBJOPV010000207.1:0-6775 GCA_046050625.1 Pseudomonadota bacterium
TCGACCGGGGTGATGGTGGTGACCACCTCGGCGCCGTAGAGGCTGCGGGTCAGGTACTGGCGCTTGAGCTCCTGCTCGGCGCGGTCGGCCAGCGCCTTGTCGAAGGGCTGGCCCTCGCCGACGCCGATGTCCTTGAGCGCCTTGATCAGCGTGTCGCGGTCGAACTCGCTGGTGCCGGTGAAGTCGACCTTGCCGATGACCGAGCGCTCCTCGACGACGACGACCGCGACCTGGCCCTCGATCTCGATGCGCACGTCCTTGAACAGGCCGGTGGCGAACAGCGCACGCAGCGCCGCCGCGCCCTTCTCGTCGCTGTAGGTGTCGCCGACGCGAAAGGGCAGCGACGCGAACACCGTGCCCGCCTCGGTGCGCTGCAGGCCCTCGACGCGGATGTCCTTCAGCGTGAAGGGTGCCGCCGCCAGCGCCGGCAGCGAGGCTGCGGCCACCATCAGCGCGACAGCGCAGGCTCGGGGAGAGGAAACGGGGAGGAAGGCGGGTACGCGCATGCGGTCAGTGCAGGCCCAGGTAGCGGGCCACGTCGTTGTACAGGGCGAGCGACATCATCAGCAGGATCACCATCAGGCCCCCGCGCTGCAGCCGCGCGATCCACACCTCGGGGATCGGGCGGCCGATGGCACCCTCGATCAGATAATACAGGAGGTGCCCGCCGTCGAGCATCGGCAGCGGCAGCAGGTTCAGGACCCCGAGACTGACGCTGACCACGGCCAGGAAGCCCAGGTAGTAGGCCAGCCCCAGCTCGGCCGACTGGCCGGCATAGTCGGCGATCGTCAGCGGACCGCTCAGGTTCTTCAGCGAGGCGTCACCGGTGATCATGCGGCCGAACATGGTCAGCGACATCGTCGACATGTCCCAGGTGCGCTCGACGCCGCGCAGCAGGCCGTCGACCAGGTCGAGCCGCACCAGATCGGTCTGCGGCCGGGCACCGACCACCGCCTCGATGCGGCCGATGGCCTGGCCGCGCTCCTCGACCCGGGCCGGCTGCACCGTCAGCGCGAGGCGCCTGCCCTCGCGCTCGATCCACCACTGCTGGGGCGCGGGCTCGCCCCGGCTGCCGGAGTCGCGGATCAGCGCGCGCAGTGCGGCGGCGTCGACGATCTCCTGCGCGTCGACGCGCAGCACCCGGTCACCCGGCCTCAGCCCGGCCCGCTCGGCCGGGCCGGCAGCCACCAGCTCGCCGATGATCGGCTCGGCATAGGCAGCGCCGATGCCGATGCGCCGGGCCAGCGCCGCATCGGCCTCGCCCGCCTCCAGCGCGGCCAGCGGCAGCAGGCGCTCATGGCGACCGCCACCGTCGGCGCGGGTCAACTCCAGACGCAGGTCGTGGCCGTCGAGCGCAGCGCGGGTGGCCTGCCAGCGCAGGTCGATCAGCGAATCCACCTCCTGCCACTCGCCGCTGCCCTCCAGCGACCAGCGCCGGGCCCAGTCGCCCGCCTGCAGTCCGGCGTGCGCGGCCACGCTGCCCGATGGCGGCGTGCCCAGCACCGCGCGCGGCTCCTGGGTGCCGATCCATGACGAGGCCGCATACAGCAGCACCGCCAGCACCAGATTGGCCACCGGGCCGGCGGCGACGATGGCCGCGCGCTGGCGCAGCGGCTTGCGGTTGAAGGCGCGGCCCAGCTCGTGCGGCGCCACCGGGCCCTCGCGCTCGTCGAGCATGCGCACATAGCCGCCCAGCGGCAGCAGGCTCAGCGCCCATTCGGTCTCGCCGATGCGGCGCGTCCAGATCGTCTTGCCGAAGCCGATCGAGAAGCGCAGGACCTTGACGCCGCACGCGCGGGCCATGCGGTAATGCCCCCATTCGTGGACGACGATCAGCACGCCCAGCGTGACAAGGAAGGCGATCAGGGTGTTCATTCGGACTCAGACGCCCAGGCGAGCGACGAGTTCAGTCGCATGGCGGCGCGCCTGGGCATCGAGCGCCAGCAGGCCCTCGAGCGAATCGGCCGCACCGGTCGGGATCGACAGCGATTCCAGCGTGCCGGCATTGACCGCGGGAATGCGGTCGAAGCGCAGCCGCCCGGCCAGGAAGGCCTCGACCGCGACCTCGTTGGCGGCGTTGAGCACTGCGGTGCTGCCAGGAGCCGCCTCCAGCGCCATCCAGGCCAGCTGCAAGCCGGGGAAACGCGCGGCGTCGGCCTCCTCGAAGGTCAGCGCCTTCAGCGAGAGGAAGTCAAGCTGCTCGGCGCCGGACTCGATGCGCTCCGGCCAGGACAGGCCGTAGGCGATCGGCACGCGCATGTCGGGCGTGCCCAGCTGCGCCAGCACCGAGCGGTCGCGGCAGACCACCATCGAGTGGATGATGCTCTGCGGATGGATCACCACCCTCACCTGCCGCGGCTGGAGATCGAAGAGCCAGCGCGCCTCGATCACCTCGAGCGCCTTGTTCATCATCGTGGCCGAGTCGACCGAGATCTTGCGGCCCATCACCCAGTTCGGGTGCACGCAGGCCTGCTCGGGCGTGACCTCGCGCAGCGTGGCGGGGTCGCGCTGGCGGAACGGGCCGCCCGAGGCGGTCAGCACGATGTGGTCGATGCGCTGCGCCCAGCTCGCGCGATCCTCGGGCAGGCACTGGAAGATCGCCGAGTGCTCGCTGTCGATCGGCAGCAGCATGGCGCCGCCCTCGCGCACCGCATCCATGAAGAGCTGGCCGCCGACGACCAGCGCCTCCTTGTTGGCCAGCAGCAGCCGCTTGCCCGCGCGCGCCGCCGCCAGGCACGGCGGCAGGCCGGCCGCGCCGACGATGGCCGCCATCACGCTGTCGACCTCCGGGTGCGCCGCCACCTGCTCGAGCGCGGCCGCGCCGGTCAGCACCTCGGTGGGCAGACCCTCGGCGCGCAGGCGATCGGAGAGCGCACGACCCAGCTCGGCCGTGGGCATCACCGCGAAGCGCGGGCGCCAGCGCGCGCACTGCGCCGCCAGCGCGTCCACCCGGCTGTGCGCGCTCAGCGCGAAGACCTCGTAGCGGTCGGGATGGCGGGCCAGCACGTCGAGCGTGTTGGTGCCGATCGAGCCGGTCGAGCCGAGCACGGTGACGCGGTGGCGCGGCGCGCCCGCCGGAGCGTTCAGGGATGCGGTCATGCGGAGATCAGGGCAAGCGCCAGCGGACACACCGGCAGCAGGGCATCGATGCGGTCCAGCACGCCGCCGTGGCCAGGCAGCAGCGCACTGCTGTCCTTGGCACCGGCGCTGCGCTTGACCAGGGATTCGAACAGGTCACCGACCACGCTCAGCGCGGCCAGGAACAGGCAGGAGACGATCAGGCCCAGCGGGCCGCCGCGCTGCAGCAGCAGCGTGTACAGGCTCGGCCCATCGGCCAGACCCTGGCGGTCGAAGGCGATCCAGGCCAGCGCCAGCGCCAGCACGCCGGCCATGCCGCCCCAGACCCCTTCCCAGCTCTTGCCCGGGCTGATGGCCGGCGCCAGCTTGCGCCGACCGAAGGCCCGGCCGCTGAAATAGGCGGCGATGTCGGCCATCCACACCAGACAGAAGACCGACAGCAGGAAGTTCAGGCCGCGCGCGCGCCCCTCGGCGATCGCCAGCCAGGCCAGCCACAGCAGCAGCACACCGCCGGCCAGGCGCAGCAGCGACGGCGCCTGTGGCCAGGCGGTCACGCCACGGCGCAGCACCCAGGCCCCGCCCAGCACCCACAGCAGCAACGCAAGCGGCCAGAGCACGCCGGGGCTGTGGCCGATCCAGCCGATCTGCCACATCGCCGCCGCCCCGGCCGCGACCACCGCGCCGCCGATCAGTGCCGGCACGCCGGGCGCGCCGTTGAGCCGGAACCACTCCCAGCCGGCCGCAGCGATCATCCCCAGCGTCAGCAGCGCGAAGGGCCAGGGAGCCTGCGCGAACAGCGCCGGAAGAAGCACCAGCAGCATGAGGACTGCGGTGATGATGCGCTGCTTGAGCATGCGGATGCACCCTTCGGAAGCCGTCGGGAATCAGGAAGCGGGAGGGCCAGGCGTCAGGCGCCAGGCGCCAGCGTGATCTTCTGGCCAGAGGCAGAGATGTCGGTCTTGACACCCCCATAGCGGCGGTCGCGTGCGGAGAAGGCGGCAATCGCCCGGTCGATCTCGCGCTCGTCGAAGTCCGGCCAGAGACAGTCGGTGAAATGAAACTCCGCGTAGGCGATCTGCCAGAGCAGGAAGTTCGAGATGCGCACCTCGCCGCCAGTGCGGATGAACAGGTCCGGGTCAGGCGCATAGGCCATCGCCATGTGGCGCGACAGCAGTGCCTCGTCGACCTGCTCGGCCTGCACGCCGCAGGCCACCGCCTGGCGCACCGCCTGCACGATGTCCCAGCGACCACCGTAGTTGAAGGCCACCGACAGCGTGATGCGGGTGTTGGCCTCCGTGCTGCGCTCGGCATGCTCCCAGGCTGCACGCACCTTCTCCGACACCGCAGCGCGGTCGCCGATGATGCGGATGCGCACCCCCAGGTCGGCCAGCTTTGTCAGATAGGTGGCCACCGCGGTCAGCACCAGGTTCATCAGGCCGGAGACCTCCTCGTCGGGACGCTTCCAGTTCTCCGAGGAAAAGGCAAAGACCGTCAGGTACTCGACGCCGCGGTCGGCGCAGGCGTTGATTGCGCGGATCAGCGAGTCGACGCCGTACTTGTGGCCGACGATGCGCGGCATGAAGCGCTTGTTGGCCCAGCGGCCGTTGCCATCCATGACGATGGCGATGTGGCGCGGGATGGCCGGCTTGGCCGACTTCGGGGCGGCTGCCATCGCGTCAGACCGCCATGACCTCGGCTTCCTTGGCCTGGACCAGCTTGTCGATCTCGGCGATCGTGCGGTCGGTCAGCTTCTGGATGTCGTCGTTGGAGCGGCGCTCGTCGTCCTCGGAGATGAGCTTGTCCTTCAGCAGCTTCTTGGCCTGGTCGTTGGCATCGCGGCGCAGGTTGCGCACCGCCACGCGGGCATCTTCGCCGGCGTTGCGCACCACCTTGGTCAGCTCCTTGCGGCGCTCCTCGGTCAGCGCGGGCAGCGGCACGCGGATCAGGTCGCCCATCGCCGCCGGGTTCAGCCCCAGATCGGACTCGCGGATCGCCCGCTCGATCTTGGCGCCCATGCCCTTTTCCCAGGGCTGCACGCTGATGGTGCGTGCATCGATCAGCGAGACGTTGGCGACCTGGCTGATCGGCAGCATCGAGCCGTAATACTCGATCTGCACCTGATCCAGGATGCCGGGGTGGGCACGACCGGTGCGGATCTTCTGCAGTTCGTTCTTGAAGGCCTCGATGGACTTGGCCATCTTGGCATCGGCGTTCTTCTTGATGTCGGCAATGCTCATCGTTTGCTCCTGAGACTCTGGGCGGCGAACCGGGATCAGACGTGGACCAGGGTGCCCTCGTCCTCGCCCAGCACGACCCGCTTCAGGGCGCCCGGCTTGAAGATCGAGAAGACCTTGATCGGCAGCTTCTGGTCGCGACACAGCGCGAACGCGGTCGCGTCCAGCACGGCCAGGTTGCGACCGATCGCCTCGTCGAAGGTGAGCGTCGCGTAGCGGGTGGCCGCCGGATCCTTCTTCGGGTCGGCGGTGTAGACGCCGTCGACCTTGGTCGCCTTCAGCATGATCTGCGCACCGATCTCGGCGCCGCGCAGTGCAGCAGCCGTGTCGGTGGTGAAGAAAGGATTGCCGGTGCCGCCAGCGAAGACGACCACCTTGCCCTCTTCGAGGTATTGCAGCGCCTTCGGGCGCACGTAAGGCTCGACCACCTGGTCGATGCTCAGCGCCGACATGACGCGCGCGGTCATGCCTTCCTGGCGCATCGTGTCGGCCAGCGCGAGCGAGTTCATCACGGTGGCGAGCATGCCCATGTAGTCGGCAGTGGCGCGGTCCATGCCCACCGCCCCGCCGGCCACGCCGCGGAAGATGTTTCCGCCGCCGATCACCACCGCCACCTCGCATCCGAGCGCCGTCACTTCCTGCACCTCGCGCACCATGCGCACGATGGTCGCGCGGTTGATGCCATAGGCGTCATCGCCCATCAGGGCCTCGCCGGAGAGTTTCAGAAGGATGCGTTTGTAGGCGGGCATGCAGTTGACCTCGATATAAGCGGAAAAAACGATCTTGCGAGTTTAGGGCAGCCGGATGACGGGACGCCAGGGCAGCCCGTCATTGCGGCGAAGACGGCCCGGACGCGCCGGGCCCGCCTTCATCAGGCCTTCGACGCAGCAGCGACCTGCGCGGCCACTTCGGCAGCGAAGTCGTCCTGCTTCTTCTCGATGCCTTCGCCCACGATGAACATCGTGAAGCCGGCCAGCGAGGTGCCCGCGCCCTTCAGGTAGGCGCCCACGGTCTGCTTGCCGTCAGCGGCCTTCACGAAGACCTGGTCCAGCAGCGAGACTTCCTTCAGGAACTTCTGCACCGAGCCTTCGACCATCTTCGCGACGATCTCGGCCGGCTTGCCCGACTCGGCAGCCTTCTCGGCGGCGATCTTGCGCTCCTTCTCGACCAGCTCGGCCGAGACGTCGGCCGACGACAGGGCTGCCGGCTTCATCGCGGCGATGTGCATCGCGGCGTCCTTGGCGGCGACAGCGTCACCGGTGTACTCGACGACCACGCCGATGCGCACGCCGTGCAGGTAGTGGGCCAGCGCGCCGCCACCCTCATAGCGCTTGAAGCGGCGGATGGTCATGTTCTCGCCGATCTTGCCGATCAGGCCCTTGCGCACGTCCTCGACCGTCGGGCCGAAGTCTTCCATCGCCAGCGGCAGGGCCGACAGGGCCTCGACGTCGGCCGGGTTGTGC
>JBJOPV010000208.1:0-6745 GCA_046050625.1 Pseudomonadota bacterium
GTCCTCCTTCAGGCCGCGGCTGGTGATGGCGGCGGTGCCGACGCGGATGCCCGAGGTGATGGTCGGCTTCTCGGTGTCGAAGGGAATGCCGTTCTTGTTGCAGGTGATGCCCGCACGCTCCAGCGCCACCTCGGTCTGGTTGCCCTTCAGGCCCAGCGGGCGCAGGTCCACCAGCAGCAGGTGGTTGTCGGTGCCGCCGGTGACCAGGTCCAGGCCGCCCTCGCGCAGCACTTCGCCCAGGGCCTGGGCATTGGCGACGACCTGGCGGGCGTAGTCCCGGAAGGCGGGCGCGAGTGCCTCGCCGAAGGCCACCGCCTTGGCGGCGATCACATGCATCAGCGGCCCGCCCTGGGCGCCGGGGAAGACGGCCGAATTGATCTTCTTGGCGATCTCCTCGTCGTTGGTGAGGATCACGCCGCCGCGCGGGCCGCGCAGCGTCTTGTGCGTGGTGCTGGTGGTGACATGCGCATGCGGCACCGGGCTCGGATAGACGCCGGCGGCCACCAGGCCGGCGACATGCGCCATGTCGACCATCAGCAGCGCGCCCACCTCGTCGGCGATGGCACGGAAGCGCGCCCAGTCGATGGTGCGCGGGTAGGCCGAGAAGCCCGCGATGATGAGCTTGGGGCGGTGCTCGCGCGCCAGGCGCTCGACCTCGTCGTGGTCGATCAGGCTGTCGACTTCCCGCACGCCGTACTGCACCGCGTTGAACCACTTGCCCGAGAGCGCCGGCCGGGCGCCGTGCGTCAGGTGGCCGCCGGCCGACAGCGCCATGCCCAGCACCGTGTCACCCGGCTTGACCAGGGCCAGCATGACCGCGGTGTTGGCCTGCGCGCCGGAGTGCGGCTGCACATTGGCGAAGCGCGCGCCGAAGAGCTGGCACAGCCGCTCGATGGCCAGCGCCTCGACCACGTCGGCCTGCTCGCAGCCGCCGTAGTAGCGCTTGCCGGGGTAGCCCTCGGCGTACTTGTTGGTGAAGACCGAGCCTTGGGCCTGCAGCACCGCCCGGGAGACGATGTTCTCGGAGGCGATCAGCTCGATCTGGCTCTGCTGGCGGGTGAGCTCGCGGTCGATCGAGCGGGCGACCTGCGGGTCGGCCTGGGCCAGCGGGATGGCGAAGAAGTCGGCAGTGTTCATGGCGTCGGGGCAGAGGCTGCGGTGAGGCGGGAGAGGCGATCTCGTGTGGCCTCATTCTTCGAGCCCGACGCCGCTGCGGCTTGTGCGCCGCGGACACGCATTGGCTCAAAACCGACATCGCGACAGCGCGTGCGCCGATGTCGCCTGCAGACAAATCCGTGTCCGTCACATGCAAGGTCGCGTGGGCGGCTGACCGAACAATGGCCTCGACGACCTGCAGCCCCCTGCGTTCCGAGGATCTCCGCCATGACGACAACGACCGCCCCCGTCACCCTGCACCCCCGCACCGGCCGCGCCGATGCGATGCTCGCCACGCTGCTGGAGCGCCGCCGTGCCGGTCACAGCCTCGACGCTCCGTTCTACCTGAGCGAGGACATCTTCCAGGCCGACCTGGCGCACATCTTCCGCCGCCACTGGATCTTCGTCGCGGTGGCGCCGCAGCTGCCCGAGCCGGGCGACTTCATCACCGTCGACATCGGCGCGGACTCGGTGCTGATCGTGCGCGACGACGACATGCAACTGCGCGCCTTCCACAACGTCTGCCGCCACCGCGGCTCCAAGCTGTGCGACGAGCACCAGGGCAGCCTGGGCAACATCGTCTGCCCCTATCACCAGTGGACCTACGACCTGGAAGGCAAGCTCCTCCACGCCGACCACATGGGCGAGACCTTCCTGCGCGAGCAGCACCATCTGCACAAGGTGCATCTGCGCGATCTGGAGGGCCTGATCTTCATCTGCCTGGCCGACGAGCCGCCGGCCGACTTCGAGGAAGTCGCCGCACGCATGCGCCCCTACCTGGCGCCGCACCGGCTGTCCGAGTGCAAGGTCGCCGCCCAGGTCGAGATCCTGGAGCAGGGCAACTGGAAGCTGACGATGGAGAACAACCGCGAGTGCTATCACTGCGTGGGCAACCATCCCGAGCTGACCATCTCGCTCTACGAGCACGGCTTCGGCGCCCAGCCAGGGCCGCAGAACGCCGAGGGCATCGCGCAGTTCGAGCAGATCGTGCGCGACAGCGAAGCCCGCTGGGCGGCGATGGGCCTGCCCAGCGCCCGCATCGAGGAGCTCGACACCCGCGTCACGGGTTTTCGCACCCAGCGCCTGCCGCTGGACCGCGCCGGCGAGTCGCAGACGATGAACACCGAGGTCGCCTGCAAGAAGCTGCTGGCCGACTTCACCGACAAGTCGCTCGGCGGCCTGTCCTTCTGGACGCAGCCCAACTCCTGGCACCACTTCATGAGCGACCATGTGGTGAGCTTCTCGGTGATCCCGCTGAGCGCCGGCCGCACGCTGGTGCGCACCACCTGGTGCGTGCACAAGGACGCGGTGGAAGGCGTGGACTACACCGTCGAGAACCTGACCGCGGTCTGGAATGCCACCAATGACCAGGACCGCCGCCTGGTCGAGTTCTCTCAGGCCGGCGTGGCCAGCAGTGCCTACCAGCCCGGCCCCTACTCGCCCTTCACCGAGGGTCTGGTCGAGGCCTTCTGCGTCTGGTACGTGGACCGCATGCGCGCTGCCTTGGCAGCATCGCGCTGAGCCGGGCCGCGGCATGTCAGGCACGTTCATTGCAAACGTCGCGATTCCACGGTTTTTCTCATGAACGCCATCTTTCCTGACCTGGCCGATGCGCCGTCCGAGGCCTGGGTGCCGGACGACGAGGTCTTCACCTGCGTGCAGGTGATCGACGAGACCCACGATGTGCGCACCTTCGTGCTGCGCCTGCAGAACGGCGCGCGCAGCTTCCGCTACCGCCCCGGCCAGTTCGTCACCCTGGCGCTGGACATCGACGGCGAGCGGCTGCACCGCTGCTACACGCTCAGTTCCAGCCCGACGCGGCCCGACACGCTGGCCATCACCGTCAAGCGGGTCGTCGGCGGGCGGGTGTCGAACTGGCTGCACGAGCACCTGCGCCCGGGCGGCCGGCTGTCGCTGACCGGCCCGGCCGGGCAGTTCTGCTTTCCAGTCGGGTCGGTCAGCGCTCCGGCGCGCGGCCAGCTCTATCTGTCGGCGGGCAGCGGCGTGACGCCGCTGATGTCGATGTCGCGCGCCTGGGCCGATCTGGGCCTGGACGCCGACGTGCAGTTCATTCACGCCGCGCGCACGCCACAGGATGTCGTCTTTGCCGACGAGCTGGCGGTTCTGGCGCGTCGGCTGCCGCGCTGGCGCGCCAGCGTGGTCTGCGAAGGGCGGGGCAGCACGCCCGGCTACAGCGGGCTGCTCGGCCGGCTGTCGCTGCCGCTGCTGCGCACGCAGGTGCCCGATCTGCTCGACCGCGAGGTCTGGTGCTGCGGCCCGGCGCCCTTCATGGCGGCGGTGCGCGTGATGCTGGCTGACGCCGGCTTCGACATGAGCCGCTATCACGAGGAGAGCTTCAGCTTCGAGGCACCGGTGGCCTCGGCGCCCGAGCCCGCGGCGGTGCCTGTCGCGTCTGCCGTCGCCGAGCCGGCCCCCTCCTTTGTCATCACGCTCAAGCGCGGCCAGCGCTTCGAGTGCGCGCCCGACGAGACGGTGCTGGCCGCTGCCCGGCGCGCCGGCCTGCGCTGGCCCTTCAGCTGCGCCAGTGGCGTCTGTGGCACCTGTCGCACGCGGCGCCTCTCCGGCGAGGTGCAGATGAGCCAGGGCGGCGGCCTGCGCCCGCGCGAGGTGGCCCAGGGCTGGATGCTGCCGTGCTGCAGCCGCCCGCTCGGCAATCTGGAACTTGACCGATGATCTCTCTCTCTCTCTCTCTCCCTCTCCACGACTGCTTCGGAGCCCCGCATGGCCAGACCCAAGATCCAGATCCGCGACCTGACGAAGATCTTCGGCGCCAAGCCCGAAGCGGCCTTGGACCTGCTGCGCCAGGGCCTGTCCAAGGACGAGATCTTCCAGCGCACCGGCCAGGTGGTCGGCGTCAACAAGGCCGGCTTCGACGTGCAGGCCGGTGACATCTATGTGCTGATGGGCCTGTCAGGCTCGGGCAAGTCGACGCTGATCCGGCTGATCAACCGCCTGGTCGAGCCGACTGCCGGCTCCATCGTCGTCGACGGCGACGACGTGGCGCGCATGCCGCTGCCCGAGCTGATGCGCTGGCGGCGCAAGCGCATCGCGATGGTCTTCCAGAGCTTCGCGCTGATGCCGCACCGCACGGTGCAGGACAACGTCGCCTTCGGCCTGGAGGTGGCCGGCGAGAACCCGAAGCGCTACCGCGACAAGGTGATGCAGGCGCTCGAGCAGGTCGGCCTGAAGGCCTATGCGGCCAAGTACCCGCGCCAGCTCTCGGGCGGCATGCAGCAGCGCGTGGGCCTGGCGCGCGCGCTGGCGGTGGACCCCGACATCCTGCTGATGGACGAGGCCTTCTCGGCGCTGGACCCGCTCAAGCGCACCGAGATGCAGGACCTGATGCTGCAGCTGCAGCGCGAGCACCGCCGCACCATCGTCTTCGTCTCGCACGACCTGGAAGAAGCCCTGAAGATCGGCTCGAAGATCGCCATCATGGAAGGCGGCAACCTGGTGCAGGAAGGCTCGCCGCACGAGATCGTCACCAGCCCCGCCAACGACTATGTCCGCCGCTTCTTCAAGGGCGTCGACACCTCGCGCTACCTGACCGCCGCCGACCTGGTCGACCGCACCGTCGTGCCGTTCCCGGCGGGCGGCACCGGCCGACTGCGCGCCACCACCACCCTGCCCGAGACGCTCGACACCGTGCTCGGCCTGGACCAGCCGGTGAGCGTCTTCGACGACGCCGAACGCCTTGTCGGCTGCATCACTCCCCGCAGCCTCCTTCTCAAGATCGCGAGCACCCGACATGCCAGCTGATTTCCTGCAAGACCTGATCGGCGAGGGCCGGAACCTGCTGCCGCTGGGCGCTCTGGTCAACGACGCCGTCAAGCTGCTGCTCGAGCAGGGCGGTGGCCTCTTCGACGTGATCGGCGCGCTGGTCGAGGGCTTCGCCAGCCAGATCGAGATCATCCTGCTGGCGATTCCGTCCTGGCTGGTGATGATCGCGGTGATGGCGCTGGGCGTGTGGCGGCTGAACTGGCGCTTCGGCCTGTTCGCGCTGGCCAGCCTGCTGGTGATCCGCATCATCGGCTTCTGGGACCAGACCGCGGTGACGCTGGCCCTGGTGTTCTCGGCCACGCTGATCAGCATCGTCGTGGGCGTGCCGCTGGGCATCCTGAGCGCGCGCAGCGACCGCTTCAACGCGCTGCTGCGCCCGGTGCTGGACTTCATGCAGACGATGCCCGCCTTCGTCTACCTGATCCCGGCGGCGATGCTCTTCGGCCTGGGCCGGGTGCCGGGCATCCTGGCCACCGTCGTGTTCGCGATGCCGCCGGTGGTGCGCCTGACCGCGCTGGGCATCCGCCAGGTCAGCAGCGAGCAGGTGGAGGCCGGGCAGGCCTTCGGCTGCACCTCGATGCAGCTGCTGTGGAAGGTGCAGCTGCCCATCGCGCTGCCCACGCTGATGGCGGGCGTCAACCAGACCATCATGATGGCGCTCTCCATGGTCATCATCGCCTCGATGGTCGGCGCCGGCGGCCTGGGCAACGAGGTGCTCTCCAGCATCCAGCGCCTGGACATCGGCCTGGGCTTCGAGAGCGGCCTGTCGGTGGTGCTGCTGGCCATCATCCTGGATCGCCTGACCGAGAGCTTCGGGGTGCGGCAGCAGGAGAGCTGAGCGATCCCCGCCGGCTTGTTTCCGGCACCCAAAAAACAAGGGCCCTTCGGGGCCCTTGCGTCGTTGTGGGAGGGGGTTTTTGAATCCGTCGACGGAGAAGTCGGCAATTGCTCTAAGCCGTTGTCCTGGCGCACCAGCCGGTGCCTTCCAAGTAATCGCTGGATTGAGTGTTCGTGAAGTCAATCAGTTTGGCGTAAATTTCTGCGGAAGGCGTTCCCTTGGCCTTTTCAGCCGCGTAGATTTCCTTCTTCTGGGCGTCAACACGCGATGCTTCTTTATAGAAGTTTTCCTCGAATGCATCATCGATAATGCGGCCCGTTGATGACAGTTTATTAACCGGTCCGCAGGTGCCGGCAGCTAGTTGATCAGAAATATCGTAGGCAATTTGGCTGCGAACATTTGCGAATCCTTCGGCCATTTTGTCGGCCCATTGGGGATCGGCTGCAGCTGAGTCTATCAACTTCTGCTGGATGGCAGTTCGGCCTTGCGTGGCAACGGTGTCTTGGCTTGCAAAATTGCGAGCGGCATCAGAAATGCTGACATTCGTGCTTGAAGAGCTGGCCCCCGAGGTGGATTGGGTTGATGTGCCCATTTTCTTCGCGAGGCCCACTCTGTCGGTGGGTTGATAGCTTGTAATTCCACTGCTTGCTTGGATATTCACTTTCCTCTCCACTGAGTTCGATTTCTACTTGATGGTAGGGTTGAATAAAAATCAGGATTTGATCAAAAGACAGGTGAAATTATAGGTTTTTCAGCGCTTGCTCATGGGTGCGATTCCAATTCCTCAATGCCCTGCCCGCGAAAACAGATTCAACACCAGCACGCCCGCCAGAATCAGCGCGATGCCGATCGCGCCGGGCAGGTCGATCTTCTGGCCGAACAGCGCCCAGCCGGCCAGCGACACCAGCACGATGCCGGCGCCTGACCAGATCGCGTAGGCCAGGCCCACCG
>JBJOPV010000209.1:0-6704 GCA_046050625.1 Pseudomonadota bacterium
GCTCGACGCGGACGACTTCAGCGGAGATCACTTCGCCGGCGCGCATGTTGGCGCGCTGGAGCGACTCCTCGAACATCGCGGCAAAGGATTCCATGCCGAGATCGGCCATAGATGCTTGGGACATTGGGGACTTTCTGCACCGGCGACGGGCCGGCGGCGGGTGCCACTTCCGTGGCGGGGTTGAGTTGATGATCCGGGGCTCCGTCGGTGCATCGCGCACTCGGCTGGAACTCCGGGCCAGAAGGCAGGAAAGGTGGCGGTCGATCCGGCTCGCTCAGGGCGCGTCGAAGGGCTGCCGTGCGTTCCACCAGGCCACCACCTGCTGCACCGAAGCCTCGATGCCGAGCTGGGAGTTGTCGAGCCGGAGCGCGTCCTCGGCCGGCTTGAGCGGCGCGGTCTCGCGGGTGCGGTCCCGCTCGTCGCGCGCCTCCAGATCGGCACGAAGGTCGTCGAGGCTAGCAGAAATTCCCTTTGCGATCAATTGATTGAGCCGGCGCTCGGCGCGCGCGGCCGCGGTCGCGGTCAGGAAGATCTTCAGGCCAGCGTCGGGGAAGATCACCGTGCCCATGTCGCGGCCGTCGGCCACCAGGCCGGGCAGCTGGCGGAAGCCGCACTGCAGGTCGTAGAGCGCGGCGCGCACCGCCGGCCAGGCCGAGATGCGCGAGGCCATCATGCCCACCGCCTCGTCGCGCAGCTCGTCGCTGACATCCTCGCCAGCCAGCAGCACACGCACGCCCTCGAAGCGCAGCTGCATCGCACGCGCGGTCGCGGCCAGGCCCGGCTCGTCGTCGGCCGAGACGCCGGCGCGGCGCGCCGCCAGCGCGGTCACGCGGTAGAGCGATCCCGAATCCAGTGTGTGCCAGCCCAGGCCGGCGGCCACGCTGGCCGACAGCGTGCCCTTGCCGGAGGCGGTCGGACCGTCGATGGTGATCACCGGAATGTCGGCCGCGCGCGCCTCGACCACCGAGAACAGCGCCTCGAAGTAGTCGGGAAAGGTCTTGGCGACGCACTTCGGATCGAGAATGCGCACCGGCACCGCCGTCTCGCCGTCGCCCGCCGGATTCAGCCGGTTGAAGGCGGCCAGCGACAGGCACATCGCCATGCGGTGGTCATCGTAGGTGTGGATCGACGCGGGCTGGAAGCGCGACAGCGGCTCGACACGCAGGAAGTCCTCGCCCTCCTCGACGGTGGCGCCGAGCTTGCGCAGCTCGCAGGCCATCGCGGCGATGCGGTCGGTTTCCTTGACGCGCCAGCTGGCGATGTTGCGCAGCGTGCTGGGGCCGTCGGCGTAGAGCGCCATCACCGCCAGCGTCATCGCCGCGTCGGGAATGTGGTTGCAGTCGAGGTCGATCGCCTTGAGCGGCCAGGCACCGCGGCGGATCTCCAGCGCGTTGGGCTCGGCCGTCACCCGCGCGCCCATCGCCTCGGCGGCCTCCTTGAAACGGATGTCGCCCTGGATGGAGGCCGCGCCCACGCCCTCGATGCGCACCGGCGCGTGCACGCCGGCGATCGCGCCCAGCGCGATGAAGTACGACGCCGACGAGGCGTCGCCCTCGACATGGACCTCGCCCGGCGTGACATAGCGGCTGCCGGCCGGAATGACGAAGCGCGCCCAGCCTTGGCGCTCGACCGCGATGCCGAAGCGCGCCAGCAGGTTCAGCGTGATCTCGATGTAGGGCTTGGAGATCAGCTCGCCGACCACCTCGATGGTCACCGTGCGGTCGGTGGCAGCCAGCGGCAGCGCCAGCAGCAGCGCGGTCAGGAACTGGCTCGACACGTCACCACGCACCTTGACCGGCGCGGCCAGGTCCAGCGTGCCACCGGCCACGCGCAGCGGCGGATAGCCCTCGGTGCCCAGGCAGTCGACCGCGCAGCCCAGGCCGCGCAGCGCATCGACCAGATCGCCGATCGGGCGCTCGTGCATGCGCTTGACGCCGCCCAGCGTGTAGGCCGCACCGTCCTGCTGCGTGGCCAGCACCGCCAGCGCGGCGGTCAGCGGGCGCATCGCGGTGCCGGCGTTGCCCAGGAACAGCTCGGCCGAGGCCACCGCGGGTCGGCCGGCGAAGCCGGTGATGCGGGTGTGGCGGCCGTCCTGGACGATGGCGCAGCCCAGCGTGCGCAGCGCCGCCAGCATCACGCGGGTGTCGTCGGAGTCGAGCAGGTCGACCAGCGTCGTCGTGCCCTCGCTCAGGCCGGCCAGCAGCAGCAGCCGGTTCGAGATGCTCTTGGAGCCGGGCAGCTGCACGGTGCCGGCGGCGTGGCCCAGCGGCGGAAGATCGAGATGCGGAATCGAGTACATGCGCGGAGGGAGAGTCTTCTGCGGAATCGTCTGCGGAGATCAGCGGGCGGTGGCCGGTCGGGCATTCATCTGCCAGCCCGAGCGACCGTCGGAGGCGGTGCGGATCAGGTCCTCGAGCGCCTCCTGATTGCCCGAGCGCATCACCACCTCGAAGGCGTCGAGCGCGTGGCGCAGGCGCTGCGACTGCTTGAGCACCTCCTCGCGGTTGGCCAGCAGGATGTCGCGCCAGACCGTCGGGTCGCCGGCGGCGATGCGGGTGAAGTCGCGGAATCCCGGACCGGCCAGCGACAGGAACTCGCGCCCGGCCGGCTGCGAGATCACCGCATTGAAATAGGCGAAGGCCAGCAGGTGGGGCAGATGGCTGACGGCGGCGAAGGCCGCGTCGTGGTTCTCCGGCGTCATGCGCAGCACCTGGCAGCCGATCGCGGCCCAGACGTCGGTGGCCTTCTGCACCATGACCGGATCGGTCTGCGCCAGCGGCGTGAGGATGACCTGCTTGCCCTGGTAGAGCTGCGCATCGGCATGCTCGACGCCGGCGACCTCCTTGCCGGCGATCGGGTGCGCCGGCACGAAGCTGCCGATGCGCTCGCGCAGCACGCGCCGCGCCACGTCGACCACATCGCGCTTGGTGCTGCCCACATCCATGAACAGCGTGCCGGGCTCGACCATGTGGCGGATCGCCTTGAAGGTGGCGTCGCTGGCGGCCACCGGCACCGAGATCAGCACGATGTCCGAGCCCGAAACCGCCAGCAGCGCCGATTCGGCCGCGATGTCGACGACGCCCAGCCGGCGCGCGCGCTCCACCGTCGAGGGCGACTTGCTGTAGCCGACGACCCGCTGCACCAGACCGGCGCGCTTGAGGGCCAGCGCGAAGCTGCCGCCCATCAGACCGCAGCCGATCACCCCGAGTTGATTGAACATGATGGAGAGCCCTGGCCGGGAGATCAGTGAGCGTCGATCGGGTAGGCGCCGAGCACCTTGAAGAAGGCGCAGACCTCGCGCAGCTCGTGCATCGCGCTCTGTACCGTCGGTTGATCCGGATGGCCCTGCAGGTCGATGAAGAAGTAGTACTCCCACTGGCCCGAGCGCGCCGGGCGCGACTCCAGCCGGGTCATCGACACGCCGTGGCGCTTCAGCGGCGCCAGGATGTCGTACATCGCGCCGGGGCGGTTGACCACCGACACCACCAGGCTGGTGCAGTCGTGGCCGGAGGCCTGCGGCGCCGGATGGCGGTGCGGATCGGTGACGATGGCGAAGCGGGTGCGGTTGTGCGGATCGTTCTGGATGGCGGGCGACACCACATGCACGCCGTACTCGCTGGCCGCGCGCGCGCTGGCAATGCCGGCCAGGCGCGGATCTTCGGCCGCCAGGCGCGCGCCCTCGGCATTGCTGGACACCGGCCGGCGCTCGGCGTGCGGCAGGTGCAGCGACAGCCAGTCATGGCACTGCGCCAGCGCCTGCGGGTGGGCGCAGACCGCCTCGATCCCGTCGAGCGCGTTCTCGCGGCGCAGCAGGTTGTGCCGAACGAACAGGCTGGTCTCGCCGATGATGAACAGCGGCGTCGTCAGGAAGATGTCGAGCGAGCGGGCGACCATGCCCTCGGTCGAGTTCTCGACCGGCACCACGCCGAAGTCGGCCACGCCCGCCGAGGTGCTGCGAAAGACCTCGTCGATGCTGGCGCAGGGCACCCGCACCAGCGAAGAGCCGAAGAAGCCCAGCGCCGCCTCCTCGCTGAAGGTGCCGGCCGGGCCGAGATAGGCCACGCGGGTGGGCGTCTCCAGCGCGCGGCAGGCGCTCATGATCTCGCGCCAGATGGGCGCCACGCTCTCGCCCTTGAGCGGGCCGGGGTTGAACTGCTTCAGGCCATCGATGACCTGCGCCTCGCGCTCCGGGCGGAAGACGACCGAGCCCTCCTTCTTCTTGATCTCGCCGACCTCCTGCGCCAGACGGGCGCGGCGGTTGAGCAGCGTGATCAGCTCGCGGTCGAGCGCGTCGATGCGGTCGCGCAGCTCCGGCAGGGTCGGCGCGGGCGACGCGGCGGCATCGTGGTCGGGCGTGGTCATGGCGAAGTTTCCCGGTCTTGTTGTCGAGAGAGGTCAGATCAGCCGTTCGCGGCGGCGAACTCGCGCAGGTAGTCCACCAGCGCCTGCACGCCGGCCAGCGGCATGGCGTTGTAGATCGACGCACGCATGCCGCCCACGCTCTTGTGGCCCTTGAGCTGCAGCAGGCCGCGCGCCTGCGCGCCCTTCAGGAAGTCGGCATTGCGCGACTCGTCGCGCAGCTGGAAGGGCACGTTCATGCGCGAGCGGCAGGCCGGATCGATGCGGTTGACGTAGAAGCCTGCGCCCTCGCCGTCGAGGTAGCCGTAGAGCAGCCCGGCCTTCTCGAGCGCGCGGCGCTCCATCTCGGCCACGCCGCCCTGGCGCTTGACCCACTGGAACACCAGCCCGGCGATGTAGATGCCGTAGGTCGGCGGCGTGTTGTACATCGAGGCGTTGTCGGCCACGCGCTTGTAGTCGAACGCGCTCGGACAGACCGCCAGCGCGTGGCCAAGCAGGTCCTCGCGCACGATGACGATGGTGACGCCCGCCGGGCCGATGTTCTTCTGCGCGCCGGCGAAGGCCAGGCCCACCCGGGACCAGTCGATGCCGCGCGACAGGATGTGCGAGGAGCAGTCGATCACCAGCTCGGCCGCGCTGCCCAGGGCGCGCAGGTCCGGCAGCGCCTGGAACTCGACGCCGTGGATCGTCTCGTTGCTGCAGACGTGGACGTAGCGCGCATCTTCCCGCAGCGCCCAGGTCGACGCCTCGGGGATGGCCAGGTGGCCGCCCGCGGCATTGCTGGCCGCGACCCGCGCGTCGCAGTAGCGCTGCGCCTCCTGGGCGGACTTCTGCGACCAGGCGCCGGTGATGACGAAGTCGGCCGCGCCGCCCCGCGACAGGTTCAGCGGCACGATCGCGTTCTCGGCCAGGCCACCGCCCTGCATGAACAGGATGCGCAAGTTCGCCGGCACCGCCAGCAGCTCGCGCAGGTCGGCCTCGGCGGCCTCGGCGATCGAGATGAACTCGCGCCCGCGGTGGCTCATCTCCATCACGCTCATCCCTGAGCCGTGCCAGTCGAGCATCTCGGCCGCCGCCTGCTGCAGGACCTCCTCGGGCAGAGCGGCCGGGCCGGCGGAGAAGTTGTAGGGGCGCGCAGTCATCGTCATCGTCGGCTCAAGAGGTCTTCAGGAGAGTCACTTCTTCGCCGGCGCCGAGGCCGGCGGCTGCACGCCCAGGCGCGCGCTGATGCTGCGGTCGAGCGCCTGCAGCTTGGGCTCGATGGCGGCGCGGGTCTCGGCCACCAGCTTCTCGGACATGCCCTTCTGGATGTCGGGCGTCATCTGCTGGTAGCGGCGCACCACCGGCGACTCCAGCCAGCCGATCAGCTGCTTGAGCTCGTCTTCGGTGAAGCGCTCGTCGAGCAGCGTGCCCATCACGCCCGGCGCGGCCTTCTGCGCGCGATCGCGCACGATCGGCGTGGCCTCCTCGACGTACTTGCGCACGTCGGCCTGGATCTCCTTGGCCAGCGCCTCGCGCTTTTCCGGCGCGACGCGGGTCTGCAGGATCATGCCGGCCTGCTGCATCAGCGCCATCGCCGGCTGCTCGACCAGACCGCGTGCGATGCCGTCGATGCCGCCCTGCTGCAGCGAGACGACCTTGGCGATCAGCTCCTTCTTGGCCGCGCTCGGCTCGGCCTGCGCCGGCAGCGCCGCCGCCAGCGCCAGCACGGCCGCAGGAATCAGCGCCAGGCGACGCAGAGTGGACAGGCAAGTCATCAGGCAGTCTCCCCGGCGCTGGCGCCGGTGTCGGTGGGGGAATCAGCGGATTCGTGGGCATCGTTCTCGACGATGCGCTGCAGGCCCGAGAGCCGGGTCCCCTCGTCGAGCGCGATCAGCGTGACGCCCTGCGTGGCGCGGCCCATCTCGCGGATCTCGGACACGCGGGTGCGCACCAGCACGCCGCGGTCGGTGATCAGCATGATCTCGTCCTCGGCGCGCACCAGCGTGGCGGCGACCACGCGGCCGTTGCGCTCGGACTGCTGGATGGCGATCATGCCCTTGGTGCCGCGGCCGTGGCGGGTGTGCTCGGCGATCGCGGTGCGCTTGCCGTAGCCGTTCTCGGTGGCGGTCAGCACGCTCTGCGATTCGTCCTCGGCCACCAGCATCGCGATGACGTTCTGGCCATCTTCGAGCGACATGCCGCGCACGCCGCGGGCGTTGCGGCCCATCGGGCGCACGTCGCCCTCGTGGAAGCGCACCGCCTTGCCGCCGTCGGAGAACAGCATCACGTCATGCTCGCCGTCGGTCAGCGCCGCGCCGATCAGGTGGTCGCCCTCGTCCAGGTCGACCGCGATGATGCCGGCC
>JBJOPV010000210.1:0-6702 GCA_046050625.1 Pseudomonadota bacterium
ACTGGTGCCGGGCTGAAGGTTCGCTCCCCACCAGAAACCGCAGGAACAACCGGAACAACGCCGATGACTTCACCCTGGATCGACGGGCTGCGCAGTGTCGCACTCGACGTGCCCGACCTGGCGCAGGCCGAGTCCTTCTACACCGAGGTGTGGCGGCTGACGGTGGCGGCGCGCACCGACATGGCGCTGTACTTGCGCGGCAGCGGCGCCGACCACCACCTGCTGTCGCTGCACGCCGCCGACGCGCTGGCGATCCGCCACGCGACGCTGCGGGCGCGTGACGCCGCGGCGCTCGGGGCCATCGCCGAGGCGGCCGTCACGGTGGGCGGGCAGGTGCTCGACGGGCCGACGCCGCTGGACGGCGTGTGCGGCGGCGGGGTCGGCCTGCGGCTGCGCGATCCGCACGGGCGGCTGTTCCAGATCGTCCACGGCGACGCCCGCCACGCCGACGCCGCCTCGGTGCGCGACCGGCCGCTGCGGCTGGCGCACGCGGTCTTCAACAGCCACGACGTGCCGACGGCGCAGCGGTTCCTGGAGGGCGCCTTCGGCTTCCGGCTGTCGGACCGCACCCGGATCATGGCCTTCATGAACTGCAACGCCGACCACCACACGCTGGCGATCGGCGACACCGACAACGACGCGCTGAACCACATCGCCTTCCTCGTGCCGACGCTCGACGACGTGATGCGCGGCGGCGGGCGGATGTGCCACGCGGGCTTTCCCATCGTCTGGGGGCCGGGGCGCCACGGTCCCGGCGACAACGCCTTCAACTACTTCGTCGGCCCCTTCGGCGAGGTCATCGAATACACCGCCGAGGTCGAGCAGATCGACGACAGCTACGTCGCCGGCGGCCCGTCCGACTGGACCTGGCCACCCGGCCGCATCGACCAGTGGGGCATCGGACCGCAACGGCCCGCCCTCAAGGAAGCGCAACGCCGCGTGCGCTTCCTCCCGACCTGAGACCCATACCCACCACCATGCGCTTCACCACCTACCTCCACGACGGCCAGCCCCGTCTCGGCCTGCTCGACGGCGAGCAGGTGATCGACCTGCACGCCGCACAGCCGCAGGTGCCCGCCGACCTGCGCACCGCGCTGGCGCAGGGCTGCGACCTCGCCGCCGCGTCGGCCGCCGCGCTCGCCTCGGACGCGCCGCGTCGACCGCTGTCGGCGCTGACGCTCGCGCCGCTGGTGCCCGAGCCGGGCAAGATCATCTGCCTGGGCCTGAACTACTTCGACCACGCCAAGGAAGGCGGGCGCGAGAAGCCCGAATACCCGTGGCTGTTCCTGCGCGGCAAGAGTTCGCTGATCGGCCACGGCGCGGTCGGCCGGCTGCCGAAGGTGTCGGAGCGCTTCGACTACGAGGCCGAGCTGGCGGTGGTGATCGGCCGCACCGTGCCGCGCCACGTCGCGCAGGACGGCGCGCTGGCCCATGTCTTCGGCTACACCTGCTTCAACGACATGTCGGTGCGCGACTACCAGAAGCGCACGCCGCAGTGGACCATCGGCAAGAACTTCGACGCCACCGGCGGCTTCGGCCCGGTGCTGGTGACCGCCGACGAACTGGCCCCCGGCGCCACCGGGCTGCGCATCCAGAGCCGCCTGAACGGCCAGGTGATGCAGGACGCCAGCACGACCGACATGATCTGGGGCGTGGCCGAGACGATCAGCCTGCTGTCGGCGTGCATGACGCTGGAGCCGGGCGACGTGATCGTGATGGGCACGCCCGCCGGCGTCGGCCAGGCGCGCACGCCCCCCGTGTGGATGCGGGACGGCGACGTGGTGGAGATCGAGATCGAGCGCATCGGCACGCTGGTCAACCCGATCCGCCGCGAGGTCTGAGCATGACGATGCCGAACGCACCGCATGCGCCGTATGACGTGGCCATCACCGGCTTCGGCCCGGCCGGTGCGGTCGCCGCCGCGCTGCTCGGACAGGCGGGCCTGCGCGTGTGGGTCGGCGAGCGGCTGGCCGAGGTCCACGCGATCCCGCGCGCCATCGCGCTCGACCACGAGATCCTGCGCGTGTTCCAGCAGCTCGGCCTGTCCGAGGCCATCGCGCCGCACATCGAGCCGTTCACGCCGTCGGAATTCTTCGGCGTCGAGGGCCAGCTCATCCGCCGCATGACGATGGTCGAGCCGCCCTATCCGCAGGGCTACACGCCGTCGGTGGTGTTCACGCAGCCACCGGTCGAGCAGGCGCTGCGGGCACGGGTGGCGCAGATGCCGAGCGTGGCGGTGGCGCTTTCGACCGAGGTGCGGGCGCTGCACCAGGACACCGAAGGGGTGACGCTGTCGATCACCGCCGCCGACGGACAGGAGGCGGTGGTGCGCGCCCGCTGGGCCATCGCCTGCGACGGTGGCGCCAGCGGCCTGCGCGGACAGCTCGGCATCGACCTGATCGACCTCGATTTCGACGAGCCGTGGCTGGTGGTCGATGTGCTGTGCAACGCGCGGGGTCTGGCGAAGCTGCCGACCACGAGCGTGCAGTACTGCGAGCCGGAGCGGCCCTGCACCTACGTGATCGGCCCCGGCCACCACCGCCGCTGGGAAATCTCGCTGAAGGACGGCGAAGACCCGAAGGACGCCGCCACGCCCGAGCAGACCTGGGCGTTGCTGTCGCGCTGGCTGACACCGGAGGACGGCACGCTGTGGCGCCAGTCGAGCTACCGCTTCCACGCGCTGGTGGCCGACCGCTGGCGGGTCGGGCGGGCCTTCGTCGCGGGGGATGCGGCGCACATGCAGCCGCCATTCCTCGGCCAGGGCATGTGCCAGGGCGTGCGTGACGTGGTCAACCTGTGCTGGAAGCTGACCGCCGTGCTGCGGGGCGAGGTGCAGGGCGCGGCGGCCGAGCGCCTGCTCGACAGCTACGGCGCCGAGCGGCAGGCCCATGTGCGCGAGCTGACGACGCGGATCAAGGCGGTCGGCACGGTGGTCTGCGAGCGCGACCCGGTCAAGGCCCGCGCCCGGGATGCGCGGCTGCTGGCGGAGTGCGGTGGCGTCGTCAAGGACACACCGCGCCAGGACGTGCTGCCCCGGCTGGAAAGAGGAGACGGGGGGCAGGACGGCCTCGGCCTGCTGGCGGCGACCGACAGCCCCGGACGCGGCACGCTGTTCCCCCAGCCCTGGCTGCGCGGCGCCGACGGCACCCCGGTGCGCATGGACCACCGCTTCGGCAGCGGCTGGCGGCTGGTGCTGGCCGAAGGCACGCCGGCGCCCGCGCAGACCGGGCCGTCCGCCATGGCGCGGATCGCGCTCGGCCGCGACGGGCTGGCCGAGACCGAGGGCGTGCTGGCGCGCTGGTTCGCGGCGCGGCAGTGCAGCGCGGCGCTGGTGCGGCCGGACCACTACGTCTTCGGCACGGCCACCGGGGCAGCGGCACTCGACGCCCTGCTGCGCGAAGCAGCCGAGGCGCTGGGCCAGGCCCCGCCGGCGGCATTCACGCTGGCCCCCGACGGTCTCGCGGCAGCCCTGCGCCGGCTCGGCGACGGCTTCAGCCTGCCCGAGGTCAAGGCGCTGTACGAGCCGCTGCTGGCCGCGCAGCCGCGAGACGGCGTGGCGGTCACCCCGGACCTGTCCTATGGCCCGCACACCCGCCACCGCCTCGACCTCTACCGGCCCGAGGGCGACGCGCCGGCCGGCGGCTGGCCGGTGCTGGTCGTCGTGCATGGCGGGGGGTTCATCCGGGGCGACAAGTCGCAGCGCGCCAACTTCGGCTGGCACTTCGCCCGGCAGGGCATCGCCGTCGTGGTGCCGAACTACCGCCTCGCGCCCGAGAGCCAGTGGCCGAGCGGGCCGGAGGATGTCGCCGCCGTCTGCACCTGGATCGGCGAACAGGCGGCCGGGCAGCGGCTTGACGCGCAGGCGGTCGTGCTGCTGGGCGAGTCGGCCGGGGCGGCGCATGTGGCGGCGGCCGTGCTGATGCGGCGCTTCCTGGCGGCGGTGGCGGTGCGGCCGGTCGGCGCGGTGCTGCTGTCCGGTCCCTACCACCCGCAGATGGAGGCGCTGGCCCGCACCCCCTTCGGCATCGCCACCCCCGATCCGCGCAACGACGCCTATTTCGGCACCGACGATCCCGTGCGACTCGCGGCGATGTCGATCGCGGAGCAGATCGACGCGGATCCGCTGCCCCTGCTGATCGGCCACGCCGAGCGCGACCTGCCGCAGATGCAGGCGCAGGCCGGCGACCTCTTCACCCGGCTGGTCACGCGCCACGGCGGGCGGCCCGAGTGGCTGGTCGTGCGCGACCACAACCACTTCTCGCAATGCACCGCCGTGGGCACCGGCGACGAGACACTCGCCGGGCCGCTGCTCGCCTTCGTGCGGCGGTGTGGCGTCCGGGCGGCGTGACGGGCGACAGCCATGACGCAGACCCTGCGCAACCTGACCCTCAAATCGCTGCGCATCTTCGAGGCGGCGGCGGCCACGGCCAGCTATTCGCGGGGCGCGGAGCTGATGAACATGACGCAGTCGGCCGTGTCGCAGCAGATCCGCCAGCTGGAGGAAGACCTCGGCGTGCGGCTGTTCGACACGCACGCCCGGCCGATCCGCCTCACCGAGTCCGGCGCCGAGTTCCTGCGCCACGCCCGGGTCATCCTGGCGCAGGTCAGCGTCGCCGAGGACGCGCTCTGCACGCTCGACGGCCAGTTTCGCGGCCGGCTCCACATCGGCGCGGTCGCTCCGGCGGACTACTTCCTGCCCGGTCTGCTGGCGGCTTTCCGGCGGCGCCATCCGGAACTGCGGCTGCGCCTGTCGATCGACCACCGCGACGCGCTGCTGACGCAACTGGCCGACCGCAAGCTCGACCTTGTCCTCAGTGGCTACCCGCCGGCGGAAGCCGAAGTCGAGGCCGAAGCCTTCGCCCGCCATCCGCACTGCGTCATCGCGCCCCCGGACCACCCGCTCGCCGGCCAGCCGACGCTGGCGTGGGAGGCGCTGCGCCACGACACCTTCGTCTTCCGCGAATCCGGCTCGACGACGCGCAGCTTCCTGGAGCGGCTGCTGCAGGTGCATCGGCTTCAGGTGCCGGTGGACATCGAGCTGCAGGGCAACGAGGCCGTCAAGCAGGCGGTGATGGCCGGCATGGGCATCAGCTTCGTCTCGGCGCACATCGTGCAGACCGAGCTGAAGGCGGGCCGGCTCGTGGTGCTGAACGTCGAAGGCACGCCCAAGTGCCTGGACTGGTGCGTGCTGACGCGACGCGACACGCCGCTGTCGGCGGGTCAGCGTGCCCTGCGCAGTTTCGTGATGGAAGAAGGCCAGGCGCTGACCGCCTGCGTGGCGCGGTAGCCAGGCGCACTCGTGTGCTCGTCACCGGATCAGGCCATGGGATCGGCATCCGCACCGATGTCCAGGTCGGCCTGCACACCCTCGCCCAGGAGGTGGCACCAGCGGCGTTGCAGGTGCTGCAGGCGTTCGGCGTCGGCCACCGCGTGGACCGGGCGCATCGACGGCGGATGCACCTGCGGATCGGTCCAGCGCGTCAGCTCCCAGGCACCGCGCACCGATCCGTCCAGCACGTCGGTGTCCAGCCACACCGCATCACCGGGCAGCAGCGCGGCCAGCACGCCGGTGTACACCGGGTGCTGCGCCAGCGGCCCTTCGACCACCACGGGGCCGGTGCCGCCGAGCCGGCCGATGAGCCAGGCGGTGATTTGCGCCACATAGAGCGCCGCCAGCGCCGCACGGCGTGCCGGGTCGAGCGTGTCGAGGTCCACGCGCTGGCCGTGGCGGTCGATGACTTCGCCGGGTCGGTCGCGGAACGGGCCGCCCCGCGCACCGAAGCCGGGCAGCACCAGCAGGCCGTCCTCCAGCACGGTGTGCAGCGCCTCGGCGCTGGCGGGCGCCTGCACCGCCGCCGGGCCGCACAGCCATCGCCATTCGTGCCCGCCCGGAAATCGCCCGGTGGGCACCCGCTCCTGGCGCACGGAAACACCGCTGAACAGGTCGCGCTGCGCATCGAGCGGGCGGTTCGGCGCACCCGGTGCCATGACGACGCACCAGTCGCCCGTGCGCACCAGCGTCATCCGGGGACTGGCGCGCAGATGACGCGCCAAGGCGGCGCCACTCGCGTGGGCGCCGACATGCACCTGCAGCGAGGCCGGTAGCCCGAGCCGCGTCGCCAGCGGCACCCGCACCGGCCCGAGCACCTCCCACGCCCGCCGCAGCGGCGCGAACTGGCCCGCCCAGCCACGCTGGCGGGCCAGCACGGAGAAGTCGCCCAGGCCGGGTTGCCACAAGGGCGACTGGCCACCGAGGGAGGTCACCTCGCTGCTCGCCACGCCGCTGAGCCACCAGGACCAGTACTGGGCACAGGGCATGAGCCGGGCACGCAGGAAGTCGCCGTGGCCGTGGCGCTGCAGCCAGTCCACTGCGCCGTCGGCCACCGGCATCACCAGCCGCTCGCCGTCCACGGCCGCCAGCGCCTCGCCGCGGGCGATGACGCAGAGGCTCGCCAGTGCGGCGCGCAGCGGGCCGAGGTCCGCCAGCGCCTGCGGGAGCCAGTCCGCCAGACCGTCGGTGTCGAGCGCCAGGCAGTCGCCGGCGCGCACCGGTGCCAGCCGGCATTCGTCCTGGTGCACCCCCTCGCCCAGCGGGTCGAGCACGACGAGCCGGGTGCGGGTCTGTCCGACATCGAGGATGGCCGTCAGCGGGCCGGCCCGGCACGGGAAGGGAGTGTTTGGGGGCATGACGGTGGTGGTGGA
>JBJOPV010000211.1:0-6685 GCA_046050625.1 Pseudomonadota bacterium
CGCCGGGCCCGCACCTCGCCCGGCCCGACGACCTGGTGCTGCTGCCCTACACCTCCGGCACCACCGGCCTGCCCAAGGGCTGCATGCACACCCACCGCACGCTGATGCCCAACATCGTCGGCGGCTCGCTGTGGAGCCACGTCGGCGCCGAGTCGGTCACGCTGGGCGTGGTGCCCTTCTTCCACATCACCGGCATGGTCTACGGCGTGCTGGCGCCGGCCTGGAGCGGCGCGACGGTGGTGGTGATGCCGCGCTGGGATCGCACGCTGGCCGGGCGGCTGATCGCGCGCCACCGCGTCAGCCACTGGACCTGCATCCCGACGATGATCATCGACCTGCTCGCCAGCCCGGAGGCGGCGAGCCTGGACCTCTCGAGCCTGCGCTTTCTCAGCGGCGGCGGCGCAGCGATGCCGCAGGCGGTGGCCGAGCGGCTGCAGCGCGACTTCGGCCTGACCTTCGCCGAGGGCTACGGCCTGACCGAGACCGCCGCGCCCAGCCACGCCAACCCGCCCGAACGGGCCAAGCTGCAGTGCTTGGGCCTGCCGCTGTTCGGCACCGATGCGCGGGTGGTCGATCCGGTCACGCTGGCCGAGCTGCCCGCCAGCGAGGTCGGCGAGATCGTCACCTGCGGGCCGATGCTGTTCACCGGCTACTGGAAGCACCGGGCCGCGACCGAGGCGGCCTTCGTCGAGCTGCCCGGCGTGCCTGGGCGGCGCTTCTTCCGCACCGGCGACCTCGGCCGCATCGACGAGGAGGGCTACTTCTTCCTCACCGACCGGCTCAAGCGCATGATCAACGCCAGCGGCTTCAAGGTCTGGCCGTCGGAGGTGGAGCTGCTGCTCTATCGCCATCCGGCAGTGGCCGAGGCCTGCGTGATCGGCGCGCGCGACGCCTACCGCGGCGAGACGGTCAAGGCGGTGATCGTGCTGCGCGCCGAGGCGCGCGGCCAGGTCACCGAGGCGGAGATCATCGCCTGGGCGCACGAGCACATGGCGGCCTACAAGGCGCCGCGCCAGGTCGAGTTCGTCGAGACGCTGCCCAAGTCCGGCACCGGCAAGGTGATGTGGCGGCTGCTGCAGGACCGTCAGAAGGCGCAGGACGACCCGCCGGTCCGCTGACGGTGCCGCATCAGGCCTCCTCGTCGCCCTGGGCGGAAGGCCGGCGCACCACGGTGACGGTGCAGTCGGCGTCCGCCACCACCTTCGACGAGACGGTGCCCAGGTAGCGCCTGAGCGTCGAGCGTGTCCGCGCGCCCATGATGAGGTGATCGACCTGGGTTCGGCGGGAGAACTCGAGCAGCGCCTCGGCCACGTCGGGCGCCTCCAGCACATGGAAAGTCAGCCGTCCGGTGCCCAGCGCCAGGGACTGCGCGATCGGCCGGGCCCAGTGCTTCAGGCCGACGAGCTGCTTGACATGCAGGCTGTTGCCGGAACGGTCGGTCAGCTCGTCCATGCCGATGCGGTTGGTCTTCATGACGCCCACGCAGGCCAGGCGCGCGCCCGGCTCGGCCGCGACGATGCGCCGCACCGTCTCGCGCTGCTGGTCGAGCAGCGGCTCGGTGGCGTTGCTGACGTCGACCGCCGCCATGATGATCGGCGCGCGCTTGAGCTGCTCGCCCACCGAGCCGCGCGCCGAGGGCTCGGCGCCAAGCGCGCCCAGCCAGCGCCGCCAAGTCTGCAGCCGCCCCGGCGTGGTGTCGCGGCTGGCGCGCTCGGTCAGCGCCATCTGGTCGGGATGGCTGAGGTCATGCATCAGGTGCGCCGCGCTCGGATGGCGGTCCTCGGCCTTCACCTCCAGGCAGCGCAGGATGATCTCCTGCAACCACGGCGGGCAGTCGGGCCGCAGCCGGCGCGGCGGCACCGGCGCCTGGTAGAGCCGCTCGCGCAGCCCGCGCACGCTGGTGGGCGCGCCGAAGGGCCGCTCGCCAGTGGTCAGGTGGTAGAGCATCACGCCCAGCGCGAACAGGTCCGAGCGCGGCTCGCTGCGCAGGAACTGCACCTGCTCGGGCGACATGTAGGGCCCGGTGCCCATGGGCAGGTTGAACTCCTCGTCGAGCAGGTCGGGCAGGTGGTCGTGCCGGCTCAGGCCGTAGTCGACCAGCACCGCCTCGCCGCCGGGGCGGAACAGGATGTTGCTCGGCTTGATGTCGAGGTGGATGACGTTCTGGCGATGCAGGTCGTGCAGCGCCGCGGCCACCCGCGCGCCGATCGAGGCGATCTCCTCGACCGGCAGCGGCGCCGCGTCGAGCTTCGGACGCAAGGACTCGCCCGGGATGCGCTCCATGACGATGTAGGGCCGCGTGGCGAAGTCGCCCTTGGCGATGCAGCGCGGCACGTGCCCGCCGCGCAGCATCGGCAGGATCATCATCTCGACCTCGAAGCCGACGATGGTGGCCGGGTCCTCGCCGCCCTTGATGCGCGGCACCTTCATCAGCATCGGCAGCCGGTGGTCCGGATGTGTCACCCGCCACAAGCTGGCCATGCCGCCCTGGTGCAGCCGCTCCTCGAGCAGGAAGCCGTCGACCAGATCGCCCACGCCGAAGCGCACGCCGAACGCGTCGCTGTCCATCGCCGCCCTCCCCGCTCAGGCGCCGACCAGCAGCCGCTCGCCCAGCGCGCGCGGCAGGCCGGCGGCGATGATCTTCGCCGCGGTGGCCTCGTGGTCGTAGGGCACGCGGTGGAAGGTCAGCGTCTGGCGGCCCAGATCGAACATCGCCCAGGCCGCGGCCGGATTGCCGTCGCGCGGCTGGCCGGCCGAGCCGGCGATCGCCAGCCACTGGCGATGCCCCGGCACTGGCACCGCCACGCCCGGCACCGGCGAGAAGTTGGCGATCTTGCCGACGCTGGACAGGTGATAGAGCGCCGGCTGGTGCACATGGCCGCAGAAAGTGTGGCGGCAGTCGGTGGCCATCATGCTGCGCACCGCCTCGTTGCGGCCCAGGATGTATTCCCAGCCGGCCGGGGCCCAGCCGTTGGCATGCACGAACAGGCAGCCAAACTCCTCGCGGCGCATCGGCAGCCGCGCCAGGAAGGCCAGCTGCTCGGCCGAGAGCTGGGCGCGGGTCCACTCGATGGCGCGGCGCGCGTCCTCGACCAGGTTCGGATTGGGCTCGCCGGCCACCGCGTCGTCATGGTTGCCGCGCACCGCGATCGCGCCCTGCGCGACCAGATCCTGCACCATCGTCACCACCCAGGCCGGATCGGCGCCATAGCCGACGAAGTCGCCCAGCAGCGCGATGCGGTCGGCGCCATGCAGATGGGCCTGCTCGAGACAGGCCTCGAAGGCCTCGCGGTTGGCATGGATGTCGGTGATCAGTGCAATCTTCATGTCGAGGTCTCCCCGGTCGGACACGCTGGCGTGCCCCGGCGTGGAATCGAGTGTAGACCGCGGCCGGACCGTCACGGCGCTCGCCTAGAATCATCGCGTCCCCGAGATCGCCGCGACCCGTGACCCTGAGATTCGAGCGACAGCCGCCCGGTGCGGCCTGCCCCCCCCCCTTCGTCCCCTGCTACGCCACCGGCGCGCCGCCTGCGGCCATCGTGCTCGGCGAGCGCTGCCATGACAGCGATGCGGCCCTGGCCCGCGCCGCCGGTCTGCCGCGGCTGCTCGCGGGCGAGGCGCCCTGCACCGAACGCTGGCTGAGCCAGGCCGACCCGGCCCGGCTGCGGCAAGGCTGCACCGGCCGGGTGAGCTGGCGCAGCGACGGCCATTGGCTGCACGCCAGCGCCCGCATCGAGGTGCAGAGCGGCGCCCAGCTGCGCGAGCACACCCGCGCGCTCTACGCCGACCTGTTCGAGGTGCTGCGCCTGCAGGGCGGCCCCGAAGGCGGCATGCGCCTGCACGCGCTGAAGATCTGGAACTACCTGCCGCACATCACCGCCGAGCTCGACGGGCTGGAGGTCTACCGACACTTCAACATCGGGCGCCAGCAGGCCTTTCTCGAGGCCGGCCAGAACGCCTTCGAGGGCGCGCCGGCCGCCTGCGCGCTCGGTCACCACGGCGGGCCGCTGACGGTGCATGTGCTGGCCGGCCCCGAGGCGCCGCGCCCGGTCGAGAATCCGCGCCAGGTCAGCGCCTACCACTATCCGTCGGCCTACGGACCGCGCAGCCCGACCTTCTCGCGCGCGGCACTGGTCTCGCTGGCCCCGGGCGAGGAGACGCTGCTCATCTCCGGCACCGCCAGCATCGTCGGTCACGAGACGCGCCATGCCGGCGACGTGGTCGCGCAGACGGCCGAGACGCTGCGCAATCTCGAGGCGGTCATCGCCTCCGCGCACCGGCAGACCTCCGCCCGCTTCGACCTGCGCCAGATGGACCTGACGGTCTACCTGCGCCGTCCGGGCGACCGCGCGGCGGTCGAGGCGGTGCTGGTGCAGGCGCTCGGTGCCACGGCCCCCGGCCTGCACGACGCGCTGTGGCTGCATGCCGATGTCTGCCGCGCCGACCTGCTGGTCGAGCTGGAAGCGCAGGGCCATGCACAGTCTTGAACGCGGGGCCTCGAATCAGGTGCTTTCACCCGGGTGACTGGCAGTTCCATGGAACCCTGGGCACACTGGAGACATCCTGGAGAGATTGAAATCATGCAAGACCGCCGGACCGGGCAAAGGAAAAACGAATGAGTCACGACCGATCGAGCCTTTCGCCTCCCGAAGCCGGCCGACGGCGTCTGCTGGGCGCGCTGGCACTGTCGCCGCTGGCCACGCCGCTGCTGCTGGCCGGCTGCACCACCACGCCGCCGCTGTCGCCCGTCATGCCGACGGAGACCACCCAGCCGGCCGCGGCCGCGCTGCTGGCCGAGTCGGCCGCAGCCCATGGCCTGGGGGCCTGGCGCCGGGTGCGCGATCTCAGCCTCTCCTGCCGAGGCGAATGGCGCACGCTGATCGATCGGCTGCAGCCGGAGCTGGTGGACGCACGCTTTCGCATCGCGTCCGAGGAGCGGCTGCTGCCGACGGAAGGTCTGATCGCTCAGGTCCACACCGGGCCTGGCGGCCACAAGCATGTGCTGCGTCGCCAGGGCAGCGGCGAACGCGACACCGGCAGCGTCGAGGTGACCTACAACGGCCTGGCCACCCGCGATGCCACGCTGCTGCAGGCCAGCGCGCTGGCGGCCGACAGCAGCCGGCTGGGCCTGCTCGGCCCGCTGGCGCTGGTGGACGGCGCGCATACGCTGCGTCTGGCCGGCCTGGAGCAGGTCGGCGAGCACGCCTGCGAGCGGCTGATGGTGCGACTGAACCCAGGGCTGGGCCTGTCGCCAGTGGACCAGCTGGTGCTGTGCATCGACCGACGCACCCGGCTGATGCGCCGAGTGCGCTTCACGCTCGACGGCCTGGCCTCGGCCCGGGGCACGCTCATCGAGCTGGACACCCGCGACTTCCAGAACATCCAGGGCATCGAATGGCCGACCCGCTTCCACGAACGCATGCGCCGGCCGGTGCCGCACTTGCCGGTGCGCGACTGGCAGCTCACCGGCCTGGACATCAATCGCGGCCTGAAGGCCGAGGAGCTCGGCGGCGGCCGCCTCTCGGGCGCGGCACGCGGCGCGGCGAGGGCCCTGCCTGGCGCCGCGTCGGCGACCTGAACCCGGACGGTCAGAATCCATGCTGCATCGCAGCAAATGATCGGCCTGCCGCCTATGATGACCGGGTCATCGACTTCAGCCGCCCCGTGCCCGCCATCATGTCCCCCAAGCTGCAGAACCGTCCCGACGCTCTCTGGGTCGCCCAGATCGAGAAGCTCTGCGAGGAGCTGAACCTGCGCATCGCCCGGCTGGCCCTGATGCTGGGCGTGTCGCTCGACGACGAGACCCAGCTGGCCCGGATGCTGGCGCCCGTGCCTCGCCCGAACGACCGCGACAGCCACAGCGCACGCCATGAGGCGGACGCACGCACCGAACTGCGCGGCCTGCTGCTGCTGCGCGGCGAGCTCGAGAAGCGCTGCGTCGACGAGTTCGGCCCGGCGACCGCTGGCGAAATGCTGCTCGATGTCGAGGCGGCCATGGTGCGCCATGGCTTCGCGCCGGGCGCCGACGGCATGGACCTGCGGCGCCTGTTCGGCTCGTCCTCGGCCTGAGCCGGCCGGACAGGCGCGGCCTGCTCCAGCGTCAGCCGATGCGGCCCAGCAGCAGGTACTCCATCAGCGCCTTCTGGACATGCATGCGGTTCTCCGCCTCGTCCCAGACCACCGACTGCGGGCCGTCGATCACCTCGGCGGTGACCTCCTCGCCGCGGTGCGCGGGCAGGCAGTGCATGAAGAGCGCGTCCGGCCGGGCCACGGCCATCATCTCGGCATCGACGCGCCAGTCGGCAAAGGCCGCCTTGCGGGCCTCGTTCTCGGCCTCGTAGCCCATGCTGGTCCAGACGTCGGTCGTGACCAGATCGGCGCCACGGCAGGCCTCGCGCGGGTCGGCGAAGACCTTGTAGCAGTCGCCCGAGCGGATGCCGGCGACCTTCGGATCGACCTCGTAGCCGCTGGGCGTGCTGACATGCACCGTGAAGCCGAGCGTCTCGGCCGCCTGCAGCCAGGTGTTGGCCATGTTGTTGCCGTCGCCCACCCAGGCCACCACCTTGCCCTTGAGGCAGCCGAGGTCATAGCCGCTGGCCCCGACCGGCGCGCGGTGCTCCAGGTAGGTGAACAGGTCGGCCATGATCTGGCACGGGTGGAACTCGTTGGTCAGCCCGTTGATGAC
>JBJOPV010000212.1:0-6630 GCA_046050625.1 Pseudomonadota bacterium
TGCCCAGCCAGACCAGATAGGCCACGCCCAGCCATTTCAGCATCGAGAAGGCCCAGGCCGAGGTCGCCATCAGCGCGCCCAGGCCGACCGAGACGACCAGCACCTGGGTCCAGATGCCCAGCACCAGGCCGATGACGATGGCGTAGCCGCGCCAGAATCCGTGACTCATGCCGGCACTCATCGACGCCACCGCGCCGGGTCCGGGAGACAGGCTGATGGCCCAGCAGGCCGCGAAGAAGGTGATCCAGGTCGAGAATTCCATCGCAGCTTTGTAGCACGGCGGCGGTGCAGGCGGCGCGGCGACAATCGCGCCATGGCCCGCGACAAGACACTCTACACCTGCCGCGACTGCGGCGGCACCAGCCCGAAATGGCTGGGCAAATGCCCGCACTGCAATGCGTGGAACACCCTGGACGAGACCGTCACGGAGCCCGCGGCCGCCGCCGGCCCGGCCGGGCGCAACACCCGATTCCAGGCGCTGGCGAAAAGCCAGCCCGTGGCCACGCTGGCCGACATCGAGGCCGCCGAGGTCGCGCGCACGCCCACCGGGCTGGAGGAGCTCGACCGGGTGCTGGGCGGGGGCATCGTCGAGGGCGGCGTGGTGCTGATCGGCGGCGACCCCGGCATCGGCAAGAGCACGCTGCTGCTGCAGGCGGCCGAGGCGCTGTCGCGGCAGATGAACGTCCTGTACGTCACCGGCGAGGAGTCGGGCGCGCAGGTGGCGCTGCGCGCACGCCGCCTCGGGCTGGAGGGGCTGCAGCTGCGCCTGCTGGCCGAGATCGGCCTGGAGCGCATCCTGGCCACGCTGGCGGCCGAGCAGCCCGCCTTCTGCGTCATCGACTCGATCCAGACGCTGTTCTCCGAGCAGCTCAGCTCGGCGCCGGGGTCGGTGGCGCAGGTGCGCGAGTGCGCCGCGCAGCTCACCCGCGTGGCCAAGTCGAGCGGCTGCACCATCGTGCTGGTCGGCCATGTCACGAAGGAAGGCGCGCTGGCCGGCCCGCGCGTGCTCGAGCACATCGTCGACACGGTGCTCTATTTCGAGGGCGACACGCATTCGAGCTTCCGGCTGGTGCGTGCGATCAAGAACCGCTTCGGCGCGGTCAACGAGATCGGCGTGTTCGCGATGACCGACAAGGGCCTCAAGGGCGTGACCAACCCGAGCGCGATCTTCCTCTCGACCCAGGGCGAGCCGGTGCCCGGCGCCTGCGTGCTGGTGACGCTGGAGGGCACGCGGCCGATGCTGGTGGAGATCCAGGCGCTGGTCGATGCGGGCGGCCCGAGCCCGCGCCGGCTCAGCGTCGGCCTGGACCGCGATCGGCTGGCGATGCTGCTGGCGGTGCTGCACCGCCACGCCGGGGTGTCATGCGCCGATCAGGACGTGTTCGTCAACGCGGTCGGCGGGGTGCGCATCGGCGAGCCGGCGGCCGACCTGGCGGTGCTGCTGGCGATCCAGAGCTCCCTGCGCGGGCGGGCGCTGCCCAAAGGCTTCATCGCCTTCGGCGAGGTCGGTCTGGCCGGCGAGGTGCGTCCGGCCCCGCGCGGCCAGGACCGGCTGCGCGAGGCCGCCAAGCTCGGCTTCTCGGTCGCGCTGGTGCCGCGCGCCAATGCGCCGAAGAAGGCCATCGAGGGCTTGACGGTGCACCCGGTCGATCGCATCGAGCAGGCCATCGAGGTGCTGCGCAGCCTGGACTGACACGACCAGGGTTGCTGGATTCTTATCAACATTACCAGTTGTTTCACAAGGCTCGCTGCAGGACCGCTGCTACTACACTTTCCAGTTGTTCCGCCTCCTGTCAGCGCCTTCCCCCCCGATTCGCGGGGCAGGTCGATCGACCGGATCCCGACCAGGAAGCGGCCCCTTCCTCCAGCGATAAGATCTGGTACATGAAAGTTTCCAATCAACGCTTGCTGAACGCAACCCTGGTGGCGGCGGCCCTGATCGCGGGCTGGACGATGCTCGGCTGGCAGGGCGTGGTGCTGGCCATCACGGTGATCGGCTTCTGGATGGTGCTGCAGTTCAACCGCGCCACCCGCCAGATGCGCAACGTCGCCGACCGTCCCAAAGGCATGGTCGACAGCGTGGTCACGCTGCAGTCGAAGCTCGGTCATGGCATGAGCATGGCGAACGTGCTGTCGATCACCCACAGCCTGGGCCAGCGGATCCAGGGCACCCACGGCGACTGGATGTGGCGCGACAGCTACGGCAACCAGATCGTCGTGACCTTCCGCCGCGGCGGCGTCGAACGCTGGACGGCCACACGCACGGACGGCGGCATCACCCCGCAGGCGACGCCTGACGCCTCCAGCACAGCCGGCACCGCCCGCCAGCCCAGCGCTGCGGCCGCCTGAGACCGCCCTTCCTGTCGCTCTCGCTCAACGCGACGCGACCCAGCCCAGCTTGCTGCACGTCTCGTGCGCCTGCTCGATTTGCTGGCGCAGCAGTCGCGCCAGCTCCTGACGCTGTGCCGCCTCGGCCGGCAGGCCGTGCTCTTCGAGCTGGCGGGCCGATTCGGCCAGCTGACGCAGTCCCAGCGTTGCGGCCGTGCCCTTGACCCGATGCGCTGAAGCGCTCAGGCCCTCGAGTTCCTCGCGCTCGACCCGGTCAAGCAGATCGGCCAGCGTGCGGCTCTCATCAGCAAAGAAGGACTGCAGCAGCGAGCGCAACCGCTCGACACCCAGCATCGCGCAGGTGTCGGTGATCAGCGCCAGATCCAGGATGCGGCCGGCGTCGCCCCGCCGGGGTCTCGACTTCGGTGCGGGTCGTGCCTCGGCAGCGGCGGACACCAGCGGCGCACGCACCACCACCCCGGACGCACGGCCCACCGAACGGGTGCCGAAGTGGCGCCGCAGCATGTCCTCGACATCGTGGACCTGGGTCGGTTTGGCCAGAAAATCGTCCATGCCGGCCGCATGCGCGCGCGCCCGGGACTCGGCGAAGGCATCCGCCGTCAGCGCGATGATGCGGGTGGCACCAGCGGGTCGGGGCAGCTGACGGATGGCCTGGGTCGAGGCCAGCCCATCCATGTTCGGCATGTGGAGATCCATCAGCACCAGGTCGAAGGGCGAGGCCTCACGCTGGCGCACCTGCTCGAGCGCTTCACGGCCATCACGCGCCAGGCTGACCCGGTGCCCGAGCCGTTCCAGCAGCACCTGCATGTACTTGCGGTTGACCGGATGATCGTCGGCCACCAGCACCTCCAGCGCCCCCGATCCGCCCTCCGAGCCGGCCGCGGCCGCATCGCCCGACGCCGGTGCGCCCGCCCCGACCTCCAGAGCCGGCGGACCGGCGTCGGCAGGCGCAGACGCGAGCCGCACCAGCGGCAACAGCACGCTGAAGGCGCTGCCCTGCCCGGGCTGGCTCTCGACCCGGATGTCGCCCCCCATCATGCGCACCAGCTCGCGCGAGATCTCCAGCCCCAGACCGGTGCCGCCGAAGCGCCGGCTGATGCTGTCGTCACCCTGGCTGAAGCGCTGGAACAGCCGCCCCAGCGTGGCCTCGTCCATGCCGATGCCGGTGTCGATGATGCGCAGCCGCGTCAGCGCCATGCCGTCAGGCGCGGCGGGCGGCAGCGCATCGATCAGCAGCCGCACCTGACCCCGATCGGTGAACTTGATCGCATTGCCGACCAGATTGAAGACCACCTGCTTGAGCCGCTTGCCGTCGACCTCGACCCGCTGGGGCAGCGCCGGATCGAGCACCGTCTCGAACTGCAGCCCCTTGGCGCGCGCCTGCGGGCGCATCAGGGCCTCGATCTCCGCCAGCAGGCGCGACAGCTCGACCGGATGGGGCGACAGCTCGAGCCGGCCCGACTCCAGCTTGGACAGGTCCAGCACATCGTTGAGGATGGCCAGCAGGTGCTCGCCGGACTGGCGCGCAATCTGCAGATGCTCGCGCTGCTGCGCATCGAGCGCGGAGCGGTCGAGCAGCGACATCATGCCCAGCAGGCCGTTGAAGGGCGTGCGCAGCTCGTGGCTCATGTTGGCCAGGAAGGCACTCTTGGCCCGGTTGGCCTGCTCCGCCTCGGTCTTGGCCTCCTCCAGCCGGGTGGCGAGCTGCTGCAGCGCCTCGCGGCGGCGCTCCAGCGCACGCATCTGCCGCACGACGATGCCGGCGAACAGCAGGATCAGCAGACACTGGAACAGGGTCAGCGCGATGCCGATGCGGTTCTGCTGGCGCACGCCCTCGTTGCGGCTGACGATGCCCGCACCGACCGCCTGGTTCGACAGCAGCGACAGATCGCGCACCGCCGGCGCCAGCGCCTCGTAGTCGGCGATCACCGCCTTCAACGCGGCCGGGTCCAGCGGCTGAGGCGCCTCCGGACCCAGCACGGTGTCGACCCGCTCGACCATGCCGTGCAGCCGACCCATCACCCGGTGGTGCTCAGGCAGGTCGGGCATGACCTCGCGGGTGCGCTGCGGATCGACCAGGCTGATGCGGCTGACGAAGATGTCGTAGCGCTCGCGCAGATCGGCCTCGGCCAGGGCGCGCTGCGGCGGCGGCAGGGTGGCGCCATCGCGTGCGAAGTCACGCAGCTGCTGGCCCAGACGCAGGTATTCGGCCTCGAGCTGGAAGAAGCTCCAGACGATGTTGTCGCCCTGATAGACGACATTGGCGCTGAGCAGGCGCAGCGACTGCGCCTGCAGCCAGGCAATGCCCCCGAAGACCAGTGCCAGCAGCAGCGCCATGACCGCCAGCAGGCGACCGACCCGCCGCGAGCCGGGCGAGGCCGGCGCCGAAGCGCTGGTGGCCACGCTCACTCGACCTCGATCACCTTCAGCTGCCAGGCCGAGCGGCTGTAGTAGCGCTCGCTGCGCAGCGTCTCGTCGGCGTCGAAGGGATAGATGATGAACAGCGGGCCCTTCTCGCGCACCGACATCGGCTTGTCGTCGAGCAGCCGGGCCAGCAGCACGGAATAGCGCGAGGCGTCCTCGACCGGCAGCTCGACCCTGTAGTCGTTGAGCGCGATCGCGCGCAGCGTGCGTCCGTGGGCGCCGGCCGCGGCCAGCACATCGCGAAGCAGCGGCCCGGTGAACTTGCGCGCCGTCGGGTACCAGGGCGTCTTGGTCGAGAAGCTGTGCTGGGGCATCGCCGCCAGCATGTCCATGTCGAACCGGGCGGTTTCGCCGGCATTGCGCAGGCCGATGCGACCGGAGATCGTCAGCACGACCCGGCCCTTGGGCACCGGCAACGCGGCGCGGACAGGGCCCGACAGCAGGGGCAGCGCGGTGATGGCCGCCGCAGCCAGCAGACGACGACGAGGCATCATGATGAGGCTCTCCAGGGCAATCGCACGACACGCACGTGCGGCGCGCATGATGCCCGAGCAACCCTCAGAGATCACGCGCCGATGACACGGGGTCGACCGGCCGCAAGACGATCAACCGAAGTGGCAGATGTAGTGGTAGGGCTCGCCTTCGACACGGATCTCGAAGCGGGCGTTGCCCGGCACGCTGAACTTCTCGCCGGGGCCGAAAGTCTGCCACGCGCTCGTGCCGGGCAGCAGCACGCTGCACGAGCCGGCCACCGTCTCCATGATTTCCGGCGCGCCGGTGCCGAACGTCAGCTGCGCCGGCAGGATGACGCCGACGCTCTTGCGGGTGCCGTCGGCGAAGGTCACGGCGTGGGAGACGCAGCGGCCGTCGAAGTAGACATTGGCCTGGGTCGAGACGGCGACGCCGTCGAGCTGTGCGGTGATGCTCATCGTGAAAGCCGCCGGATGGCGGGCAGCAAGGAGAAATCGATGCGGGATTGCAGCCGCGGATTCTAGGCGGGGATGCCCCTGTCCCGGTCGCGACAGCGCCTCCGGGACGCCCCGATGCTCGCAGCCCGCGCCCGCGCCTACGCTGCAGGCCTGCTCCCCCTGGAACGACCCGACCGAGCGCGAGGTTCACGATGCCGATTCCCGCCGACCGTCCGCACCTGAAGCACTGGCCCGCACGCCTGCCGCGCGAGCTGGCGGTGCCCGACACCACGCTGTGGTTCAACCTCGAGGTGGCCGCGCAGCGCTGGCCGGACAAGCCGGCCTGGAGCTGTCTGGGCCACGACTGGCGCTGGCACGAAGTGCGGCGCCAGGCCGAGGCGCTGGCCGGCTGGCTGCAGGCGCAGGGCGTGGGCCGCGGCGACCGGGTGGCGCTGTTCATGCAGAACTGCCCGCAGTTCGTCGTCGCGCTGTACGCGGTGGTGCGCGCCGACGCGGTGGTGGTGCCGGTCAACCCGATGAACCGTGCCGATGAGTTCGGCCACTACATCACCGATCCGGACACGAAGGTGGTCATCTGCGCGGCCGAGCTGGCCGAAGCGGTGACGCAGGCCGACGCGCGTCTGCCCGAGGCGCAGCGCCTGCGCGCGCTGCTGGTGACCGATTGGGGCGACGTGCTCGGCCCGGAGCGCCAGATCGATCCGGACCTGGCCGTGCCGCCGGCGATGCAGGCGCTGCTGCAGGCCCGGCTGCCGCTGCCCGAGGGCGCCACCCGCTGGGCCGATGCGCTGGCCGCCGGTCTGACGCCGGGCCCGCACCTCGCCCGGCCCGACGACCTGGTGCTGCTGCCCTACACCTCCGGCACCACCGGCCTGCCCAAGGGCTGCATGCACACCCACCGCACGCTGATGCCCAACATCGTCGGCGGCTC
>JBJOPV010000213.1:0-6626 GCA_046050625.1 Pseudomonadota bacterium
TAGGCGCCGCAGCGTCGCACGCCGATCTCGCGCATCAGCTTGACCGGCGAGGCCGCCTGGCATTCCGAGGACCGGAAGGCCGAAAAGTCGTGCTCGCCGATCAGGTGCGCCGCAGCCTCGCGCATCGTCTCGCCGTCAAGCCGGCGAAAGGACCAGCCCACCGAGCCGGCATCGATCGACGGCCGCATCGGCGACTCGAGCAGGATGTAGGCATAGCGCCGCCCACGTGCATGGTTGCGCGCATGGAAGTCGTCGGGAACGACACGGCACCACTGCACTGCGATGTCGGGCGGCAGGTAGCGGTTGGTGCCACGCAGCCAAGAGAAGGATTCGCGGACCCGGTCGGTGTCGAAATGCACCACCTGGTTCAGGCCGTGCACCCCGGTGTCGGTGCGACCGGCGCAGACGGTGTGGATCGGCGCGGCCGCGAACTGCGACAGCGCCGACTCCAGGTGGTCCTGGACCGTGGCGCCGCCGGGCTGGCTCTGCCAGCCGTGATAGGCGCTGCCACGGTAGGTGACGCCTAGCGCGATGCGCAAGGCGTCGTTCCCTGCACGGGAAAGGAGGCGGACAAGAACCGGGGGATCACGCCAGACCGTCGAGCATCGACTGCGCGCGCGCCTTCAGCTCGGCGCTGTCGGTCTTCTCGATGACGTCCTGCAGCATGTCGCGAGCCGACTCCTTGTCGCCGAAGTCGAGGAACTCCTTGGCGAGGTCGACCTTGCGGGCGAGCGGATCACCGTCGTCCTCGGTGCCGTCGAGCAGCACCGGATACTCGTCGACGATCGAGTCCGGCGCCGGCGACTGCGTCGGGTTCAGGTCGAAGTCGAGCGACAGGCCGTCGAAGTCGACCTTAGAAGCACCGGTCGCAGCGGCTGCCGACAGGGTCGGCTCGGAAATGTCGGGCAGATCGTGCAGCTCGAAGTCGATCATGCCGCTGCCCGAGTCCGGGCCCGCGTCGGGCTGGCGGCTGTCGACGAAGCTGGCGTCGGCGGCGCTGACATAGCCCCCCGTCACCGAAGGCAGGTCATCCATCGGTGCCGGCAGCGAGATGTCGAGGTCGACCTCGTCGACGGCCGGCGCCGCTGCGCGAGATGCAGCGTAGGACGGCGGTGGCGTATCGACGATCGCATCCAGATCGAGATCAGGGACCGAAGCCGCCGCCGCTGCGCCTGCCGCCCCCAGACCAACGGCCGAGCCGAAGCGCGACGGCGAAGGCACCACCGACTGCGGCATCGTGCTGGCGCCGAGCGGCTCGCGCGGCAGGTTGCCGATCAGATCGGCCCCCGGTTGACCGCCCGGCTCGTACAGCGGATTCTCGGGGTCGATCGAGCGGCCGAGTTCCTGGGCACGCAGCCAGTCTTCGCCCTGACCGCTCGTCAGGCCGTAGAGCTCGCCGGCGAGCATCTCGTAGCCCTTGGTGTCACGGCGCTTGGCATAGACCTCAAGCAGCTTGGTGCGGATGGCCAGACGCTCCGGATTGGCGCGCATCGCCTCCTTCAGGATCTCCTCGGCCTGCAGGTCGCGACCGTAGGCCAGATAGACATCGGCCTCCGCGACCGGGTCGACATCGCCGATCGCATCGATCTGGCTCAGCGAATAGCTCATCGACGACGGCGAGCCGGAGGCGGCCGCGTCACGGGTGTCGACCCGCTGGCCACCACTGGCGCCGAAGAAGGAGTCCGGCTGCATCCGGCTCTCGAGGAAGGAAGTGACGCCGGCCTCGTCCTTGCCACGACCGCGCAGGCGGTAGTAGCCCAGGCCTGCCAGGATCGCCAGGATCAGGCCGGCTCCCGGCAGCAGCAGCGGATTCTCGGACAGAGAATCCAGCAGCGAAGGCTCTTCGGCAGTGACCGGATCCATCGGCAGCGGCGGACGCGAGGCGGCGACCGGCGGTGCCTCGGGCACGCTGGCGGCCACGGCAGGCGCGGAGGCCGGCGGCGGCGCGATCAACAGCTCGGAGGCCGCCTGCGGCGGCGCAGTGACCGCAGCGATCGCCTCGGACGCCTTGGCGACCGGCGCAGAAGCGCTCACGACCGGCGCGGGCAGCACGGCCCCGGGCGCGCTGGAGGCACCCTGCTTGACGCCGGACGCCGCCAGCATCTTTTCAAGCTCGATGCGATTGCGCTCCACCTCGGCACGGCGGGTTTCGGCCTCCTGGCGGGCCCGGGCGCTGATCGCTTTCTCGTCGACTGCGGACGCGGCCTGCGACTTGCCCAGGGGCTTCGAGTCGAGCTTCAGCGCGTCCTTCGGCTGATTTTCAGTACCGGTGCGGACTTCGACACCGGCCTTGACTTCACCGCTGGCCTTGCGCGAGGACTCCGACGCGCGGGTCTGCTCCGGCACGGCCGAGGCCAGACGCTGCCGATAGGCGTTGAAGTTGGCGCTTTGCGCCTGGATCGTGCGACGGGCCTGACGCTCGTCGATGCTGACCAGCTTGTCTTGGCTTGGCACGTTCAGCACCGCACCAGCGCGCAGGCGGTTCATGTTGTTGCCGGCAAAGGCTGGGCTGTTGCCCTGGTACAGGCCCACCAGCATCTGATCGAGCGAAACGCCGGACACCAGCAGCTTGGTGGCGACACCCGACAGCGTGTCCCCAGGGCGCACGGTGTACTGACTGCCCCCAGTCGACTGGACAGCATCGCTCGAAGTGACCGGCGCGGGCGCCGCTGCACGACGATTGGCCGCCTTGGGGGCGGCTTCAGCAGCCGCAGAAGCCGCTGCAGCACGACGCGATTCCGCCCGAGAGACCGCTTCGGCGACAGGCGGAGCGGAAGCGGGAGTCGGCTCGATGCGCGATGGGCGTGCAGGCGCCGGCGCGGCGGCGGTCACCGGAGGTGTGGTCGGGGCCGGCGCCTTCGCGGTCGACGGCGGATCGAACAGCAGCGTGTACTCGCGCAGCAGCCGGCCGCTCGACCACGACAGTTCGAGAATCACATCGACGAACGGCTCCTGGACCGGCCGATCACTGGTGATGCGCAGGAAGGGCGTGCCATCGGCTCGACGCTGCAGCGTGACCGAGGTCGACGGCAGCACCGGGTTGTAGTCGACGCCAGCGATGCGATAGGCATCCGGCGGCGCAACCTTCACCCGCAGGTTGGCGGCCTCGTCAGGCGTCAGGCTGGTGACATCGATGTCGGCCTTCAGGGTCTCGCCCAATGCGGACTGGACGCTGAGCCGTCCGAGGCTGAGCGCCGAAGCTGGCGTCATCGTGCCGATGATGGCCATCATGGCGGCGGCGGCCGCGATCTGTTTCAGAGCCAAACGCCCGGTGCGCTTCGTCTCGGTTTTCAAGGCGTCTCCCAAGCTGCGAACCCCGGATCTTCTCCGTCTTTCGCACCAGTCAATACGGGCTTTGCCCGCTCAAATATCCGAAAATACAATAACATCAAGCAGATACAAAGACAAGCTCATGTTCTGCCTGACATTCGGAGCTTCTCGCACGATCGCTTGACGTGCAATTGCTCCTGTGCGAGCCCGTTGCCCGAGGGCAACGGACATCCACACATTTTGCGGATCAGCAAAGCGGATCCTCGATCAGCCCGGGATCAGGCGTCGAGCAGGATGCGCAGCATGCGGCGCAGCGGCTCGGCGGCGCCCCACAGCAGCTGGTCGCCGATGGTGAAGGCGCCGACGTACTCGGGGCCCATCGCCAGCTTGCGGATGCGGCCGACCGGAATGGTCAGCGTGCCGGTGGTGGCGACCGGGGTCAGATCCTTGATCGTGGCCTCGCGGGTGTTCGGCACCACCTTCACCCATTCGTTGTCGGCGGCGATCATCGCCTCGATGTCCGCGGTCGGCACGTCCTTCTTCAGCTTGAAGGTCAGGGCCTGCGAGTGGCAGCGCATGGCACCAATGCGCACGCAGAAACCGTCCACCGGAATCGGCGCCGAGCCGAAGCCCTCGCCCAGACCCAGGATCTTGTTGGTCTCGGCCATGCCCTTCCACTCTTCCTTGGACATGCCATTGCCGAGATCCTTGTCGATCCACGGGATCAGCGAGCCGCCCAGCGGCACGCCGAAGTTGGCCGTCTCGGCAGCGGTCAGCGCGCGCTGCTTGGCGATGATCTGGCGATCGATCTCGAGGATGGCGCTCTTCGGGTCGTCCAGCAGCGCGCGCACCTCGGCGTTCAGCGTGCCGTACTGCGTCAGCAGCTCGCGCATGTGCTGCGCACCGCCGCCGGAGGCCGCCTGGTAGGTCTGGGTGCTCATCCACTCGACCAGACCGGCCTTGTAGAGCGCGCCCACGCCCATCAGCATGCAGCTCACCGTGCAGTTGCCGCCGACCCAGTTCTTGCCGCCTTTGGCCAGTGCGTCCTTGATCACCGGCATGTTGACCGGGTCGAGGATGATGACCGCGTCGTCCTTCATGCGCAGCGTGGACGCCGCGTCGATCCAGTGGCCGTTCCAGCCGGCCGCGCGCAGCTTCGGGAACACCTCGGTGGTGTAGTCGCCGCCCTGCGCGGTGATGATGATCTCGCAGCGCTTCAGGGCCTCGATGTCGTAGGCGTCCTGCAGCTTCGTCTCGTTCCTGGCCATCGACGGCGCGGCGCCGCCGGCGTTCGAGGTCGAGAAGAACAGCGGCTCGATCAGGCCGAAGTCGCCCTCGGCCTGCATGCGATCCATCAGGACGGAGCCGACCATGCCGCGCCATCCGACCAATCCGACGAGTTTCATTTTCTTGCCTTTCCGTGGCGCTTTCCTGGCGCCGTTTGACGAGTGGTGTCCCGACCCTCCCCGGCTCGCTTCGCCGGGGTTGAGGGAGGGACAGGCGAGACGAGGCGGAGCTGATCAGCTCTTGGTAATGCCTTTGCCGGTGATCGCCGCGACCACGGCGTCACCCATCTCGCGCGTGCCCACCCGCGTCGTTCCCTCCGACCAGATGTCGGGCGTGCGCAGGCCTGCGGCCAGGACGGCACGCACAGCCGACTCGATCCGGTCGGCCGCTTCAGGCTGGTTGAGGGAGAAACGAAGCATCATGGCAGCGGACAGGATTGTAGCCAGAGGATTGGCCACGCCCTGGCCGGCGATGTCAGGCGCGCTGCCATGGCTGGGCTCGTACAGGCCCTGACCGTTGGCATTGAGCGACGCCGAGGGCAGCATGCCGATCGAGCCGGTCAGCATCGCCGCCTCGTCCGACAGGATGTCGCCGAACATGTTGCCGGTGAACAGCACGTCGAACTTCTTCGGCGCCTTGACCAGCTGCATCGCGGCGTTGTCCACGTACATGTGCTCCAGGGCCACGTCCGGGTACTCCTTGTGCACCTCGGTCACGACATCCTTCCAGAACTGGAAGGTCTCCAGCACGTTGGCCTTGTCCACCGAAGTGACCTTCTTCGAGCGCTTGCGCGCGGCCTGGAAGGCGACGTGCGCGATGTGCTCGATCTCCGGGCGGCTGTAGCGCATCGTGTCGAAGGCTTCCTCGGCGCCGGGGAAGTGGCCGTCGACGGCCACGCGGCGGCCGCGCGGCTGGCCGAAGTAGATGTCGCCGGTGAGCTCGCGGATGATCAGGATGTCCAGGCCCGCGATCAGCTCGGGCTTCAGGCTCGAGGCGCCGACGAGCTGCTCGTAGCAGATGGCCGGGCGGAAGTTGGCGAACAGGCCCAGCGCCTTGCGCAGGCCCAGGATGGCCTGCTCGGGGCGCAGGCGGCGCTCGAGCGTGTCGTACTTCCAGTCGCCGACGGCGCCGAACAGGATGGCATCAGAATCCTGGGCCAGCTTCAGCGTCGCCTCGGGCAGCGGATGGCCGGCAATCTCATAGGCGGCGCCGCCCACCGGCGCGCTCTCCATCTCGAGCGGCAGCTCGAGCACGTTCAGGACCTTGACGGCCTCGGCGACGATCTCGGTGCCGATGCCGTCACCGGGCAGGACTGCAATCTTGTGGGTCATGTCGAATCTCGGAATCTTGGATCTGGAAACAGGGAGCGGCGGGAAGGCGCGGACGCTCAGCCGACCTGGCGATGCGCCAGCCAGGGCATGCGGGCCAGACGCTCGGCCTCGAAGGACTGGATCTTGTCCTTCTGGCGCAGCGTCAGGCCGATGTCGTCGAAGCCGTTGACCAGGCAGTACTTGCGGAAGGGCTGCACGTCGAAGGCAATCTCGGCGCCGTCCGGCTTGACGATGACCTGGCGCGGCAGGTCGACCGTCAGCTGGTAGCCGGGGAAGGCGAAGACCTCGTCGAAGAGCTGCGCGACCACCGATTCCGGCAGCGCGATCGGCAGCAGGCCGTTCTTGAAGCAGTTGCTGAAGAAGATGTCGGCGAAGCTCGGCGCGATGATGGCGCGGAAGCCGTACTGCTCCAGCGCCCACGGCGCGTGCTCGCGGCTGGAGCCGCAGCCGAAGTTCTTGCGCGCCAGCAGCACCGACGCACCCGCATAGCGCGGCTGGTTCAGCACGAAGTCGGGGTTGGGCTGGCGGGCCGACTCGGGCACGCCGGGCTGGCCCGGCTGGTCAAGATAGCGCCACTCGTCGAACAGGTTCGGGCCGAAGCCGCTGCGCTGGATCGACTTCAGGAACTGCTTGGGGATGATCGCGTCGGTGTCGACGTTGTCGCGATCCATCGGGGCCACCAGGCCCTTGTGAACGGTGAAGGCTTGCATGGTGCGTGTGTTCTCAGGCTTCTGGCTC
>JBJOPV010000214.1:0-6619 GCA_046050625.1 Pseudomonadota bacterium
CCACATAGCCGTTGGCGAAGGGCACGCCGTTGGGCGCGTACGGGCCGGTGCGGTAGACCAGCACCGGGAAGAACTGCTCCTTGGCCTGCGCGAAGGCGGCCGGGGCGGTGGTCGCGCCGGCGACGGCAGCGACGATCGAGGCGGCGAGGGCGAGCGACTTCAGCTTCATGGGAACCTCCGGGTCAGCAGGAGTGGGGGAACACGCGGTGGGACGGGGGACAGGACGGACGCGATTCAGTGCGGGAACGGCCACAGGCGCAGCTTCTCCTTGGCGATCGACCACAGCCGGGCCAGGCCGTGCGGCTCGACGATCAGGAAGAAGACGATCAGCGCGCCGAAGATCATGTATTCCAGGTGCGAGGCGGTCGCGGTGGAGATCGGCACGCCCAGCCAGGCCGGGATCTGGTTGAGCAGGATCGGCAGGATGACGATGAAGGCCGCGCCGAAGAAGCTGCCCATGATCGAGCCCAGGCCGCCGATGATGACCATGAACAGCAGCTGGAAGGAGCGGTCGATCGAGAAGGCCGCCGGCTCCCACGAGCCCAGATGCACGAAGCCCCACAGGCCGCCGGCCACCCCGACGATGAAGCTCGACACGGCGAAGGCGCTGAGCTTGGCCTGCACCGGACGGATGCCGATCACCGAGGCGGCCACATCCATGTCGCGCATGGCCATCCACTCGCGCCCGACATTGCCGCGCACCAGGTTCTTGGCCATCAGCCCGAACACGCACAGGAACGCCAGGCAGAACAGGTATTTCGCCATCGGCGTGTCGATCGGCAGGCCCAGCACCTGCAGGCCGGAGACGCTGACCGAGCCCGAGGCCGAGTCGTTGGTGAACCACTTGATGCGCAGGAAGCTCCAGTCGATGAAGAACTGCGCCGCCAGCGTCGCCACCGCCAGATAGAGGCCCTTGATGCGCAGCGACGGAATGCCGAACAGCACGCCCACCACCGTCGCGCACAACCCGCCCAGCAGCAGCGCGGCGATCACCGGCATGCCGTCGATGCGGACGAAGAAGTTGTAGGCCGCATACGCGCCGACCGCCATGAAGCCGCCGGTGCCCAGCGAGATCTGGCCGCAGTAGCCGACCAGGATGTTGAGCCCGAGGGCGGCCAGCGACAGGATCAGGAAGGGGATCAGGATGGCGCGGAAGATGTATTCCGAGGCCAGCATCGGCACCACCACCGCCGCGAAGGCGACGAGCAGCAGCACGCCCAGTCGGTCCTGCGTGATCGGGAAGATCTGCTGGTCCGAGACGTAGCTGGTCTTGAACTGGCCGTTCTCACGGTAAAGCATGGGGGTGTCTCCTCAGACTCGGATTCGGACTCAGACGCGATCGATGATCTTTTCGCCGAACAGGCCCTGCGGGCGCACCAGCAGGAAGATCAGCGCCAGCGCGTAGGCGAACCAGATCTCGATGCCGCCGCCCACCATCGAGCCGATGTAGACCTCCGAGAGCTTCTCGCCCACGCCGATGATCAGTCCGCCGATGATGGCGCCCGGCACCGAGGTCAGGCCGCCCAGGATCACCACCGGCAGCGCCTTCAGCGCCACCAGCGACAGCGAGAACTGCACGCCCAGCTTGCTGCCCCAGATGATCCCGGCCACCAGCGCGACGAACCCGGCCACCGACCAGACGATGACCCAGATGCGGTTGAGCGGAATGCCGATGGACTGCGCGGCCTGGTGGTCGTCGGCCACTGCGCGCAGCGCACGGCCGGTGGCGGTGTACTGGAAGAAGGCGGCCAGGACGGCCACCAGGGCGGCGGCGATCAGCGCCGCGTACAAGTCTTCCTGGCCCACCAGGATGCCGCCCTGGAAGACGTTCTCCAGCAGGAAGATCGGGTCCTTGGGCAGGCCGACGTCGATCTTGTAGATGTCCGAGCCGAAGAGTGTCTGGCCGGCGCCGTCGAGAAAATAGGTCACGCCCAGGGTGGCCATCAGGAGCGTGATGCCCTCCTGGTTGACCAGCTTGCCCAGCACCCAGCGCTCGATCACCCAGGCCACGCCGACCATCACCGCCATCGCGGCGAGGAAGGCCAGGATGTTGCCCAGCGTCTTGTTCTCGATGCCCAGGCCGGCCGGGATCCATTCGGAGAAGCGCGCCATCGCCAGCGCCGCGAACAGCACCATCGCCCCTTGCGCGAAGTTGAAGACGCCAGAGGCCTTGAAGATCAGCACGAAGCCGAGGGCGATCAGCGAATACAGCATGCCCGTCATCAGGCCGCCGATCAGGGTCTCGAGGAAGAATCCCATGTTGCGTGTCTCCCTGCGGTTCAGTGGCTGGTGCCGAGGTACGCGCGGATGACGTCCTCGTTGCTGCGCACCTCGTCGGGCGTGCCGTCGCCGATCTTCTTGCCGTAGTCGAGCACGACGACGCGGTCGGAGATGTCCATCACCACGCCCATGTCATGCTCGATCAGCACGATCGTGGTGCCGAACTCCTCGTTGACGTCGAGGATGAAGCGGCACATGTCCTGCTTCTCCTCGACGTTCATGCCGGCCATCGGCTCGTCGAGCAGCAGCACCTGCGGCTCCATCGCCAGCGCGCGGCCCAGGTCCACGCGCTTCTGCAGGCCGTAGGGCAGCCGTCCGACCGGCGTCTTGCGGAAGGCCTGGATCTCCAGGAAGTCGATGATGTGCTCGACGTGCTCGCGGTGCGCCGACTCTTCGCGCTCGGCCGGGCCCCAGCGCAGCGCCTGAAGGAGGAGGTTGCTCCTCATCTTCATGTTGCGGCCGGTCATGATGTTGTCGATCACGCTCATGCCCTTGAACAGCGCCAGGTTCTGGAAGGTGCGCGCCAGCCCCATCTCGGCGACCTGCCGGCGGTTCATGTGACCGAAGGTCTGGCCGCGGAAGGTGATCCTGCCCTCCTGCGGCGCGTAGACGCCGTTGATGCAGTTGAGCATCGAGCTTTTCCCCGCGCCGTTCGGTCCGATGATCGAGCGGATCTCGTGCTCGCGCACGTTGAAGCTGATGTCGGTCAGCGCCTTGACGCCGCCGAAGCGCAAGGAGATGTTTGCCACGTCCAGGATGACGTCGCCGATCGCCTTGCCGCTGCGGTCGTTGCGGTTGCCGTCGTTGCTCATGCTGCCCTCCGGACTGCGGGGAAGGTCTTCGCGTCGATGATCTTCAGCGTCGCCGAGACGCTGCCGCTGCGGCCGTCCTCGAACTTGACCGCCGTCTCGATGAACTGCTCGGGCCTGCCGCCGTACATCGCGTCGATCAGCACCCGGTACTTGTCGGCGATGGCGCCGCGCTTGACCTTGCGGGTGCGGGTCATCTCGCCGTCGTCGGCGTCGAGCTCCTTGTGCAGCACCAGGAAGCGGTGGATCTGGCTGCCGGCGAGCATCTCGTCCTGTGCCAGGTCGGCGTTGGTCTTCTCGACGCACTCGCGCATCAGCTCCAGCACCTCCTTCTTGCCGGCCAGGTCGGTGTAGCCTGCATAGGGCAGGTTGCGCCGCTCGGCCCAGTTGCCCGCGGCCTCCATGTCGAGGTTGATGAAGGCGCAGACCCGGTCGCGGCCGTCGCCGAAGGCCACCGCCTCCTTGATGAAGGGATAGAACTTCAGCTTGTTCTCGACGTACTTCGGCGCGAACATCGCGCCGTCATGCGCGCCGCCCTTGATGCGGCCGACATCCTTGGCGCGGTCGATGATCTTCAGGTGGCCGGTGGCATCGATGAAGCCGGCGTCGCCGCTGTGGTACCAGCCGTCCTTGGTCAGCACTTCCTCGGTGGCCTTGGGGTTCTTGTAGTACGCCTTCAGCAGGCCCGGCGACTTGATCATGATCTCGCCGGACTCGGCCAGGCGGATCTCGACGCCGTCGCAGGGCACGCCCACCGTGTCGGCGCGCGCCTCATGGTCGGGCTGCAGGCAGACGAAGACGGCCGTCTCGGTCGAGCCGTAGAGCTGCTTCAGGTTGATGCCGATCGAGCGGTAGAAGGTGAACAGGTCCGGGCCGATCGCCTCGCCGGCGGTGTAGGCCACGCGCACCCGGCTGAAGCCCAGCGTGTTGCGCAGCGGGCCGTAGATGCACAGGTCGCCCAGGCGGTACTTCAGCCGGTCCATGAAGCCGACCGGCTTGCCGTCCATCAGGTCCGGGCCGACGCGGCGCGCGTGCGCCATGAAGGTCTTGAACAGGCTCTTCTTCAGCGTGCCGGCATCCTCCATGCGGATGGTCACGCTGGTCAGCAGGCCCTCGAAGACGCGCGGTGGCGCGAAGTAGTAGGTCGGGCCGATCTCCTTCAGGTCGATCGTGACGGTGGCGGCCGACTCCGGGCAGTTGACGACATAGCCACAGGCCAGCCACTGCGCGTAGCTGAAGATGTTCTGGCCGATCCAGGCCGGTGGCAGGTAGGCGAGCACCTCCTCGGCGGCGGTGAGGCGGTCGAACTTCGCGCCGGCCTGCGCGCGGTCGATCAGCGAGCGGTGGGTGTGCACCACGCCCTTCGGGTTGCCGGTGGTGCCGGAGGTGAAGAACATCGCTGCGACGTCCTCGGGCAGCACCCCCTCGACCGCGCGCTCGAAGAAGCCCGCATGGCGCGCCGCCCAGGCCTCGCCCTCGGCCAGCAGCGTGTCGATCGAGGCCAGGCCGGGCTCGTCGTACTTGCGCAGACCGCGCGGATCGTCGTACCAGATGCGCGCCAGCTGCGGGCACTGCTCGCGGGCCTCGAGCAGCTTGTCGACCTGCTCCTGGTCCTCGACCACCGCGAAGCCGACCTCGGCGTTGTTCAGCGGGAAGACATATTCGGCGCCGGTCGCGTCCTGGTAGAGCGGCACCGGAATGGCGCCCAGGCACTGCGCGGCCAGCATGGCCATCGTCAGCCGCGGCCGGTTGTCGCCGACCACCACCAGATGCTGGCCACGCTGCAGGCCGGCCGCGGCCAGGCCGGCGGCCATGCGGGCGACCTCGTCAGCCAGCCGGTGCCAGCTGCGGGTCTGCCAGATGCCGTATTCCTTCTCCCGGATGGCGTCTGCATCGGGGCGCTGCCGGGCGTGTTCCAGCAGCAGGCGCGGAAAGGTCGAGCTCACCGTGGCGTCTCCTCGTCCTCGTTGTCGGGGTGGGTGCGGATCGGTGCCGGGCGGCGGATCCGTCTTGTTGTCCGTGAGGCATGGTAAGTCCGGGTTTGACGCCAGGATGTCAGCCTGACGACAATCCTAGGGACTCTCCCAAGCGGAGTTTCCCGATCTGGAGGCATCCCGATGAGCCTGATGACGCTGCGCGAGCGCTCCCGCCTTCCCTCGGCTGCGGAGCTGGAGGGCATTCTCTGGCTCGGCACGCTGTCGTCCTCGCACCGACGGCTGGCGGCCGGCGCGATGCGGGTGGTGCAGGCCGATCCCGGCGAGGTGCTGTGCCGCACCGGCCGGCCGGCGGTCTACTGGTTCGGTGTCGTCGACGGACTGCTGAAGATGAGCAGCGATGCCTGCGACGGCGGCGCGCCGCTGACCTTCACCGGCGTGCCGCCCGGGGCCTGGTTCGGCGAGGGCACGCTGCTCAAGGGCGAGGCCTACCGCTACAACATCGAGGCGCTGCGCCGCTCGGTGGTGGCCGGCATTCCGGTCGAGGTCTTTCACGAGCTGCTGGCGCACAGCCTGCCGTTCAACCGCTTCGTCGTGAATCAGCTCAACGAGCGGCTGGGCCAGTTCATCGCCGCGCGAGAGATCGACCGGATCCACGATCCGGACTCGCGGGTGGCGCGCAACCTGGCGGCGCTGTTCCACCCGGTGCTGTACCCGGGCGTGGGCGAGATGCTGCGCATCACCCAGCAGGAGCTGGGCTATCTGGTCGGCCTGTCGCGCCAGCGGGTCAACGAGGCGCTGCGCACGCTGCAGGCCCAGCAGCTCATCCGCATCGAGTACGGCGGCGTGCGCGTGCTGGATCTGGCGGCGCTGCGTGCCTACCGCGGCCCGCCCCGGGGCGAGGCCCTGGGCTCAGTGCACGAAGCCGATCGGTGAGCGCCGGCCCGCGCCGGCCTCGGGCAGGTCGGCCACCAGGATCGTGGTGCGCCGCGCCAGCTTGGCGTTGCCGAAGGCGGTCATCCAGGCGCGGCGCATCTCGCGCGGGGCCATCTCGGCGAAGCGCTCGAGCACCGCCTCCGACGGCGTCTCGTCGAAGCGCCGGCCCCAGTCGTGTGCGGCGCGGATCGAGGCGTGCAGCCTGAGCGCGATCTGGCGCGCGGCGGCTGCGTCCGGCCGCTCGATCTCGTGCACGTTGACCCGGTTGAGGATCGGCTCGGGGATGGCGCGCTCGTCGTTGGCGGTGGCCACCCAGATCACCTGGCTGGCGTCGATCGCGACCTCGGCGAACTCGTCGGTGAAGCTGTGCGCGGTGTCGTGCTCGAGCAGGCTGTAGAGCGAGCCCAGCGGGTCGTAGGCGTGCTCGCCGCCGGCCTTGTCGATCTCGTCGATGACGATGACTGGGTTGGCGTACTGGCCGTCGACCAGCGTCTCGAAGACCTTGCCGGGGCGCGCGCCCTTCCACTGGCTGGAGGCGCCCGAGAGCACCCAGCCGGCGGTCAGCGAGCTCATCGGCACCATCCCCATGCCGGTGCCCAGCAGCCCGGCCAGCGCCCTGGCGAAGTGCGTCTTGCCCACGCCGGGCGGGCCCAGCAGCAG
>JBJOPV010000215.1:0-6616 GCA_046050625.1 Pseudomonadota bacterium
GAGGCGGAAGGGCTGCAGCCGCTCGAAGGCGAAGCTGCGCTGCAGGCCCGGCGCGATGCCGCAGGCGATCTGCGCCGCCTCGATCGCGATGGTGCCGGCGCCGCAGCAGGGGTCGAGCAGCGCGCCATCCTCGGGGCGGCCGTGCCAGCCGGCGGCGGCCAGCATCGCCGCGGCCAGCGTCTCCTTCAGCGGCGCCTCGCCCTTGGCCTCGCGCCAGCCGCGCTTGAACAGCGCCTCGCCGCTGGTGTCGACCGAGATCGTCGCGTGGTCCTCGTGCAGGTGCAGCACCAGCGACAGGTCGGGGCGGTGCGGATCGACGTTCGGGCGCTCGCCGCTGTCCTCGCGCATGACGTCGCAGACGGCGTCCTTGATGCGCAGCGAGGCGAAATGCAGGCTCTGCAGCGGCGAACGCACCGCGGTGGTGTCCACCCGCAGCGTCTGGCGCGGCGTGATCCACTCGGACCAGCGCACGCTGCAGGCCAGCTCGTAGAGGTCGCGCTCGTCGCGGTAGCCGCCCTCGGCCACCTGCCACAGCACGCGCTGGGCCAGCCGGCTCTCGAGGTTGAGCCTCATCGCGGTGGCGGCGCTGCCGATCAGCGCGACGCCGCCCCGCTCGGCGCGCACCGACTCGGCCGCACGCGGCGCGCCGGCGGCGGTCAGGATGGCGCGGACCTCGTCGGCCAGCAGCGGCTCGACGCCGGCGGCGCAGGGAAGGAACAGGGGCGAAGGGTTCAGGACGGCAGGCATGGCGCGATTGTCGCCGCCCAGGACCCGGTGTCATCCGACACGCCGCGGCGCAAGAGACAGATACAGTCGTTTCAGGCCGACGGCGATCGTCTTAAGCCAGACGGAATCGAAGCCCGGTCAACCGCGACAGACTCTGCCGCGTCATAGAGACACCGGCCGGTTCCAGGACAACCGGGCCGGCCCACCTTGCCTGGAGAACACGCATGAACAAGACTTTCCTCCGTCCCGCCTCGCCCGCTCTCGTCGCCACCGTCGCCGCCGCGCTGCTGCTGGGCGGCTGCGCGAACATGAGCGAGCGCCAGAAGGGCACCGCGGTCGGCGCGGGCATCGGCGCCGGCGTCGGCGCGGTGATCGGCAAGACCACCGGCGGCAAGGCCGGCACCGGCGCGGTCGTCGGCGGCGCGCTCGGCGCGGTCGCCGGCAACCTGTGGTCCAAGCGCATGGAGGACAAGCGCCGCGAGATGGAGCAGGCCACCGCCGGCACCGGCGTGACCGTGGCCCGCACCGACGACAACCAGCTGCGCGTCAACCTGCCCGGCGACATTTCCTTCGACACCGGCCGCTCCAACATCCGCCCCGACATGGCGCCGATCCTGAGCAAGTTCGCGCAGGGGCTGGACGGCGCGATGAACGTGCAGATCACCGGCCACACCGACAGCCAGGGCAGCGACGCGGTCAACAACCCGCTGTCGAAGGACCGCGCCGACGCGGTGCGCGACTATCTGGTCGCCCAGGGCGTGCCGGCCACCCGCATCAGCACCGTCGGCCGCGGCGAGCACCAGCCGATCGCCGACAACGCCACCGCCGAAGGCCGCGCCAAGAACCGCCGCGTCGAGATCTTCCTGCGCGAGCCGGCCAAGACCGGCGGCTGAGGCCGGCTCAGTCCCACATCAGCAGTTCGGCCAGACGGCGCGTGACCCAGCGCGCTTCGTCCGCGGAGAAGCCGGACTCGGGCTGCGCCAGCCCCTGCTCGATGCGCGCCAGCACCTCGTCCTCCGACACGCCGAGGTCGAAGTGGATGTGCTGCGCCTGCGCCACCAGCTGCTGCGACAGGTCCTCGCACAGCTCGTAGCGCTCTCGCACCTGCGCCACCGGCGTGCGCAGCCGGGTGCGGCTGCGGTCGCGGTGCAGGTCGAGGAAGGACTCGGGGATGAGGATCTGGTTCTCGTCGGACATGGTGGTGCCAGTGTAGGCGTGCCGTCCTACAGCCTCCCGAGCCCGCGGCCGATGCGCCCCGGCCCGCCTCGCAGCGACCATGACTCCCATGGAACGGCACTTCGCCGCGCCAGCCAACCCACCCAAGGAGTCATGCCATGAACAAGGACCAAGTCGAAGGCCGTCTGGAAACCGTCAAGGGCCACATCAAGGAAGCCGCCGGCAAGGTGGTCGGCAACAAGAAGCTGGAGACCGAGGGCCGCATCGACCAGATCGCCGGCAAGACCCAGTCGACCTACGGCGACGCCAAGGAAAAGGCCGCCGATGTCGTGAAGAAGATCTGACGCCGCCCGCGTCGGTCCTGCGCCCCCCGTGCCTCAAGGGAGAGTCGTCATGCTGCAGATCAATCGAGACCAGATCCAGGGCCGCCTTGTCATGGCCCGCGGTCTGATGAAGCAGGCCCTCGGCCAGATCAGCCTGAACACACTGATGCAGGCCGATGGCGAGCTCGATCGCATGGCAGGCCTGCAGCAGTCGCGCTTCGGCGATGCCTGCTGGCGGGTGGCACGGCGCTCCGAGCAGAAGCGCCTGCAGCGCATGTGGTGAGCGACGCCTGCGGCACCAGTCGCCGTGCCGCCACTCAGGACGGCACGCCGCTGGACGACCGCAGCACCGGCCGGCCGACGAGGCTGGCCAGCAGCGCGCAGCCGGCCACGCCCGCCACCATCGGCAGCGCGCCATGCGCGTGACCGCCGAGGGCCGACACCAGCGCCATCACCAGCGCGCCGCAGACCATCTGCACCGTGCCGATCAGCGCCGAAGCCGTGCCAGCCACTGCGCCATGCTGCTCCAGCGCCAGCACCGGCACCGTCGGCGCCACCAGCCCCAGGAAGCCGTAGGCGACGAACAGCAGCGCCACCAGCACCTCGAGGCGGTCGACGCCGGCCAGCGTCAATGCCAGCAGCAGCGTGCTGGCGGCCAGATAGCCGCCCAGTCCGAGGCGGATCACCGCCGGCAGGCCCAGGCGCCGGCACAGCCGCGCGTTGATCTGCGCCGCGCCGATGAAGGCGGCGGCATTCAGCCCGAACAGCATGCCGTACTGCGTCGGCGTCACGCCGTGGTGCTCGATGATCACGAAGGACGAGTGGCCCAGATAGGCCATGAAGCCCGACATCGCGAAGGCGCCGGTCAGCGCCAGCGCGATGAAGTGGCGGTCGCGCAGCAGCTCGGCCACCGCCGCGAGCGTGCCCGCCAGCGTGGTGCCGCGGCGCGCCTCGACCGGGCGGCTCTCCTGCAGCGCCCACAGCACCAGGCCCAGCGCGAGCAGCCCCAGCACGACGATGCTGCCGAAGATCCAGCGCCATCCCGCCAGCGCCACCACCAGGCTGCCGGCCAGCGGCGCCAGGATCGGCGAGACGCTGAACACCAGCATCAGCATCGCGCCCAGCCGCGCAGCCTCGGCGCCGGTGTGCAGGTCGCGCACGACCGCGCGCGGAATGACCATGCCGGCGCAGGCGCCCACGCCGGCGATGAAGCGCATCACGATCAGCGTGTGGGCGTCGGGCGCCAGCGCGCAGCCCAGGCTGCCCAGCACGAACAGCCCCAGCCCGACCATCAGCGGCACCCGCCGCCCGAAACGATCCGACAGCGGCCCGTAGAGCATCTGGCACAGCCCGAGCGCGATGAAGAAGGCGGTCAGACTCATCTGCACCTCGCCCGCGCTGGCGCCCAGCGCCTGCGCCATCTGCGGCATCGCCGGCAGGTACATGTCGATCGCGAACGGCCCGATCGCGGAGATCAGGCCCAGGATCACGGCGTGGCGGAGCAGGCAGGCGTCAGCGGACGGGGATGAGGCGGGCATCGGACAACAGCGCGGGCAAAGAGGGCATTGCACCATCTTCCGCGCGGCCGCGTCGTCACAGGCATGGGAACATCGCCGGGATCCGACCCGTAGCCCACCCATGAGTGACTCCCATACCTCCCTGACAACCCGCAAGATTGCAGCACTGCTTGCCACCTCGGAAAGCAAGTCGCTGGACTTCAAGCGCATCAGTGGCAAGCAGACACGGCTCTATGAGACTGTCTGCGCATTCGCCAATACCGATGGTGGCTGGCTGGTCATCGGTGTCGGAGACGCCAAAGCCACGAAGCCTGGCGACAAGCCAGCCTCCCGTCTGTATGGCGTTGAGGAGAACCCCGAAGGCTTCGATGATTTTCGGCGTGAATTGCTGCAACGCTTCACGCCCGCGATCGCAGGACTGCACTGGCAGCTTCTCCCCTGTGCTTTGCGCGACGGAAAGCCAGGGCATGTGGCACTGCTGAAGGTGGACAAAAGCGAGCAGGTTCACTCCATCGTCGGCAACGGAACATGGACTCGCATGGATGCAAGCAATCGCGAACTCAGTGCGATGGAAATCGCTGAGCTGGCGTACCAGCGTGGAGTGAGAAGCGCAACAGCCGAGGTCGTGCCCATCCGGCTCAGCCTGCTGGAAACAGGCACCTGGAGAACTTTTCTGGCCTCGCGTGGCCTGCGCAGCGGCACCTTCGCCGAGCAGCTGCAGCGTCTGGGCCTGGCAGATGAAGTGGGAGGAGAGATTCGCCCGACTCGTGCGGCTGTTCTTCTTTTCGCAGAGGAGCCCGGCAGCCTGCTGGCGGCTCACGACACCCGCGCCGACATTCGCGTCATGGTGTACGACGGCAAGCAGCCTGTCCCCGGCGCCACACCCAACCTCCGCAAGCCCGCCAAGACAGTTCGAGGTCCGCTGGTAGAACAGATCGACACGGCAGTTCGGCTTGTGCTGGATGAGCTGGCCGCTGGCTTGACCTTGGGCAGCAGCGGGTTCAAGGCACGGCATGTGTACCCGGAGCGGGTCGTGAAGGAGGCCATCGTGAACGCGGTGATCCACCGGGACTATCGTCTCAACAGGGACATCTTCGTACGCATTTTCGATGACCGCATCGAAGTGGAAAACCCGGGGTTGTTCCCTGGGCGCATCACCCCGGACAACATCGCCAAGGCGGGCAGCAAGGCTCGCAACCCCCTCATCGCGCAGAACCTGCGCGAATTTCCTGTGGCACCGAACATCGATGCCGGTGAAGGGGTGAAGATGATGTTTTCGGAGATGGCTGCAGCTCAGCTCTATCCGCCGCAGTATCGGCAATCCACGGAAGCCGCCGTCGAGAGCGTGACCGTGACACTGCTGAACCTCGAACGCCCCAGCATCTGGGACGAGGTGAGTGACTGGATCGACAGGGAAGGCTCGATCCAGAACGCCAAGCTGTGCGAGATCGCCAAGATCGACACACTCCGAGCGTCGAAGATGCTTGGAGTCTGGCGCGATCAGGGTCTGCTGGTCCCACTGCCCCACAGAGCCAAGCGGAACATGGCCTACACCAAGCCAACCCGAAGCGAGCCGACGCAGTCTGACTTGTTATCTACCTTCGAGGAAAACAACGGTTCACAGAGGAAATAACCCTTTCAGATCAACATCTTGCTGATCACGTTGTTTTCCGAAGGCTCGCAATGAAAAGCGGCGCCCCGCAGGGCGCCGCTCGTCGAGTAGACGGTGTTCTCTGATCAGGCCTGACCGGCCTTCACCTTCAGGCGCCACGCGTGCAGCAGCGGCTCGGTGTAGCCGCTCGGCTGTTCCTTGCCCTTGAAGACCAGGTCCAGCGCGGCCTGGAAGGCGGCGCCCTGCGGGTTGGCGACCAGCGGCTTGTAGGCGGCGTCACCGGCGTTCTGCGCGTCCACCTTGGCGGCCATGCGGGCGAAGGACTCGCGCACCTGCGCCTCGGTCACCACGCCGTGGTGCAGCCAGTTGGCGACGTGCTGGCTGGAAATGCGCAGCGTCGCGCGGTCTTCCATCAGGCCGATGTCGTTGATGTCGGGCACCTTCGAGCAGCCCACGCCCTGGTCGACCCAGCGCACCACGTAGCCCAGGATGCCCTGGATGTTGTTGTCGATCTCCTGCTGCTTCTCGGCGTCGCTCCACTTCGCTTCGGCGACGACGGGGATGGTCAGCAGGTCGGTCAGCAGCTTGGTGGTGACATCGGCGTTGCTGGCGTCGCCGCTGGCCTCGATCGCCTTCTGCACGTCGGACACCAGCACCTGGTGGTAGTGCAGCGCGTGCAGCGTGGCGGCGGTCGGGCTCGGCGTCCAGGCGGTGTTGGCGCCGGCCTTGGGGTGGCCGATCTTCTGCTTGAGCATTTCGGCCATCAGGTCCGGCATGGCCCACATGCCCTTGCCGATCTGGGCGCGGCCGCGCAGGCCGCACTGCAGGCCGATCAGCACGTTGCGGCGCTCGTAGGCGGCGATCCAGCTGCTCGTCTTGATGTCGCCCTTGCGCATCATCGGGCCGGCCAGCATGGCGGTGTGCATCTCGTCGCCGGTGCGGTCGAGGAAGCCGGTGTTGATGAAGGCCACGCGGCTGGCGGCGGCGGCGATGCAGGCCTTGAGGTTGACCGAGGTGCGGCGCTCCTCGTCCATGATGCCCAGCTTGACCGTGCTGTCGGCCAGGCCCAGCAGCTGCTCGACGCGGGCGAACAGCTCGCAGGCGAAAGCCACTTCGGCCGGGCCGTGCATCTTCGGCTTGACGATGTAGACCGAGCCCTTGCGCGAGTTGCGCAGGCCCGGCGTGCCCAGGCCCTTGAGGTCATGCAGCGCGATGGTCGTGGTGATGACCGCGTCCATGATGCCCTCGGGGATCTCGCGGCC
>JBJOPV010000216.1:0-6606 GCA_046050625.1 Pseudomonadota bacterium
GCGCGGGCGCATCGGCCAGCCCTCGGTGCCGCTGGCGCTCAACCCGGACGGCGCGATCAGTCTGGGCGTGCAGGTCGGCCGGCGCAGCCTGGAGGTGCTGGCCTGCGACTTCGTCGGCCGGGTGCGCCATCGCCATGAGTTCCACTACGAGCTGCCCGATCCGGCGCGGGTGCTGCCCTGCATCGCCGAGGGGCTGACCCGGCTGCAGCAGCAGCTCGGTGGTCTGTGGGAGCGGGTGGTCGGGCTGGGCCTGAGTTCGCCGCTGTCGATGGAGAAATGGTCGAGCGTGCTGGGCTCGCAGGCCCATGGCGCGCTGGCCGGCTGGGAGCATCTGGACCTGCGCCGCGAGGTCGAGGCGCTGACGCACCTGCCGGTGAGCTTCGCCAAGGACACCACCGCCGCCTGCGTGGCCGAGCTGCTGCAGGGCCACGGCACCGCGGTGCGCAGCTTTCTCTACATCTTCGTGGGCACCTTCGTCGGCGGCGGGCTGGTGCTGTCGGGCCACATCGTGACCGGCCAGCGCGGCAATGCCGGCGCGATCGGCTCGCTGCCGGTCGGTCTGGCGCGCGGCGGCGAGTCGCCGCCGCAGCTGCTCGAGGTCGCCTCGGGCTGGCAGCTCGAGCAGGCGCTGCTGCAGGCCGGGCTGGATCCGCTGCAGGTGCAGCGCGATGACATCGTCGGGCCGCAGTTCGCCGCGCTGGTCGAGCCCTGGCTGGAGCAGGCCAGCCTGGCACTGGCGATGACCGCCGCCAGCGGCTCGGCGATGCTCGATCTGGATGCGGTGATCGTCGACGGCTCGCTGGCGCGGCCGCTGATCGATGCGCTGATCGAGCGCACCGGCCAGCGCCTGGCGCTCTACCGCTTCGACGGCCTGCACGCGCCGGCGCTGCTGACCGGCCGGGTCGGCGCGCATGCCCGGGCGCTGGGCGGTGCGCTGCTGCCGCTGCACACCCAGTTCTTTCCGGACAAGGACATCTTCCTCAAGCCGTCGCTGGGTTGAGCAGGCTGAGCGGGCGCCGGCTCTCGAAATGGCAGGCGCGGCCGTCGATCGGATCGACGAAGGCGATCTCGCGCGCGAGCAGGCGCAGCGGCTCGCGCCAGTCGGGCGGCGCGTCGGGCGCCGGTGCAGGTCGCAGCACCGGATAGATGCGGTCGCCGACGATCGGCACGCCCAGCGCGGCCAGGTGCGCGCGCAGCTGGTGCTTGCGCCCGGTCAGGGGTTCGAGCCGGTAGCGCGCCAGGCCGCTGGCAGCGTCGTGCTCCATCAGCGCGATGCGGGTGAAGGCGTCGGGCTCGCCCGGCACCTCGTGCATCTGCATGAAGCGCTCGCCCTCGCGCTCGGCCAGGCGGCTGGCGTGCAGGCGCGGCAGCGTCGCGCCCAGCGCCTCGCTCCAGGGCGCGACCGCCTCGTAGACCTTCTCGATCGCGCGGTCGCGGAACAGCGCCTGGTAGGCGCCGCGGCTGGCCGGATCGAGCGAGAACAGCACCACACCGGCCGTCTCGCGGTCGAGCCGGTGCAGCGGCACCAGCGTCTCCAGCCCGGTGGCCTTCTTCAGCCGCACCAGCAGCGTCTCGTGCAGGTGGCAGCCCTTGGGCGTCATCGGCAGGAAATGCGGCTTGTCCACCACCAGCAGCCGCTCGTCGCGGTGCAGGACGACTTCGTCGAAGGGCACGGGCGGCTCGGGCGCCTCCAGCCGGCGCCAGTACCAGAGCAGCCGATGTTGTCCACAGGGCTCGGACTTGTCCACAGGCCGGCCGTCGGCGGCCAGCACTTCGCCGGCGTCCAGACGGGCGCGCCAGGCCTCGGCATCCAGCGCGGGCAGCCGGACGCAGAGGAACTCGAGCACCGTGCGCCACGCCCCGGGCTGCAGCGCCACGCGGCTGGCGCCGACGCCCTCGCGCATCGGCGGCGTCCAGTCGGGGCGAGGGCGGCTCATTTCGACTTGTCCACAGGTTTATCCACAGACTTGTCCACAGGCTTCTTCAGGCCCTGTCGCACCGGCACCAGCAGGTCGGCAATGACCGGGCGGTGTTCGGAGCCGCCGCGCCAGCCGACATGGGCCGAGGTCACGCCGATCTCCGGGCTGACCAGGATGTGGTCGATGCGCAGGAAGCTCACCCAGGGCTTGAGCGAATGGCCGTGCGTGTAGCCCCAGCCGCGCCCGGCGACGGAGAAGGCGTCACGCAGGCCGATGCCCGTCAGCGTCTGCACCACCGGCGAGTGCTCGGGCGCGTTCAGGTCGCCGGCCAGGACGGTCGGGCGGCGCAGCGGCACCAGATCGCGCACCAGCGCGTCGACCTGGGTCATGCGGTCGGCGACATTGTGGTTCCAGTCGTCCAGGCCCTGGTGCAGCTCGAAGCGGGCGGCGTTCAGGCCCGCGCGCGGCGTCAGCAGGTGGACGGTGATCACGTCGACCAGCGTGCCGCCGATGTCGACGGTGCAGCGGATGTATTCGTGCTTCTCGCTGCGGAAGGCGATGTCGCCGCGCCGGCAGTCCGACAGCGGGAAACGGCTGGCGATCGCGTACTGGCCGTAGGCGTAGAGCTTGTGTGCGGGCAGCACCTCGCGCATGCCGAAGGGCAGGTCGCCGGCGCGGGAGACCTCGCGCGCGTCCTGCATCACCAGGATGTCGGGCTGCTGCGAGGCGATCTCGTTGTTCAGGGGCACGAAGCCGCCCCAGCGGAAGACCGCCCGGTAGGACTTGATGTTGTAGGTCATCAGCCGCACGGGACGCACGCCGGCAGCGGCGGCATCGGGCGGCAGCGGGTCGCTCTTCAGGCCGGTGGAGACATCCATCACCGCGGTCAGCATCAGCGTCAGCGCCAGCGTGGCAATGACGCGCCACAGCGGCGCCAGCAGCCAGGACAGCACGAAGGCGGCCAGCCCCGGCACCAGGTAGATCAGGAAGGGCGCATAGCGGGTCAGCTCGACCAGCGCCAGATGACGCGGCGCGAAGTGGTAGAGCCAGGTGAACGCGACAGCCATCAGTGTCGAGGCGATCACGCCGAAGCGCGCCAGGCTGCGCAGGGCGGGGGAGGCGAGGGTCACGGGCGGATCTCCGTCGGGCGGCGGATGTGGAAAAACGGGTCGCCGATTGTCGCCGCCCGGCGTGCCTGTCCGGAGGTCATCCCGGCACATCGCTGGGATACTGCCGGACCATGCAGGCCATCCTCACCGTCACCGTTCCGTTCTTCGCGCTGATCCTGATCGGCTACCTCGCCGCGCGGCGCGGGCTGCTGCCGCTGGCCGCCGTGCCGGGGCTCAATGCCTTCGTGCTGTACTTCGCGCTGCCGTGCATGCTGCTGCGCTTCGGCGCGCGGCTGCCGGTCGCCGAGCTGCTCGATCCGGTGGTGCTGGGGCTCTATCTGGCCTGCGCGCTGGCGGTGGTGGCGCTGACGATCACGCTGACCCGGCGCGCGGCCGGCAATCTGCGCGACGCCGCCTTCGGCGCGCTGGTGGCCGCCTTCCCCAACACCGGCTTCATGGGCGTGCCGTTGCTGGTGGCGCTGCTCGGGCCGGCGGCGGCCGGGCCGGTGATCACCACGGTGCTGCTGGACCTGTTCGTCACCAGCTCGCTGTGCATCGCCATCGCGCGGCTGCATCACGACGATCCGGCCGCCTCGCATGCGGGCGACGCGGCGGCCGCGCGGGCGGCGGTGCTGCGCTCGCTGCGCGCGGCGCTGTCCAATCCGCTGCCGTGGTCGATCGGGCTGGGCGCGCTGATGTCGGTGACCGGGCTGACGCTGCCGGGGCCGGTCGACCGGGTGATCGCGATGCTGGCCGACGCGGCCAGCCCGGTGGCGCTGTTCACCATCGGCGCGGTGCTGTGGCGCTCCGGGCTGGACGCGCAGGGGCGTCCCGCGCCGCCGATGTCGCCGCGCCGCTATCTGCCGGTGGCGCTGATCAAGCTGGTCGTGCATCCTGCGCTGGTCTGGGGCGGCGGCCGGCTGGCCCAGCAAGCCGGCCTGGGCCCGAGCGATTTCCAGCTGATGGTGCTGACGCTGGCGGCCGCGCTGCCCAGCGCCAGCAACGTCTCCTTGTTGGCCGAGCGCTACCGCGCCGACAACGGCCGCGTGGCCCGCATCATCCTGGCCTCGACGGTGCTGGCCTTTGGCAGCTTCGCGCTGGTGGCCTGGGGGTTCGGCGTCGGAGGAGGCAGTCATTCGTGAACTGAATCACGTTCGCATGCTCCAGAACTGAACAATTTCGGGCACGATGACAGGCTCAGCCTGCTGCGGAGGGCGACAGGGCTGCCGGGTGCAGGACGGAGAGATCGACATGGTGGACACAACAACAGAGGGCGGCCTGCCCTTGCCGGCGGGCATCGTCGGCGTGGGGGCCTCGGCCGGCGGACTGGAGAGCCTGCGCCAGCTGCTCGGGCAGCTTCCTGTCGACGCCGGGCTGTGCTTCGTGCTGCTGCAGCACATGGCGCCCACCCACCGCTCGGTGCTGGCCGAGATCCTGCGGCCGCACACCCGGATGACGGTCCAGGAGGTCAGCGATGGCGATCTGCCGCGTCCCGACACCGTGCTGGTCACGCCGAACAATGCGCATATCCGGCTGGAAGGCGGCCGGCTGCGGCTGGCCGAGCCCGAGCCGCACTCGATCCCGCGGCCGTCGATCAACCTGTTCTTCGAGTCGCTGGCGCATCAGATCGGGCCGAATGCGGCGGGCATCGTGCTGTCGGGCACCGGCAGCGACGGGGCCAATGGCCTTCAGCGCATCCGGGATGCCGGGGGGCTGGTGCTGGTGGAGAGCGCCGACAGCGCGCGCTACAGCGGCATGCCGGAGGCGGCCGAGCGCAGCGTCGGACGCAATCGGCGCATGTCCCTGGAGGCCATGGGACGGGCGCTGGCCCTCTGGGCCTCCGTACCGACCAGCCGGCCGATCGGCGAGGCCGACATCCTGGCCGCAGCCGATCGGGTCGATGACGAACTGCTGGCCCCGGTGCTGCCGATCCCGGCCGATGCGGACCTGAGCGCGCTGTTCCAGCGGGTGCGCCGGCATTGCGGCATCAACCTGGCCGACTACAAGGAGCCGACGCTGCGTCGCCGGCTGGCCCGTCGCATGCAGGCGGTCGGGGCGGACACGCTGTCGGCCTATCTCGACCGGCTCGGCGCCGACCCGGACGAGATCGAGGCGCTGGCGCGCGAGACCCTGATCTCGGTCACGTCCTTCTGGCGCAATCCGCTGGCCTTCGAGCATCTGGTCGAGCAGGTCGGGCGGGTGCTGGCGCGCAAGCCGGCGGGCGAGCCGGTGCGGGTCTGGGTGGCGGGCTGCGCCACCGGCGAGGAGGCCTATTCGGTGGCGATGGTCTGGCGCGATGCGCTGGGTGACCGGCAGGACGAACACCCGCTGCAGATCTTCGCGACCGATCTGGACCTGGAGGCGATGCAGCAGGCCCGGCGCGGCGTGTACGACGGGGCGACGATGACGGCGCTGCCCGACCGCCTGCGCACGCTGCATTTCCATGCGCTGGGCCAGCATGTCGAGATCGACAAGACCTTGCGCGAGAGCATCGTCTTCTCCCGCCATGACCTGACCCGCGATCCGCCGTTTCCCCGGCTCGACATGATCAGCTGCCGCAATGTGCTGATCTACCTGAAGCCCGAGGCGCAGGCGCGCGTGATGCGCATGTTCCATTTCGCGCTGCGGCCCGGCGGGCTGCTGATGCTGGGCCAGAACGAGTCGGCGCTGCATCACGAGGATCTGTTCCGCTCGCTCGACAGCGAGGTGCGGCTGTACGAGCGCCGCGTCGGACGTGCCCTGGCCGCCCGGCTGGGCAGCACCGCCATCGACCTGACGCCGCCAGCCCTGCTGGAGGCCAGCTCGTCCGCGCTGCCGCGCCCGCCTGTCGCGCCCGCGCCGCCGCGGCTGTCGCTGCCGGCCAGCGCGATCGAACTCGAGCTGGCGCTGCTGCGCCAGGGCGCACGCCTGTACCTGCCCCCCTGCGTGCTGCTTGACGAGCGCCTGCGGGTGCAGCAGGTGCACGGCGACGTCTCGGCCTTTCTGCAGCTGCGCGCCGGTGCGCAGACCTTCGACGTGCTGTCGATGGCCCGCCCCGAGATCGAGACCGAGCTGCGTCTGCTGTGCGCGCTGCTGGGCGATGGCTCGTGCGACACCCATCAGGCCGAGGTCGTGCTGGTGCAGCAGCGACGGCGCCAGCGCTGGCAGATGGTCCTGCATGCCTTCTCCAGCACCGGCCGGGAGGCGGGCAGCGCAGGCAGCCGGCTGGTGCTGCTGGCCTTCCTGCCGATGCGCGCGCGCGGCGCGCGCCGCATCACGCCGGCGGAGTCTGGCGCGGCCGAGGCGGCCGAACTGGCCGATGCACGGGCGCGCATGAAGAGCCTGATCGAGCAGCTCGAGTCCTTCAACGAGGAGATGCAGGCGCTCAACGAGGAGGCGCAGGCCACCAACGAGGAGCTGCAGGCCAGCAACGAGGAGCTGGAATCGGCCAACGAGGAGCTGCAGGCCACCAACCAGGAGCTGTCCACCGTCAACGCCGAGCTCAATCACCAGTGGCGGCGCCACCAGCAGCTGGCCGAGGAGCTGCAGAGCATCCAGAACAGCATCGCGATGCCCATGCTGGTGATCGACGAGACCTT
>JBJOPV010000217.1:0-6585 GCA_046050625.1 Pseudomonadota bacterium
CGGCCGTCGATCACCATCAGCGAGCCCGGCGGGCGCGGCGCCGAGCCCCAGGTGCGCGCCACCGTCACCAGCACCGGTGCGCTGCCGGCGGCCTGCCAGGCCAGCGCGGTGCGCAGCACCTGGGTGTCGAGGTCGTCCATCGCGCCGGTCCTCAGGCGAGCGCGAAGGGCAGCTCGCGCACCGGCCGGCCCACGAGCTGCGCCACGGCGTTGGCGAAGGCCGGCGCCAGCGGCGGCAGGCCCGGCTCGCCGATGCCGGTGGGCGGCTCGGCGCTGGGCACGATGTGCACCGCGAACTCCGGCGTGTCGGTGAGGCGCGGCACGACGAAGTCGCCGAAGTTGCTCTGCTCGACCACGCCGTCCTTCAGCGTGATCGCCGCGCCGGGCAGGCACATCGACAGGCCCATGACGCCCGCGCCCTGGATCTGCGCCTCGATGCTGCGCGGGTTGACCGCCAGGTTGCAGTGCACGCCGGCGGTCGCCTTGTGCAGCACCGCGCGGCTGTCCTGGACGGAGGCCTCGACCACCCAGGCCACGACGGTCGAGAAGGATTCATGCACCGCCACGCCCCAGGCGCGACCGGCCGGCAGCGTGCGCCGGCCGTAGCCGCTGCGCTCGACCGCCAGCTGCAGCGCGTCGCGGTGGCGCGGGTGCTGGTCGCCGAACAGCGCCAGGCGGTAGGCCACCGGATCCTGCTTCGTCGTGCGCGCGATCTCGTCCACCAGCGTCTCCATGACGAAGGCGGTGTGGGTCGAGCCCACGCTGCGCCACCACAGCACCGGCACGTTCACCTTGGGGTGGTGCACCGTCAGCCGCATCGGGAAGGGGTAGGGCTCGCGCATGCCCTCCATCGCGGTCGGGTCGATGCCGTTCTTGAGCATGCCCGCGAAGAAGGTGCCCGAAACGATGGACTGGCCGACCAGCGCATGGTCCCAGGCCAGCACCCGGCCCTGGGCGTCGAAGCCGATGCGGGCGCGGTGGACGTGCATCGGGCGGTACTGCCCGCCCTTGATGTCGTCCTCGCGGCTCCAGACGGTGCGGATCGGTGCGCTCAGGCCGGCGGCGCGCGCCGCCCGGGCGATCGCGCAGGCCTGCACCACGAAGTCGCTCGACGGCACGCCGCGCCGGCCGAAGCCGCCGCCGGCCATCTGCACGTTCATGCGGATCTGTTCGGGCTTGAGACCGAGCACCTGGGCGGCGGCCATCGCGTCGCCGCCGGGGAACTGCGTGCCGGTCCAGATCTCGGCCTGGGCCTCGCCGAGCTGCACGGTGCAGTTCAGCGGCTCCATCGGCGCGTGCGCCAGGTAGGGGAAATGGAACTCGGCCTCGATGCGGTGCGCCGCGGTGGCCAGCGGGGCCAGGTCGGCGTCGAAGGCGCGCGGGCCGGGCTGGTCGAGCAGCGCGCGGTATTGCGCCCGCTGCCGGGTGCTGTCGACCTTCTCGACCGCCTCGGTGGCCCACGCGGCCTTCAGCGCGTCACGGCCCTGCCGGGCGGCCCAGTAGCCGTCGGCCACCACCGCAACGCCCTCGCCGCCGGCGGCCACCGGCACGCGCAGCACCGCGCGCACGCCGCGCACCGCCCGCGCCGCGCTGTCGTCCAGCGAGGCCAGCCGCGCGCCGAACACCGGCGGATGCGCCACCACCGCGGTCAGCTGGCCCGGCCGCTTCACGTCGATGCCGAAGTCCTGCTGGCCGCTGCTCTTGGCGCGGGCGTCGAGCCGGCCGGTGGCGCGGCCGATCAGGCGGAAGTCCTTCGGATCCTTCAGCGTGACGGCGGCCGGCACCGGCTGCGCCATCGCGGCCTCGGCCAGCTCGCCGTAGCCGGCGCGGCGGCCGTCGGGCGCGATCACCTGGCCGGACTCGGTGCGCAGCCGCGCCGCGTCCAGCTTCCAGCGTGCAGCGGCCGTGGCCACCAGCATCGCGCGGGCGCGGGTGCCCAGCTCGCGGTACTGCGCATAGCTGTGCTTCATCGCGGTCGAGCCGCCGGTCAGGTGCATGCCGTAGAGCGGATCGGCATAGGCCGGATCGCTGTTGCCGTGGCGCACCTGCACCCGCGACCAGTCGGCGTCGAGTTCCTCGGCCAGCACCATCGCCAGGCCGGTGCCGATGCCCTGGCCGAATTCCAGCCGGTTGAGGGTCACGGTCACGCTGCCGTCGGGCGCGATCTGCACGAAGGAGGCGGGCTGCTGCGTCGGCTTCAGGCCCGAGGCGGGGGCGGCGCCTTGCGCCAGGGCGTCTGCGGCGCCCAGCGGGCCCAGGCCCAGCGCCAGGCCGCCCAGCCCGGCGAGTTTCAGGAAGCCGCGCCGGGGCAGGGCGGCGGGGGTGTCGGCGTGCGCGGCATCGCGCTCGGCCAGGTGCTGCAGCGCGCGCGGCAGTTCGGGGAGGTGCTCGATCAGCATGGGGCGGGGTCCTGCGTCAGGCCAGGGAACGGGCGGCGTCAGCCACCGCGGCGCGGATGCGGGCGTAGGTGCCGCAGCGGCAGAGGTTGCCGGCCATCGCGGCGTCGATCTCGGCGGCGGTGGGCGGCTTGCCGCGCGGCCGGGACTTCAGGAAGGCGGTGGCGCTCATGATCTGGCCGGACTGGCAGTAGCCGCACTGCGCGACGTCGTGCCGGATCCAGGCCTCGCGCACCGCCCGGCCGACCGGATCGCTGCCGTCGGTGACCTTCTCGATCGTGGTGAGGCGGCGCCCCTCGACGGCCGCCACCGGCGTCACGCAGGAGCGGGTGGCCTGGCCATCGACATGCACGGTGCAGGCACCGCACAGCGCCGCGCCGCAGCCGAACTTGGTGCCGGTCAGGCCGAGCGCGTCGCGCAGGGCCCAGAGCACCGGCGTGGACGGGTCGACGTCGACCGTCCGTTCACGGCCGTTGATGTTCAGTCGTGTCATGGCGGATCCTGCAAGGCAAGGGGTGGACAAGGAATGGAGAGGCAGAGGCACGGACTCTAGGCAGGCCGACCCGACAACGCCAGTCGAGTCGGCCTTGCTGGACCCGCAAGTGCAACTTGATAATCAGCCGCATGCCAATCAATGAACTGCGCGCACTGTCCACCTTCGCCCGGGCTGTCGAGCTGGGCAGCATCCGTCGCGCCGCGCAGGCGCAGGGCGTGACGCCGCAGGCCGCCAGCCAGGCCATCGCCCAGCTCGAGCAGCACCTGGGCGTGCGGCTGCTGCACCGCACCACCCGCCGGCTCGCGCTGACCGAGGAAGGCCAGCACTTCCTTGAGCGCACGCGCCCGGCGCTGGCCACGCTGGAGCGGGCGCTGTTCACCACCCGCGAGGCCAAGGACGAGATCGCCGGACCCTTGCGCATCGTCGGACCACGCTCGTCCTTCTCGGCGCTGCTGATGCCGCTGCTCGACGAGTTCTGCCGCTGCCATCCCGACATCCAGCCCGACGTGCAGCTCGACGACGGCCTGGGCGACTGGGTGCGCGACCGCGTGGACGTGGGCTTTCGCATCGGCCGCTCGCCGGAGGAGGGCGTGGTCGGCCGCCAGCTCATGCCGATGCAGCTGCTGGTCTGTGCCTCGCCGGACTATCTCGCCCGCCACGGCGTGCCGCGCACACCCGACGACCTGATGCGCCACCGCTGCAGCGTTTTCCGCCACCCGTCGACTGGGCGGACACTGCCCTGGTTCTTCCGCAGCCAAGGCGACGGCGATCCGCGTGAGATGCCCGCCGCCTTCGTCACCAACGACAGCGAGCTGGAACTGCACGCGGCGCTTTCCGGTCAGGTCGTCGCCCAGGTGGCCAGCTTCGCCGCCGCTGCAGCGCTGCGAGCGGGCCGGCTGGTGCCACTGCTGCTCGAGCATGCCTGCGAGCCTTTCGGGCTGCATGTCTACTACGGCCACCGCAGCGCGCTGCCGCGTCGGGTGCGCGCCTTCGTCGATCTGGCCGTCGAGCGCCTGCAGGACAACCGCGCTTGGCGGCTGGAACCGGACGAGATCACCGCACTGCACCAGATCGGGCTGGCAGCAGGCCAGCCTTGATGCCCCAGCTGTGCTGGACCTCTTGATGCAGGTGCCTCAGATCAATCTGGATGGTTTTATGCATGATAATTTTTATTATCATGGACAGTGTTTTTTTGGAAAAATCAGCATGGCCAAGAATCGCGGTCTGCTTGCGGCTGGCGGTCCGGGGAGCACATGGCTTCGGCGAGGGCTGTCGAGTGCAATCAGCTTGCCGTTAGTGTTCTTGGATGCAAGCCTTGCTCTTTTTCAGGTCATCATCTATCTTGCTGTTAGGTAAAAACATGATTTTATGTTTTTTACCTACCAATCAATATTGCATTTAAAAAATAGTCATTTACATTTCATTCCATCGTCCATTCCCAAGATCCGACGGGCCATGACTCTTCGATCCACTTTCGCTCAAGCCGATGGTCTGCGCTACCGGCTGCGCGCGGCCGGCACACTGCTAGGCGTCACCGACAACACGCTGCGCGGCTATGCCGACCATGCCGGCATCGCGGTGCGCCGCGCCTCTGAGCTGACGCCGGGGGCGCCGGCGGTGCGGGTGTTCGAGCCCGACACGCTGTTCCGGCTCGCGCAGTGGCGCCGCGCGCAGAACTATGTGAAGGCGCCAGCCACCGGCAGTGGCCCGATCGTCATCACCGTCGATGTCATCAAGGGCGGCACCGGCAAGACCACCACCAGCGTCGAGACCGCGCTGCACTTGCAGCTGCTGGGCCTGCGGGTGCTGCTGGTCGACCTGGATGTGCAGGCCAACGCCACCCAGCTGATGGGCTACGAGCCCGACCTGACGCTCGACGAGGCCGAGGCCTACGGCGTAACGTCGACCGCGATCGTGCAGGACACCTTCGCCTCGGTGCTGATGCCCTTCCTGGAAGGGCGCCAGCGCAACCAGCCAGTGCGCGCCCTTCCCGAGGGCGTGATCAAGAAGCCCTTCGGCGAGCACGGGCCGCACCTGATCCCGGCCGACACCTTCCTGGGCGACATCGAGCCGGCGCTGGCCAATGCCAAGGGCCAGCGCGAGCTCTACCTGCGCCAGCTGATCGCCGCCTCGCTGGCGGGCAGCACGCCGGGGCTGGACCTGTCGGTCTACGACGTGATCGTCTTCGACTGCCCGCCCAGCGTCAGCTTCACCAGCACCGCCGCGATCGCCGCGGCCGATCTGGTGATCGCGCCGATCCGGCTCGACGCCTTCAGCGTCAAGGGCCTGACCAAGCTGATGAGCGAGATCGACGGCCTGGACGCCGCCTACCATGTGCGCCCGGAGCTGATCATCCTGCCGACCCATTACGCGCCGCAGCTCGCGCGCATCGGCCGGATGCAGACCCAGCTCAACCAGTACCGCGACCTGATCGCGCCCTGCGCGATCTCGGCCTCCGAGGAGTTCCCGAAGTCGCTCGACAGCTACCTGCCGCTGACGCTGCAGAAGCCCACCTGCCACCCCTCGAAGGAATACCGCCTGTTCGCCGAGCACCTGCACGGCCGCATCCTGGCCTTGGCCGCCGCCCGCCGTCGCCGCACCGCATCATGACCAAGCAGAGACTCCTCCTCCCGAACGACGGCCGCCCCCTGATGCCGCTGCCGGCCTTCTCGAACGCGCCGCGCTCGGCCGCGCCGGCCGGGCGTCGGCTGGTGCATCTGGCCGTCGACCTGATCGACGCCCACCCGCTGGCGCCGCGCGAGATCTACACCGAGCGCATGATCCGCGAGCGCGCCGACGACCTGCGCGCGCAGGGGCAGCACGATCCGATCCATGTGATCCCGAACCCGGACACGCCGGGGCGCTACATTATCTGCGACGGCTGGACCCGGGTGCAGGCCTGCCGGGTGCACGGCGCGCTCGACACGCTGCTGGCCGAAATCCACGAGGGCCTGTCGCTGCGCGAGGCGGCCTGGTTCGGCTACGAGCAGAACGAGGGCCGCGAGCAGCAGTCCGACTACGACCGCGCGATGTTCCACGAGAAGCTGCTGGCCGACGGCGAGACCGCCGAGGAGCTGGCGCGCCGCGGCGGCTTTCACAAGTCGATGATGACCTTCCTGCGCGCCTACGCCAAGCTGCCGGCTGACGTTCTGCAACTCGTACGCGCGCATCCGCACAAGTTCGGCTCGAGGGTCGCCTACGAGCTGCACCGGCTGCACGAGGCCTGCGGCGCGGCCGCGGCGCTGGAGCTGGCCACCGAATTCGCCACCCATCCGGACGACCTGCCGGTGCGCTGGCTGCTCGAACGCGCCCGTGAGCTGCGGACGCAGGCCCCCCCGGCCGCGCCCACCGGCAAGAAGACCGCGCCCGCCTGGCCAGCGCATCAGGTCTACGACAGTGCTGAGGCACGCGGCTACTACCGCCGCCGCGACGGCCGCATCCAGCTCTCGCTGGAGGTCGCGCCCCAGCACCGCGAGGCCTTCGCGCAAGGGCTGGAGCAGCTGCTGAAGACCCTGGGCGAACCTGCACCGGGCGATCCGGTTTGAACGTTCAAACCAGCCAGCGTCCCGTCCTCACTCCACGACGACGACGCTGTGCGGCACGCGCCCGACCGCCACCGTCTTCAGCGCCTTCGCCGACGCCACGTCGATGATCGTCAGGTCATCCGACAGCCCGTTGGCCACCAGCAGCCGGT
>JBJOPV010000218.1:0-6554 GCA_046050625.1 Pseudomonadota bacterium
AGCAGCGCGAACTCCACCTGGCGCAGCGTCATCAGGCCGCTCTGGAAGTTCTTCGCGGCGATCATCTTGTCGAACAGCGCGCGCGGCAGCGGCTCGCCCGAATCCACATGGGCGGTCATGTGCCGGAGCACCTCCCATTCCCAGCAGAAGTTCTCCATGAACTGGCTGGGCAGCTCGACCGCGTCCCACTCGACGCCGGAGATGCCCGACACGCCCAGGTCCGCCACCTGCGTGAGCATGTGGTGCAGGCCGTGGCCGAACTCGTGGAACAGCGTCTGCACCTCGTCGTGCGTCAGCAGCGCGGGCTTGGCCCCCACCGGCGCCGAGAAGTTGCACACCAGATGCGCCACCGGCGTCTGCAGCGCGCCGGTGTCCGGGCGCAGCCAGCGGCCACGCACGTCGTCCATCCACGCGCCGGGGCGCTTGCCCGGTCGCGCGTAGGGGTCGAGGTAGAACTGGCCGATCAGCTCGCCACCGCGCTCGATGCGGTAGAAGCGCACCGACTCGTGCCAGACCGGCGCCGTGTCCGGGCGGATCGCCACCTCGAACAGCGTCTCGATGATGCGAAAGAGGCCGGCGAGCACCTTCGGCTCGGTGAAATACTGCTTCACCTCCTGGTCGCTGAAGGCGTAGCGCGCCTCCTTGAGCTTCTCGCCGGCGAAGGAGACGTCCCAGGACTGCAGCGCGCTCAGGCCCAGCTCCTGGGCGGCGAACGCGCGCAGCTCGGCCAGGTCCTTCTCGGCGTAGGGGCGGGCGCGGGCGGCGAGGTCGCGCAGGAAGTCGGTGACCTGCTTCGGGCTCTCGGCCATCTTGGCCACCAGCGAGACGTCGGCGTAGCTCGGGTAGCCCAGCAGCGCGGCTTCCTCCTGCTTCAGGCGCAGGATCTCGGCCATCACCGGCGTGTTGTCGCGCTCAGGTGCGCCGGCCTCGCAGGCGCGGGTGACGTAGGCGGTGTAGAGCCGCTCGCGCAAGGGCCGGTTCTCGGCGTACTGCATCACCGGCAGGTAGACCGGCATGTGCAGCGTGAGCTTGTGGCCGGTCTCGCCCGCGGCCTCGGCGGCGGCGCGGGTGGCGGCCTGCACGTCCTCGGGCACGCCGGCCAGCTCGTCGGTCGTGGCCAGATACGAGAAGCTGTCGGTGGCGTCGAGCACATGCTCGGAGAAGCTCTGGCTCAGCTCGGCCAGGCGCTCCTGGATCTGCGCGAAGCGCACCTTGGCCTCGCCCTGCAGCTCGGCGCCGGACAGCACGAAGTCGCGCAGCCAGTGCGACAGCGCCTGCTGGCGCGGCGCGCTCAGCGTGGCCGCGGCGGGGCTGGCGGCGATGGCCTTGTACTGGGCGTAGAGCCGCTCGTCGGCGCCCTGGCGGGTGTAGAACTCGGTGATGCGCGGCAGGTTCTCGTTGAAGGCGGCGCGCAGCTCCGGCGTGTCGGCCACGCCCTTGAGGTGGCCGACGGCGCCCCAGGCCCCGCCCAGGCGCTCGGTGGCCACGGTCAGCGTGCGCGACAGCGTCTCGTAGTCGGCCGGGGTGTCAGGCGCGACGGCGGCTTCTAGCGCCGCGTTCGCGTCGGCCAGCAGCACGTCGAGCGCCGGGCTCACATGCTCCGGGCGGATGGCGTCGAACAGCGGCAGCGGGGAGGAGGTCAGCAGCGGATTGGCGGCGGTGTCGGTCATCGGCATGGGCAGCAGGGCTGGAGGGCGAATGGGGACGGACAGGCAACGCGCCGGACGGCACGAAGCCCCGGCCAGCGTAACCGACCGGGGCTTCAGTTGGGGGCGGCACGGGCATCCGCAAGGGCGCCCGCGCCGAGGCTCCATGCCCGCCTCAGACCGCCGCGGCCGCGACCCGCTCGGCCGCCTCCATCGTGTTGACCAGCAGCATCGTGATCGTCATCGGGCCGACACCGCCCGGCACCGGGGTGATGTGGCTGGCGACTTCGCGGCAGCCGTCGAAGTCGACGTCGCCGCAGAGCTTGCCCTCCTCGTTGCGGTTCATGCCCACGTCGATGACGACGGCGCCCGGCTTGATCATGTCGGCGGTCAGCACGTTGCGCTTGCCCACCGCGGCGACGACGATGTCGGCCTGGCGCGTCATCGCGGCCAGGTCGGCGGTGCCGCTGTGGGTGATGGTGACGGTGGCGTTGGCCGCCAGCAGCATCATCGCCATCGGCTTGCCGACGATGTTGGAGCGGCCGATCACCACCGCGTGCTGGCCGCGCAGGTCCTTCAGGCCGATGGATTCGAGCATCTTCATGCAGCCGTAGGGCGTGCAGGCCTTGAAGCCGACCTCGCCGACCATCAGCGCGCCGGCCGAGGCGACGTGGAAGCCGTCGACGTCCTTCAGCGGCGAGATCGCCTCGATGACCTTGTGGTCGTCGATGTGCTTGGGCAGCGGCAGCTGCACCAGGATGCCGTGGATGGCGGGGTCGTCGTTCAGCGCATCGATGCGCGCCAGCAGCTCGGCCTCGGGCAGCGTGGCCTCGTACTTCTCCAGCACCGAGTGGAAGCCGACGTCCTCGCAGGCCTTGACCTTGTTGCGCACATAGACCGCGCTGGCCGGGTTGTCGCCGACCAGGATCACGGCCAGACCGGGCTTGAGGCCGCGAGCGGTCAGGGCTGCGGCGCGTTGCGCCACCTCGGCGCGGAGTTGCTTGGACAGGGCGTTGCCGTCGATGAGCTGGGCGGACACGGGGTTCTCCTGAGGGGAAAAGAGCTGAGGAAGCTGGGGGACGGGGACAATGAAAAAGGCCGCTGACGCTTCAGCGGCCTCTCAGGCGGGGAGGGCGGGCTCAGGCCTTGGCGGCTTGACCGGCGCCCAGCGCGATCTTCAGCAGGTCGGCGACGGTGTTGGCGTTGAGCTTCTCCATGATGTTGGCGCGGTGCGCCTCCACCGTCTTGATGCTGATGCCCAGATCATCGGCGATCTGCTTGTTCAGCCGGCCGGCGACGATGCGCTCGAGCACCTGGGCCTCGCGGGTGGTCAGGCGCGACAGCAGCGCCTCGCGGCTGGCCTGTTCCTGGTGGGTCGAGAAGGCGGCGCGGGCGCGCTCGAGCATGCGCTCGACCAGCGCGACCAGCTCGTCTTCCTTGAAGGGCTTTTCGATGAAGTCCTCGGCGCCCTTCTTCATCGTGGTGACCGCCATGGGCACATCGCCGTGGCCGGTGATGAAGACGATCGGCAGCGGGCTCTTGCGCTCGAGCAGGCGGTCCTGCAGCTCCAGGCCGCTCATGCCGTCCATGCGGATGTCGGCGACCAGGCAGGCGACCTCACGCGGGTCGAAGCGCGACAGGAAGGCCTCGGCCGAGTCGAAGCACTTGACCCGGTAGTCCTTGCCCTCGAGCAGCCACTGCAGCGAATCGCGAACCGCCTCGTCGTCGTCGACGACGTACACCGTACCTTTCTTGGGGATCAGGCTCATGTCTTCAGTGGACCTCAGGTGTCTTTGACGTGCCGTCGCCCGCAGCGGCGACGGGCAACATGAAGGAGAAACGGCATCCGCAGATGCTGTCCCCATTGTAGAGGTTCTCCGCCTTCATCCGACCCTGGTGCGACTCGATGATCGAGCGGCACAGCGACAGCCCGATGCCCATGCCGTCGCTCTTGGTCGAGAAGAAGGCTTCGTAGAGGCGGCCGATGACTTCCTCGCGGATGCCGGGGCCGGCGTCGGTGACGCTGAACTCGATCACCCCCCCGAGTTCGGCGGTATGGCGCGGCACGACGCGCAGCTCGATGGTGCGCCGCTTCGGCGCCATCTGCGCGTTGTCGATCGCCTCGGCGGCGTTCTTCAGCAGGTTCAGCAGCACCTGCTCGATCAGGATCGGGTCGACCTGCAGCACCGGCAGGCGCTGCGCGACATAGCTCTGGATGGCGACGTTGCGCCGCTTGAGCTCGATGGTGGCCAGCTCCAGCGCGTCCTCGACGATGTCGGCGGCGCGTGCGGCCTGGCGCTGCGGCTCGCTGCGCTTCACGAACTGGCGGATGCGGTGAATGATCTGGCCGGCGCGCTGCGCCTGCTTGGAGGTCTTCTCCAGCGCCATCGCCAGGTCCTCCTCGCGCAGGTTGCCGGCGCGCAGGCGCGAGAGCATGCCGTTGCAGTAGTTGGTGATCGCCGCCAGCGGCTGGTTGAGCTCATGCGCGACCGAGGACGCCATCTCGCCCATCGTCACCAGCCGGCTGGTCTCCTGGGCGCGCTCGATCTGGCGGGCGGTCTCCTCCTCCATCTGCCGGCGCGCGGTCACGTCGGTGGCGATCAGCATCTGCGCCAGGCGCCCGTCGGTCCACTGCAGATAGCGCGCGCGCACGTCGAACCACTTCTGCATCGCTTCGACGTGGACCTCGCGCGCGTCGGCGCCAGCCTCGTCGAGCTCGGCGGTGGGCACGCCGGCCATCGCGTCGACGGCGTCGGTCAGCTCGTCCTCGCCGGCCGGGCGTCCGGCCAGCTGCGCATGCCAGCGCGCCTCGCCGCCGAACCACAGCCGGTAGGTGCGGTTGGCGAACAGCAGCTCGCCGGTCTGCGCCGACATCACCGACACGGCCGCGTCCAGCCCCTCCAGCACCGTGGTGAAGCGCTCGTGCGAGGCGGTGAGCTGGTCGCGGATGCGCTTGGCCTCGGTGATGTTGGTCATCGAGGTCATCCAGCCGGTCTGCTGCCCGCGCGAGTCGATCAGCGGCGAGACGTACATGCGCGCATCGAAGCGTGTGCCCTCCTTGCGCTGGACCTTGACCTCGATGCCGCCGGCCGGGCTGCGTCCGGCCAGCTCCTGCTGCAGCAGGCGGTGGTTCTCCTCCATGCGCTCGGGCGGCCAGTGCGGGTAGGGCGGCATGCGCCCGATCAGGTCGGCCTCGGTGAAGCCGGTCATCGCGCAGAAGGCCGGGTTGACATAGGTGATGCGGCCGTCGAGGTCCATCGCCCGCATGCCGGTCAGCATCGAGTTCTCCATCGCGCGGCGGAAGTTGGTCTCCTGCACCAGCGCCCCCTGGATCTGCAGGCGCCGGCGCATGTGGCGCCAGGTGCCCAGCAGCATCCACAGCGTCAGCGCCGACAGCGCCAGCACCATCCAGAACAGCGTGTTGCCGATCAGGCCGGCCGAGGTGCGAAAGCCCTCGCCACGCAGCGTCACGCCGTGGTGGACCGGCGCGAACGGCACGCTCCAGGTCAGCAGCGAGCCCTTGTGGCGGCTGCGGTCGAGCGCTGCGGCACCGGCCGTGCTGACCATGACCTGGTCATCGCTGTCGACCATCGAGATCACGTGCCGCTGAGAGACTTCCGGTGGCACGAAATGCCGCAGCAGCGCCTCAACCGAATATTCGGCCACCAGGGTGCCGGCGAAGTTGCCGTGGTCGATCAGCGGCACCTGCACCTGAAAGACCAGCAGCCGGTTGGCATGGCGGAACGGCGGCGAGTAGACCGGCAGCCGCAGTTCGCGGCTGTCGCGGAAGGTCTCGGTGCTGATGCGCTGGCGCAGCTCGTCCGACACCGGATCGCCGGGATCGCCGCCGGGCATGCCCAGCCGGGGCATGGCCGCCACCAGGTCGGGCGAGACATGGCGCGCGATCACCTGGCGGTGCACGCCCAGCCAGGTCAGGCTGACGATCTCCGGGCGTTCGCGTTCGATGCGCTCGGCCTGGGCGAGCAGCTCGTCGCGATCGACCGCCCGGGTCACCACCTCGCGCGCCATGCGCACCAGCTGTTCCTGGTTCTCGATCAGGCGCAGGCGGATCTGCTGCTGCACCAGCTCGGCATCGCGCTTGACCGACTCCAGCTCGCGCTCGATCTCCTCGTTCCGCAAATACCAGAAGGCGGTGATGATCGCCGCGAGGAACAGCATCACCGACAGCAGCGGTGCCAGCGTGGCCAGCCGGTCCTGGCGCGAGGGCGACAGGCGGCGCCAGCGGGCGGCCAGCCGGCGCAGCAGGCGCAGGCCCGGGCGCGCGCTCGGGGCCACGGGCGGGGTGGATTCGGGAGGTCGAGAACTCATGGTGTCATTATGGTTTCAGTGAATTTCATAATGTGAATTTGTAAAGCACCATTTGAAATTGCGTGCCCGATGTGCGAGACTCCGTCCCCATGCCCCGAGGAGGGGTGCGCCTGCCCGGAGCCCGACGCCAGCGAGCGCGGCCGCAACGGGTCTTTCCCGACGATGCAGCACGAGGAGACACCATGTCTGCACTGCCCCAGAATCCCCAGGATCCGGATACCCAGGAAACCCGCGAATGGCTGGACGCGCTGAGCGCGGTCATCCAGGCCGAAGGCGGCGAACGCGCCCACCAGCTCCTCGACGAGCTGCTGGGCCATGCGCGCCAGAGCGGGCTGGACATGCCGTTCTCGGCCAACACCGCCTATGTCAACACCATTGCGGCGGATCAGGAAGCCCACTGCCCCGGCAACATCGAGATCGAGGAGCGTCTGCGCGCCTACATGCGCTGGAACGCGATGGCGATGGTCGTCAAGGCCAACCGCCACAACCCCGAGGACGGCGGTGATCTGGGCGGCCACATCGGCTCCTTCGCCTCGCTGGCGCACATGTTCGGCGCCGGCTTCAACCACTTCTGGCATG
>JBJOPV010000219.1:0-6517 GCA_046050625.1 Pseudomonadota bacterium
CCGTTTCCTGACGACGGCCAGCCGTCTGGACCAGCTGCCGGCCCATGAACTGCCCGAGATCGCCTTCGTCGGACGCTCCAACGCCGGCAAGTCGACCGCGATCAACACGCTGGCGCAGCAGCGCCAGCTCGCCTTCGCGTCCAAGACACCCGGACGCACCCAGCACATCAACCTGTTCGAGGTCGGTCCCCGCGAGGCGCCCCAGGCGCTGTGGGCCGACCTGCCCGGCTACGGCTACGCGGCGGTGGCACGCGCCTCCAAGCTGCGCTGGCAGGAGGTCATGGCCGACTACCTGCGGGTGCGGCGCAACCTCTCCGGCGTGGTGCAGATGGTGGACTCGCGCCACGGCTTCACCGATCTGGACCGGCAGCTGCTGAGCTTCGTGGCGCCGCGCGTGGTCAACGGCGAGGTCAAGCTGCTGGTGCTGCTGACCAAGGCCGACAAGCTCAACCGCAAGGAGCAGGCCGAATCGCTGCGCCGTGCGCAGGAGGTGCTGGGCGAGCTCTCGACCGAGGAGTCCGACATCGGCATCACGCTGTTCTCCTCGCTGAAGCGCCAGGGCGTCGGCGACGCCGCCGAGATCCTGCAGCAATGGGCCCTCGGCGCCATGGTGCTGCCGGATTTCACCCCGCCGCCCGCCGATGCCGAGCCCGACGATGAGCCGCCCGCCGGCCGCGCCTGAGCCGGATCCGCACGGCCCGGGCGCCCCCCTGCGCCCGGGCCGGCTGCAGATGGCCGACATCGCCCGCATCGCCGGCGTGTCGGTGGCCACCGTCTCGCGTGCGCTCAACGGCAGCACCGAGGTCAGTGCGGCCACGCGCCAGCGCATCACCGAGCTGGCGCGCTCGCTGAACTACACCATCAACGTCAGCGCGAAGAACCTGCGGCTGCGCCACAACCGCACCGTCGCCGTCGTCATCCCGTACGACCGGCAGACGCGGCTGCATGTCTCGGACCCCTTCTTCCTGTCGATGCTGGGCAGTCTGGCCGACGCGCTGACCGATCGCGGCTACGACATGCTGGTGTCGCGCATCGATGCCGACCAGCTCGAGAGCGCCTCGCTGTCCTACGACAGCGGCACCGCGCTGGGCATCATCCTGATCGGCCAGTGGCACAGCCATGAGCAGCTCAACCGCCTGGCCAACCAGGGCGTGCCGCTGGTGGTGTGGGGCGCGCAGCTGCCGCAGCAGCGCTACTGCTCGGTCGGTGGCGACAACCTCGGCGGCGGCCGCCTGGCCACCCGGCACCTGATCGGGCGCGGCTGCCGCCGCTTCGTCTTCCTGGGTGATCCGACGACGCCGGAGTCGGCGCTGCGCCTGCGCGGCCACCAGCAGGAGCTGGTCGAAGCCGGGCTCGGGCCGGAGGCCAGCCGGGTGCTGGCGGTCGGCTTCGACGCGGCGCGCGCGCGCACCGAGGTCGGCCGGCTGCTCGAGCAGGGCCTCGACTTCGACGCGGTCGTGGCCTGCTCCGATGTGCTCGCCACCGCGGTGGTGCCGGTGCTGCGACTGCACGGCCGCGAGGTGCCGCGCGATGTCGCGGTGGTCGGCTACGACGACATCGAGTGGGCCAGCCACGCCGACCCGCCGCTGACGACGGTGCGCCAGCCGGTGGCGCGCGCCGGCATCGAGATGGTCGAGGCGCTGCTCGAGCGCGTCGCCGGGCGAGACGCACCGCCGCGCACGCTGCCGGTCGAGCTGGTGGTGCGCCAGAGCTCGATGCGCTGAACCGGCCGCCCGCCCGCTCAGGGCCGGCCCAGCATCAACGTGACACCGGCACGCCCCTGCGGCGCCCAGGTCAGGCCCAGGTAGAGCGGCCCGATGCCGGTGTCGGCGGCCAGGAAGGCGCTGGTGCCCCAGCGCAGCGGCGTCAGGCGCATCTCGCTCGGCAGCGCCCAGGCGTTGCCGGCCTCCAGCGTCACGCCGGCGAAGGCCCCCCGGGTGAGGACCGGCCGGCCGGTCAGGCGCACCTGCCAGGTCAGCCGCCCCAGCAGCACCCCGTCGCCGGAGAGCTGGTCGGGCTCGTAGCCGGAGAGCTGGTGGAAGCCCCCGAGCGTGTAGTGCCCCGGCGCGCCCTCGACGCGCGACTGACGGGCCGCCCGCAGCTTCAGCGCCAGATCGACGGTGTGGCGGCCGCGGCTGGCCACTTCCGCCAGGTCGAGCTCGAGCCGGTGGAAGCGCCGCTGCGTCGCCTCCAGCGCCAGCTCGTCGAGGCGGCGCCGGCCGGTCTGCGCCTCCAGCCGCAGCCGCCAGCCGCTGCGCGGAAAGACCGCGTGATCGAGCTGGTCCATCACCAGGGTGCTGCGCAGCGCCTCCTCGCGCGCGTGGAAGGACTGCAGCGCCACGCTGCCGGTCTCGGTGCGCACGGTGGCGGCGCTTTCCGGCTGGAGGCGCAACATCTGCCGCACCAGGCCGATGCGCCACTCGCCCAGCTCGCCCAGCGGCTGGCCCAGGTCGATGCCCAGGCTCAGGCTGCTGCGCACATGCCGGCCGAGCACCTCGGGGTCGCCCCCGTCATCGCCCGGGTCGATCGACCGGTAGGTGGTCTGCCGGCGTCGGGACAGGTCGGCCGAGAGCGCGATGAACCAGTCGCTCGCCGAGCCGCTGCCGGCGCCCAACGGCACGTAGAGCTCGCTGAACCAGCGCGGTACAGAGCCGAGCTGCACCCGGTTGCGCCACTCGCTGCCGGCCTCGTCGAGCCAGTGGCGGTTGTGGCTGAGCTGGATGTTGAACTCGCCCTGGCCCGCGAAATCGCTCTGCAGCGCCAGGCCGAGCCGGAAATAGTTCGGCCCCCAGGGCTTCTCGGCCAGCCGAAAGACCAGGCCGGAGCCGGCGGGCAGATCCTCGACCCGGTAGTCGACCTGCATGTAGTCGCCGCTGGCGGCCAGCACCCGGCTGTCGCGCTCGGCGCCCGCCACCGTGAAGTCCTGGCCCGGGCGCACCGTCAGCACCGGGGCCAGGCGCTCAGGCTGCGTCAGCTCCTGGCCCTCGAAGCGCACCGAGGCGATCGGCTCGGGCGGATCCTGCGGCCGTGCCTGGGCGCGGCGGTGCGCCTGCCAGTCGGTCTCGTTCAGGCGCAGCGCGGCCAGCTGCGGCAGCATGCGCTCGGCATGCTCGCGCCCGGCCGCCACCAGATCGGCGGCGCGGTCGAAGCTCGCCGAGGTCAGCCGCCCCAGCGGCGGCGCGATCAGCAGATCCTGGCGCGGATCGAGCCGTGCCAGCGAGCGCTGCACGTTCTGCTCGGTCAGGATGTTGATCATCTGCGTGGTCACGCCGGTGACCGTGCCCAGCGTCTCGCGCCCGGCCAGCGGCGTGCCGATGTTGACCGCGATGATGCGGTCGACCCCCATCGCCCGGGCCACGTCCACCGGCAGGTTGTCGACCAGCCCGCCGTCGCCCAGGATGCGCCCGTCGACCTCGATCGGCGCGAACAGGCCCGGCACCGACATGCTGGCGCGCAGCGCCTGCGCCAGATCGCCGTCGCGGAAGACCACCGCCTCGCCGGTCTCCATGTCGGTGGCGACCGCACGGAAGGGAATCGGCAGGCCGTCGAAGCTGGGCGCGCGGCGCACCGCCAGCGTGTGGCGACGCAGCAGCAGCTCGAGCTCGCGGCTCGACACCGAGCCGATCGGCAGCATCGGATCGCCCCCCAGCCGGCTCAGGCCCACCTCGATCGCCGGGGAGATCTCGAAGTCCTCCTCCTTGCGGCGCTGGCCGAGGCTCTCGCGCGGCAGCCGGGTGGCGAACATCGCGCCCCAGTCGATCGCGCCGAGCTCGCGGCGCATCTCCTCGGCGCCCAGGCCGCTGGCGTAGAGCCCGCCGATGATCGCGCCCATCGAGGTGCCGGCGATCGCGTCGACCGGGATGCGCTCGCGCTCGAGCACCTCCAGCACGCCCACATGCGCCAGCCCGCGCGCGCCGCCCCCCGACAGCACCAGGCCGATGCGCGGGCGCCCGAGCGCCGGCCCGACCAGGGTGTCGACCTCGGGGTCGCCGCCGGACACGCCCGCAGGCATCTGCGCGTGCACGGCCGCCGCCAGCAGGGGCAGCAGAACGCCCAGCAGGCGCGCGCACCAGGATCTTGATCCGCTCATGGATGCCGATTGTGCCGGCGCTGCGCGCCATTCGCGCTGCCTAGAATCGGGCTCATGCTGAGCCTGCCCGAACCCGCCCCCGCCGGCACGCTGCCGGATGCCTGCGACGTGCTGATCATCGGCGCCGGCCCGTCCGGCAGCGCCTGCGCCACGGTGCTGGCCGGCGCGGGGCTGCAGGTGTGCCTCGTCGACCAGCACGACTTTCCCCGGGACAAGGTCTGCGGCGACGGGCTGATCCCGGACGCGCACGCGGCGCTGGCCCGGCTGGGCCTGCTTGACGAGGTGATGCGCCATGCAACGCGGGTCAGCCATGTGCGCTGCGTGGCGCCGCGCGGCGGGCAGGTCGACGTGCCCGGCACGCTGGCGGTGCTGCCGCGCCGGCAGCTCGATTTCCTGCTGGTGCGGCATGCCGAGCGCGCCGGCGCGCGGCGGGTCACGCCGGTGCGCTTCGATGCGGTGATCGAGGACGGCGGCCGGATCGTCGGCGCGCGGCTGCGCCAGGGCGACCTGACGCACGAGGTGCGCGCGCGCTGGGTGGTGCTGGCCACCGGCGCCACGGTCGGGCCGATGGTCGCCACCGGCCTGTGCACCCGGCGCACGCCCAGCGGCATCGCGCTGCGCGGCCATGTGCGCAATCCGTCGCTGGCCGGGCAGCTCGCGACGATGGACGTGGTCTGGGACCGCGCGCTGCGCCCGGGCTACGGCTGGATCTTCCCCTGCGGCGAGGCGACCTGGAACATCGGCGTGGGCGCCTTCTTCCGCCGCGGCGACGACGGCCGCGACCGCGCCGCCGACGCCAACCTGCGCCAGATGTTCGACGATTTCACCCGGGTCTACCCGCCGGCGCGCCGGCTGATGGACGGCGGCGAACTGCTGGGCGGGCTGAAGGGCGCGCCACTGCGCTGCACGCTCGAAGGCGCACGACACGAGGGCCGTGCCGGTCTGATCGCCGTCGGCGAGGCGCTCGGCTCGACCTACGACTTCACCGGCGAGGGCATCGGCAAGGCGCTCGAGACCGGCATCCTGGCCGCCGACACGCTGCTGGCGGGCGAGCGCGCCGGCCAGGACGAAGCGGCGATCCGGCAGGACTACGCGACCCGGCTGGCGGCGCTGAAGCCGAAGTTCGCGCTCTACGAGCGCGCCAACAGCGTCAACCGCCACCCCTGGCTGGCCGATCTGGTGATCTGGCGCGCCCGCCGCAGCCCGCGCCTGCTGCAGCGCATGAGCGGCGTGCTCGACGAGAGCGCCAATCCCGGCCATCTGGTGTCGCTGCGCGGCATGCTGCGGCTGCTGACCCGCTGACCCGCGCCCGGTCGGGCAGCTCCAGTTTCCGGCGCCACGGCCGATGTCCCGCCAGGGACAGACGGGCCTCGGCCCCGGCATCATGAGCAGCACACCGCACCCGCCCCGGGCCGATGACGCCTGGGAGCGCAGCCTGATCGACATGCACTACGAGGAGTCGCCGCTGACGCTCGGCTCCGGCATGGTCGTGGCCGCGGCCGTCGGGCTGGTGATCCGCGACTCGGTGCCCGGTCTGGTGCTGCCCGCCTGGGTGCTGATGGCCGAGCTGGTGATGGCCGCCCGGCTGGCGCTGACCTGGTTCTATCTGCGCGGTGGCGGCCGGCTGCGCTGGGGCAGCACGCCCTGGCGTCACATCGCGCTGGCGCAGACCGTCTTCAGCGGCATGGCCTGGGGCGCCCTGGGCCTGTTCTTCAGCCAGAGCGCCAACCCGCTGCACCAGATCGTCATCCTGTTCACACTGATGGGCGTGTGCGCCGGCAGTGCGGCCCTGACCGGCATGGTGCGAGGCACGTTGCCGATCTTCGGCACGCTCGCGATCGGGCCCCTGTCGATCTCGCTGGTCCTGCAGGGCGACGCCGCCCATCTCTTCCTCGGGCTGGCGCTGCTGTGGTACATGCATCTGGTGATGGTCAAGGGCCCGGGGCGCACCGGTCGGGCGATGCAGGCACTGCATGACGGGCGGCGCGACCGCGAGCAGCTGGTCAGCCGGCTCGAAGATGCCGAGCGGGTCGGACGCATGGGCCATGTGCTCTGGGACCACCAGGCCCGCACCGCGACCCTGTCGGCCCATGCGCGACGCCAGTTCGGTCTGGCGGAGGCCTCCATCGGCGCTCTGACGCCGCTGTGGCACAAAGTCGTCGAGAACGATCGTGAGCGCATGCAGGCCCTGACGCGCGAGGCGATGCAGCGCGGCGAGGCCGAGCTGCACTTCGACACCCGCATCGACGGCCCCGACGGCCTGCGCGACCTGCGTGTCGTGCACCGCTTCGAGTACGGCCCGGACGGGCGCGCGCGCTTCACGATGACGACGACGCAGGACATCACCGAGCTGAAGACCACCCAGCGCGACCTGCACGACCTGGCCTTCCGCGACACGCTGACCGGCCTGATCAACCGCGCCGGCTT
>JBJOPV010000220.1:0-6495 GCA_046050625.1 Pseudomonadota bacterium
CGTGGGCCCGCGCTACTGCCCGTCGATCGAGGACAAGATCAACCGCTTCGCCGACAAGGACTCGCACCAGATCTTCCTGGAGCCCGAGAGCCTGACGACGACCGAGTTCTACCCGAACGGCGTCTCGACCTCGCTGCCCTTCGACGTGCAGCTGGCGGCCATCCGCTCGATGGCTGGCCTGGAGAACGCCTACATCACCCGCCCCGGCTACGCGATCGAGTACGACTACTTCGACCCACGCGAGCTGCAGTCGACCTTCGAGACGCGGGCGATCCAGGGCCTCTATTTCGCCGGCCAGATCAACGGCACCACCGGCTACGAGGAAGCCGCCGCGCAGGGCCTGTTCGCCGGCATCAATGCCGCGCTCAAGGTGCGCGAGCAGGGCCCCTTCACGCTGCGCCGCGACCAGGCCTATCTGGGCGTGATGGTCGACGACCTGATCACCAAGGGCGTGACCGAGCCCTACCGCATGTTCACCAGTCGGGCCGAGTTCCGGCTGCAGCTGCGCGAGGACAACGCCGACCTGCGCCTGACCGAGCTGGGCCGCGCCATCGGCCTGATCGACGACGCGCGCTGGGACGCCTTCAACCGCAAGCGCGACGCCATCGCCCGCGAGACCGAGCGCCTGAAATCCACCTGGGTCTTCCCGGCCATCCTGCCCGCCGAAGACGCCGAGCCGCTGCTGGGCAAGGCGATCGAGCGGGAATACAGCCTGGCCGACCTGCTGCGCCGCCCCGGCATCACGCACGACACGCTGACCCAAGTGATGCAGGCCGCCGACCGGTACCGCCCAGCCCCTGTGCCGGAATTGATCATTTCACGTGAAATGATGCAAGAACAGCTCGGTACGGCACTGGCCGATGCGGTGATCGAGCAGGTCGAGATCGCCACCAAGTACGCCGGCTACATCGACAAGCAGAACGACGAGGTGCAGCGCGCCAGCCAGTACGAGCACCTGAAGCTGCCGCCCGAGCTGGACTACGCCCAGGTCACCGCGCTGTCCTTCGAGGTGCGGCAGAAGCTCGACCGCCACCGCCCTGAAACGCTGGGCCAGGCCTCGCGCCTCTCGGGCGTCACGCCCGCGGCCATCTCGCTGCTGCTGGTCCATCTGAAGAAGAACCGCTTCCGCGGTTTCACCCCCCAAGGAGCCGGCGATGTCGATGCGCCCTGAACTTCTGCGCGGCGCCGAGGCGCTCGGCTGCGCGCTCGACGAGGCCCAGGCCGATCGCCTGCTCGGCTACCTGGACCTGATGGCGCGCTGGAACAAGGTCTACAACCTGACCGCGCTGCGCGACCCGGCGCAGATGCTCACCCACCACCTGCTCGACAGCCTGGCGGTGGTGGCGCCGCTGCGCCGCCACCGCACGCAGGCGGCGGGCGCCGACACGCTGCTCGATGTGGGCAGCGGCGGCGGCCTGCCCGGCGTGGTGCTGGCCGCCACTGACCCGGCGCTGAAGGTGACCTGCGTCGACGCGGTGCAGAAGAAGGCGACCTTCGTGCGCCAGGTCGCCGCCGAGCTGCGCCTGCCCAATCTGCAGGCGCTGCACGCGCGCGTCGAGACGATCACGACGCAGCGCTGGCCGGTGATCACCGCACGCGCCTTCGCCTCGCTGCCTGACATCGTCGCACTCACCCGGCCGCTGCTGGCCGAGGACGGCGTCTGGATGGCGATGAAGGGCCAGCATCCGGCCGACGAGATCGCCGCGCTGCCGGCGGACATCGAGGTCTTCGCGACCGAGCCGCTGACGGTGCCCGGCCTCGGCGCCGAGCGCTGCATCGTCTGGATGCGGCCGCGCTGAGCGCGCGTCCGCACCGATCGGAGCCACACCATGCACGGCATCGCCGACTTCTGGGCCTTCTGCGCCGCCATCGTCGTCTTCCTGGCGCTGCCAGGGCCGGGCACCTTCGCGCTGCTGGGCGCGACCTCGAAGGGGGGCTTGCGGGCGGGTGCCGCGGCCACCTTCGGCCTGATCCTGGGCGACCAGATCCTGCTGTGGCTGGCGGTGGCCGGCGTGGCGGCGGTGCTGGCGGCGCATCCGGCCTGGTTCGACGCGATCCGCTGGGCCGGTGCCGGCTACCTGGGCTGGATGGGCTGGAAGCTGCTGCGCACCCGCGCGGGCGAAGCCGCCAGCCCGGTCGAGATCACGCCCGGCCGCTACCTGCGCCAGGCGCTGCTGATCACCGTGCTGAACCCGAAGGCCATCGTGTTCTACATGGCCTTCTTCCCGCTCTTCATCGATCCGGTCCGTCACCAGGGCCTGCCCACCTACGCGGCGATGGCGCTGACGATCGCGCTGATCACCGCCGTCTGGTGCCTGACGCTGTGCGCCTTCGCCGAGCGCATCGCCGCGAAAGTGCGCATGCACGCCCGCCTCGGACGGGCCTTGCGGCGCCTTGCCGGCCTGTGCATGATCGGCTTCGGCCTGCGCCTGCTGCGCAACTGATCCGGCCATCATCACAAGAATCACATCTCCCCTTCTCCACGACCCATGGCACGCATTTTCTGCATCGCGAACCAGAAAGGTGGCGTCGGCAAGACGACCACCACCGTCAATCTGGCCGCCGGCCTGGTCCGCATCGGCCAGCGCGTGCTGGTGGTCGACCTCGACCCGCAGGGCAACACCACGATGGGCTCGGGCCTGGACAAGCGCGCGCTCGAGGCCACCGTCTATGACGTGCTGATCGGCGCCGCCCCGGCCGCCGAGGCGATCCAGCATGTCGAGCGGGTCGGCTACGACGTGCTCGGCGCCAACCGCGAGCTGGCCGGCGCCGAGATCGAGCTGGTCGAGATCGATCAGCGCGACCGCCGGCTCAAGCTCGCGCTGGCCGAGGTCCAGGACGACTACGACTTCATCCTGATCGACTGCCCGCCCTCGCTGAGCCTGCTGACGCTCAACGGCCTGACCTGCGCGCATGGCGTGATCGTGCCGATGCAGTGCGAGTACTTCGCGCTGGAAGGCCTGTCGGACCTGGTCAACTCGATCAAGCAGGTGCACGCCAACCTGAACCGCGAGCTGCACCTGATCGGCCTGCTGCGAGTGATGTTCGACCCGCGCATGACGCTGCAGCAGCAGGTCAGCGACCAGCTGCAGGCGCACTTCGGCGACAAGGTCTTCAAGACCATCATCCCGCGCAATGTGCGCCTGGCCGAGGCGCCGAGCTACGGCCTGCCCGGCGTGATCTTCGATCCGACCGCCAAGGGTTCGATCGCCTTCATCGAGTTCGCCCGCGAGATGGTCGAGCGGGTCGGCGTGCGCAGTGGCCATGCCCCCGCAGCCCCTGCGCCGACGCCCGCCGCCGCCCGGCGCAGCAAGGCCTGATCAGGCCGGCGCGAAGCGCCAGACACCGTCAGTGCCACGCAGCCGGCGCAGATCGCCCGCCAGCCACAGCGCATGCAGATGCGCGATCGCCTCGCCCATCGCGAAAGTGGTCTGGTGCAGATCCAGCGCGCGGCGGAACAGCACCGGCAGGATGTCCGAGGCCGAGCACGGCGCCTGTGCGCAGGCGCGCAGCACGTCGGCCAGCCGCTCCTCGTGATGCTGCTGCAGCTGCGCGATGCGCTCGTGCAGGCCGCGGAAGGGCTTGCCGTGCGAGGGCAGCACCAGCGTCGTCGCCGGCAGCCGGCGCATGCGCTCCAGCGAGGCCAGGTAGAGCGGCAGCGGATCGGCCTCGGGCTCCAGGTCGATCACGCTGACATTGGTCGAGATGCGCGGCAGCACCATGTCGCCGGAGATCAGCAGGCCCAGCGCCTCGCAGTGCAGGCTGATGTGCTCGGGCGAATGGCCGTGGCCGGCGTGACAGGTCCAGACATGCTCGCCGATGCGCAGCGCCTGGCCCTCCATCAGCCGGCGGAACTGGCCCGGCACCTCCGGCACCATGCTGCCGTAGTAGTTGCCGCGCTCGCGCACCTTCTGCTGCGCGACCGGATCGACCAGGCCGTGGCTGCCGAAGAAGGCCGCTGCCGCCTCGCCGCCGAAGCCGGTGGTCTGGCGCGAGGCAGTGCGCGCGGCGTTCCAGTCGGTGGCGCTGATCCACAGCCGGCAGGGCTGCTCGGGCGTGCTCCAGCACTCGGTGATCCAGTGCGCCAAGCCGATGTGGTCCGGGTGCATGTGGGTGACGATGACGCGCAGCACCGGCAGGCCGTCGAGCCCCTCGGCGAAGATCTGCGCCCAGGCCTGGCGGGTCAGGTCGCTGGCGATGCCGCAGTCCACCACCGCCCAGCCCTCGCGGCCGTCGGGGCCGGCCTCGCGGTCGCGCAGCAGCCACAGATTGATGTGGTCGAGCGCAAAGGGCAGGCCCATGCGCACCCAGCGCACGCCCGGCGCGATCTCCAGCGTCGTGCCGGCGTCCGGGAGCGCGTCGCCGAAGGGATAGGAGAGCTGATGTTCCAGCGGATTGGCCATGGAGAACTCCGGGCTAGACTATGACTTACGTTAACGTCAACGGCAGTGTATCCATGACCTCCCCCGCCCGAGATGTCGCGCCGGCGACTTACACCATCAGCGAACTGGCCGCCGAGTTCGACATCACCCCGCGCGCGATCCGCTTCTACGAGGACATGGGGCTGCTGAACCCCTCGCGCGACGGACGCAACCGCATCTACTCGGTGCGCGACCGCACCCGGCTGAAGCTGACGCTGCGCGGCAAGCGCCTGGGCCTGAGCCTGCAGGAGATCCGCCAGCTGGTGGACATGTACGAGTCGCCCTCGGACACGGTGCAGCAGCTCACCGCCTTTCTCGCCATCCTGCAGGCCCACCGCGACCAGCTCACGCAACAGCTCGAGGACATCCGGGTCACGCTGGAGGAAATCGAGCAGCACGAGGACCGCGCCCGCTCGCTGCTGGCCGAGGCCGGCCAGGGCGACGCAGCGTGATGAAGCCTCGCGACCTGCTCGACCTGACGCTGCTGGCCGCGCTGTGGGGCGGCTCCTTCCTGTTCATGCGCTATGCGGTGCCGGACTTCGGCGTGGTGCCGCTGATCTGGCTGCGCGTCGCGCTGGCCAGCGTCTGCCTGCTGCCGCTGCTGCTGATGAAGGGCCAGTTCGGTGCCTTGCGCCAGCGCGCCGGCGCGCTGACGGTCATGGGCCTGTTCAACTCCGGTCTGCCCTTCCTGCTGATCGCCTGGGCGACGCTGTCGATCACCGCCGGCCTGGCCTCGATCATGAACGCGATGACGCCGGTCTTCACCGCGCTGATCGGTGCGCTCTGGCTCGGCGACCGGCTGGACAGACGCCGTGGCCTGGGGCTGCTGATCGGGCTGGCGGGCGTGGCGCTGCTGGCGGCCGACAAGGCCGACTTCCGTCCGGGCGGCTCGGGCTGGGCGATCGTGGCGATGCTGCTGGCCACCGTCTGCTACGGCTTCGCGGCCAACCACACCCGCCGCTGCCTGAGCGACGTGCCCGCGCTGGTCAATGCCACCGGCACGCAGCTGGTGTCGGCGCTGGTGCTGCTGCCGGCGGCGCTGTGGACCTGGCCGGAGCGCCTGCCCGGCCTGGGGCCGTGGCTGGCCGCGCTGGTGCTGGGCGTGGCCTGCTCGGCGCTGGCCTATCTGCTGTTCTTCCGGCTGATCGCGCGGGTCGGCGCCAGCCGGGCGGTGACGGTCACCTTCCTGGTGCCGGTGTTCGGCACGCTGTGGGGGGCGCTGTTCCTGGGCGAGCCGGTCACCGCGTCGATGCTGGCCGGCGGCGCCGTGGTGCTGCTGGGCACCGGGCTGGCCACCGGCGTGATCGGCGGCCGGCGCTGAGGTGCCTCAGCGCCTCGGCACGTCAGCTCACTTCGCTGCACGCAGCTTCGTCAGCGCCGCCTGCGTCTCGCTCCACAGATCCATGCCGACGTTGACGCCAATGCTGGCGTTGACCCGCGTCAGGCGGTCGCGCATGCGTGCGGCCTCGGCCGGCGAGAGCTCGTTGATCTGCATGCCCTTGGCCTTGAGCTCGGCCAGCGCGCGGCCCGCCTCCTCGCGGGTGTCCTTGCGCTCGAAGTCACGGCTGGCGCGCGCGGCGTCCTGCAGCACCTTCTGCTCGGCCGGGCTCAGGCCGTCCCACCACTTCTTGCTGACGGTGAGGATCCACGGGCTGTAGACATGGTTGGTCACCGTCAGGTACTTCTGCACCTCATGGAACTTGCTCGACAGGATGGTGTTGAACGGGTTCTCCTGGCCGTCGACCGCCCGGGTCTCCAGCGCCGAGAACAGCTCCGAGAACGGCATCGGCACCGCGTTGGCACCCAGACTGCGGAAGCTGTCGAGGAAGACGTTGTTCTGCATCACGCGCAGCTTCACGCCGTCCAGGTCTTCCAGCTTCGTGACCGGGCGCTTGCTGTTGGTCAGGTTGCGGAAGCCGTTCTCCCAGTAGACGAGGCCGACCAGGCCCTTGTCCTGCAGCTTGGCCTTGACCTTCTCGCCGATCGGGCCGTCAAGGATGACGTCAGCCTCCTTGGCGCTGTTGAACAGGAAGGGCGTGTCCCACAGCGCCATCTCCTTGGTGATGCCCACCAG
>JBJOPV010000221.1:0-6495 GCA_046050625.1 Pseudomonadota bacterium
CTGCGCCGCCACCCGCCACGCGCACTTCGTGATGGACGGCTCCGGCCCGGTCTACATGGACCCGCCGAGCCTGGACCTGTGGCCGAACGTCAACTGGGCGCCGGACTACAACAAGTCCAAGCGCGTGGACCTGAACACCCTGACCCCGGCCGAAGTGGCCAGCTGGACGCCCGGCCAGACGCTGCTGCTCAACGGCAAGATGCTCACCGGCCGCGACGCCGCGCACAAGCGCATCCAGGACATGCTCGCCAAGGGCGAAGAGCTGCCGGTGGACTTCACCAACCGCGTCATCTACTACGTCGGCCCGGTCGATCCGGTGCGTGACGAGGTCGTCGGCCCCGCAGGCCCGACCACCGCCACCCGCATGGACAAGTTCACCCGCATGATGCTGGAGAAGACCGGCCTGATCGCGATGGTGGGCAAGGCCGAGCGCGGCCCGGTCGCCATCGAGGCGATCAAGGACGCCAAGTCGGCCTACCTGATGGCGGTCGGCGGCTCGGCCTATCTGGTGTCGAAGGCGATCAAGGGCGCCAAGGTCGTCGGCTTCGCCGATCTGGGCATGGAGGCGATCTACGAGTTCGACGTCGTCGACATGCCGGTGACGGTGGCGGTGGACGCCGGCGGCACCAGCGCCCACATCACCGGCCCGAAGACCTGGCAGGCGAAGATCGGCAAGATCCCGGTCATCGAGGGCTGATCGATGGTGCCGCAGCCCGAGCCTCGCTGCCCGCTGTGCGGCGGCCCCAACGACTGCGTGCCGGCCGCCTGCGGCCGCTTCGACACCGCCTGCTGGTGCCGCGAGGTGCACATCACGCCGGCGGTGCTGGCACGCATCGCACCCGCGCAGCGTGATCGGGCCTGCATCTGCCGGGGCTGCGCCGAGAGCGCCGCGACGACACCGGCCGCTCAGGCGGGAAGCGCGGACGACGATCGGGCGGGCGGCACCACCGCGACCAGCGCCAGCTGCTGCTCGAACTCGGCCGCGGACATCGGCCGGCCGAACAGATAGCCCTGCAGCTCGTCGCAGCCGAGCTGGCGCAGCGCCACGGCCTGCATCTCGGTCTCGATGCCCTCGGCCACCGAGTGCTTGCCCAGCGACTGCGCCAGCGTCAGGATCGCCCGGGTGATCGCCTGGGCCGAGGCGTCGGTGCCCAGGTCGCGCACGAAAGCGCGATCGACCTTCATGACATCGATCGGCAAGTCGCGCAGCGTCGCCAGCGAGGAGTACCCGGTGCCGAAGTCGTCCAGCGCGATCAGCACGCCACGCTGGCGCAGCTCGGCCAGCTGCGCGCTGGCCTGGCGGGCATCGCCCACCAGCAGGCTCTCGGTCACCTCGAGCTCGAGCTGGCGCCAGGGCACGCCGTGGCGCAGCAGCGCCGCCTCCACCTCCTCGACCAGCCGGCCCGACTGCAGCTGGCGCGGCGAGACATTGACCGACAGCCGCTCCAGCACCCGTCCCTGACGGCGCCAGAGTGCGAGCTGTCGGCAGGCCTCGTCGAGCACCCAGGCGCCGATGGACTCGATCAGGTCGGACTCCTCGGCCAGCGGGATGAAGACGCCCGGCGGAACCCTGCCGCGGCTGGGGTGCTGCCAGCGCACCAGTGCCTCGGCCGAGCGGATGCCGCTGCCGATGGCCGCCACCCGGGGCTGATAGTGCAGCAGCAGCTCGCGCCGGGCCACGGCCTGGCGCAGATCGGCCAGCAGCGCGCCGCGCTCGTGCAGCCGGGCATCCAGCGGCTCCTCGAACATGGCATGCCGGCCGCGCCCGCCCTCCTTGGCGCTGTACATCGCCATGTCGGCGTGGCGCATCAGCACTGAGCGACTGCGCCCGTGCAGCGGCGCCAGCGCAATGCCGATGCTGGCGCCCAGGAAATGCTCTCGCCCGCCGACCTGGAAGGGCAGTGCCATGCGCCGGCAGATCGCCGTGGCCATCTCGGCGGCGCCCGCCGCATCCGCGGCCTCGAGCACGACCACGAACTCGTCCCCGCCCGGGCGGGCCACCGGAGAGCGGGCGGGCACGCAGGCCTCGATGCGATCGGCCGCCTGGCGCAGCAGCTCGTCACCCAGACCATGGCCCAGACTGTCGTTGACCGACTTGAAATGGTCCAGATCGATGAAGAGCAGCGCCAGCTCGACCGGCGCGGGCGCCTCCGGATCACCCAGGCGGGCATCGAGCAGCTGGTGCAGGCCGTTGCGGTTGAGCAGGCCGGTCAGGTCATCGTGACCCGCCTGCCAGGTGAGCTCGCGCTCACGCAGCTCGGCCGCCAGCGCCACCGACAGGCGATCGCGCAGGTCCGCGACACGTCGACGTGCCAGCGCACCGGGCTCGCGCGGCCAGGCCAGCAGCAGCACCCCGAGCGTGCGCGACTGCCAGCGCAGCGGAAAGACCTGCAGATCCTCGCCCAGCACCTGGCTCCAGGCACAGGCCTGCGGCCAGGCGCCGTCGTCCTGCAGTGCCAGCAGCATCTGGTGCTCCGGCGGCGTCAGCACCCGCACGCTGCGACGGATCTTGTGCAAATGCTGGCGATCGTTCCACTGCAGCAGCAGGCGCGGCATGCGCCCGGGCTCGATGCGCGCCAATGCCATCGTCCGGGCGCCGAGCCGCTCGATGGACTCGACCAGCATGCGACGGAAGAGCTCGTCGACCGGCTGCCGGCCGACGATGTCCCGATCGACCGAGGCCAGCAGCTCCAGCGACACGAACTGGTCGGCGATGCGCGCGGCCATGCGATTGAAGGCCCGGCCCAGCTCGGCGAACTCGTCGCTGCCGTGCACCTCGACGCGGGCGCCAGCCTCGAGCTGCTCGACCTGGCGCACACCGCGGCGCAGCTGATGCAGCGGCCCCAGCGTGCGCCGGATCATGCTGACGCTCAGCAGCGCCACCAGCAGCAGCGTGCCCACCAGCGTGCCGGCCACCAGGCGCCGGATCGACTGGCCGGCCAGCAGAACCGGCTCGGCCGGCGCGCTCAGCGCGAAGATCCAGTCGCCGGCGGACGCCAGCCGGAAATCGCCCTCCAGGAACAGCGGCCAGCGCGCATGGAGTCGCAGGACCGGCGGAGAAGCCGCATCGGCCGTCGCACCGTTCTGTGGCACCGACGGGCAGTGCAGCGTCCGACCCTGCCCGTCCTGCACGCACCAGGCCGCTCGCTCCAGGCCGGCATCGGCCAGCGGCTGCCACAGATAGGCCGGCGACAGCTCGGCCAGCCACAGTCCGGCCCGCTCGACCGGTAGCAGCAGCATCAGCACCGTTCGGCCGTTGCGCTCGCGCACCAGCAGCTGCATCCCGTCCGGGACCGTGGACGCAGGCGCATCGGCGTCGGCCAGCGGCAAGGGCGCAGCCATCTCGCGCAGCAGATCGTCACCGGCGATGCGCGCCCCGCGATCGTCCAGGCGCAGCGCCCGCACGAACGGGCGGCCCAGTCCCGGCAACACCGGCATGGCAGCCGTCTCTCCCGCAGACACCGGCCAGCCACGCATCTGATCGCGCGCGACCAGCAGCCGCTCGCGCACCTGCAGCGCCACACCCCGCAGCAGCCGGTCCTGCTCGCGCTGGCTGGCCTGGCGCTCGAGCAGCTCCAGCATCCGGCTGCTGCCCACGCCCAGCAGCAGCAGCGGCAAGGTGGCCGCGATCAGAAAGAGCAGCAGGATGCGTCGCGCCAGCGGACTGCCCAGCAGCGGCAGCCGCCAGCGTGGGCGGCGTGCAGCACGTGCGTCGGTGGACGGAGACAGGGCCGGATCGCTCACGGGCGGACTTGGGTCCTTCAGTCGGTGAACGCCGAGGCCACGCCGATGAAGCGGCCGTTGTTGGCGCGCACCACATCGTCCTGCGAGGCCGTGGCGGTCAGCGCACGCTCGCTCTGGCCATCGGGGCCGAGACTGTAGAGGTCGAAGTCGCTGTTGACGGGGGTCAGCGAGCGGTTCTTGCGGGCCTGGCTGCGCTGTCCGGTCTCCAGGTTGTAATAGACGTAGGGACGTTTCCAGGGATCGAGCCGATCGGCCATGCCCACCTCGGCCAGCGAAGGCGGCGAGCCCTGGTTGTCGAGCCGGTACTGGGCCAGGACCGCAGACATCGCGCCCAGCTCCTGGGCGGCCTGGCGCTGCAGCGCGCGATCACGGTGGCTCTTCCACATTGGCAGCGCCAGCGCCAGCAGCACGCCCAGCAGACCGACGACCAGCATCAGCTCGACCAGCGTCAGCCCGGCCTGGCGGCTTGATCGGCATGAGGCCAGAACGCAGGCACGCGGCGGAAGGAGCACAGGGGCCATGATCGACAAGCCGTGACCGGCAGGAACAGTTCGTTGCCATATCGACCTGACCCGCTCCGGCTTGAGGAATTGCCAACAATCGCACACTGCGCCAGACTGCACGCGGCCCCGGCGGGCCGGGCATTCCTGCTCCGGACGCCGGTCGGCCGCCCGGAGCCGTTCTTGATCCTGCCGCCCTCGCCCTCTCTCGCCAGCACCTCGCTCCCACGGATCCTGGCCGTCGACGACGACCCGGTCTTCCGCCGCTCGGTCGCCTTCGCGCTCGACGGCTACCGCTTCCAGGGTCGCGAGGTCGAGCTGCTGCTGGCGGGCAGCAGTGCCGAGGCGCTCGAGCAGCTGGCGCGCCATCCGGACATCGGCGTGATCCTGCTCGACGTGGTGATGGAGCACGACGACGCTGGCCTGCGACTGGTGCGCCAGCTGCGCGGCGAGCTCGCGCGCCAGGACATCCGCATCGTGCTGCTGACCGGCCAGCCGGGACTGGCGCCGATGCACGACGTGATGCGCGACCTCGATGTCGACGAGTACTGGCACAAGACCGAGCTGGGCAGCGAGCGGCTCGAGGCGCTGCTCAACGCCAACCTGCGCAGCCACCAGTCGATCCTGCGCGAGCAGCAGGGCCGGCGGCGCTTCGAGCGGCTGCTGCAGGCGGTCGACCGCGCCAGCCGGGGCCAGGACCTGACCGGCCTGGCGCGCCAGCTGCTCGACGATGTGGCGGCGCTGCTCGAGACCGAGCCGGCCGGTCTGGTGGCGATGTGGCCGCCGCACACCACCGGGCCGCTGGTGATCGGCGCAGCCGGCGCGCAGGCGCCGCTGCAGGGTCTGACGCTGGCCGCGGGCGGCGCCGACACCGGCACCACGCCTCGGCTGGCCGCGCGCATCGAGCATGCGCTGGGCGCACCGGCGCCGGCCAGCGCGCCGGACGACAGCGAGCAGCACGACCTGCTGCTGCCGCTGCACCCCGGCCCGCTGGCGCACTCGGTGCGGCACGGCGCCACCGACAGCGCGCAGCAGACGCTGTTCGCGCTGTGGGTGCCGCGCCCGCAGCCCCCCGACGAGGCCGAGCGCGAGATGGTGCGCCTGCTCGCCACCAACGTGGGCGCGCAGATGCGTCGCCTCGACCTGATTGCCCAGCTCGACCGTCTGGCCTACCAGGACGAGCTCACCGGCCTGCCCAACCGCAACGGCCTGCTGCGGCGCATGCACGCCGCCGGCGAGCGCCTGGCGTCGATGGTGCTGCAGTTCGAGGATGTCGACCAGTTCTCGAACCTGAACCTGATGCTCGGCTTCGAGACCGCCAACCGGCTGCTGCAGGCCCTGGCCGAGCGGCTGCGCGAGGAAGCCGGCCCCGACGTGATGGTCGCGCGGGTGGACAACGACACCTTCGCGCTGCTCGGCCCGGCAGGGCAGATGGTCGCGCAGATGTACCGCGACCGCACCGAGGGCATCACCGTCAGCGACGGCCACTTCTCGGCGGTGCTGCACCTGACCGGCGCGCAGGTCGATCTCTCGCTGGTGACCGGCCCGCCCGAGGAGACGCTGGCCACCGCACGCTACCTGCTCAACGACGCCAAGCGCCACGGCTGGGGCCAGCAGGTCTGCTACCGCCCCGGCATGGAGACGCAGGCGCGCGACAACTACCGCCTGGGCCAGGCGCTGCACGAGGCGCTGCGCGCCGGCGAGATCCGCATCGCGCTGCAGCCCCAGGTCTGGCTGCAGGACGGCTCGCTCAAGGGCTTCGAGGCGCTGGCGCGCTGGACCGACCGGCGCGGGCGCGAGATCCCGCCGCTGACCTTCATCGCGCTGGCCGAGGCCTCGGGCCACATCTCGGCGCTGTTCAACCAGGTGCTGGAGCAGTCCTGCCAGGCCTGGCGGCTGCTGGACTCGCTCGGCCTGGGCCATCTGCGCATCGCGGTCAACCTGTCGGCGCTGCAGCTGGCCGACCCGGCGCTGGCGCAGGACATCGCCGCGCGCTGCAGCGCCGCCGGCGTGCCCCCCGAGGCGATCGAGCTGGAGGTGACCGAAAGCGCCGTCATGGTCGATGCCGACGGCGCCACGCTGCAGCTCGACCGGCTGCGTCAGCTCGGCTTCGAGATCGCGCTCGACGACTTCGGCACCGGCTTCTCGTCGCTGGCGCGGCTGCGCGGCTTCGACCTCGACTGGATCAAGATCGACCGCGCCTTCCTCGGCGAGATCGGCCAGCGCCCGGACGAGGAGACGCTGCCGGGCA
>JBJOPV010000222.1:0-6459 GCA_046050625.1 Pseudomonadota bacterium
CGTAGGCATAGGCGCGGGCGCTGCCGTAGATCGCATGGTCGCCGGCCTCGAGCAGCCGCGTCTCGTCGGCAAGGCGCAGGCGCAGCCGGCCGGCGGTGACGACGATCATCTCGTGCCAGCCGGGCGGGTCGGGCTCGGCGTGGTAGACCTCGCCGGGCCCGAGCGTCCAGGACCAGAGCTCGACCACCTGCCGCGCCGGCGCGCTGCCCAGCAGCACCGCGCGGCTGTCGGGATGCGTGCCGCGCCAGGCCAGCGCCTCGACCTGCTGACGCACCGCGTCCGGCGCGGCCACCAGCGTGACGAAATCGGTGCCCAGCGCGCGCGCCAGCCGGTCCAAGCCGGCCAGGCTGAGGTTGGCCTCGCCCGCCTCCAGACCGACGAGGGTGCGCCGGCTCAGGTCGGCGGCCGCGGCCAGCGCCGCCTGGCTCAGCCCGGCCGCCGCACGCAGCCGGCGCAGATTGGCCCCGACATGCGCCAGCACCGGCGGATCGCCGCCCTCGGCGCCAGGTTGACTGCGCAATATTTTGCTCATACGCTCAAAGGCTTTTGGATTGCGCAGTATTTTGCGCAATTTTTCTTGGATTGCCCTCTTCATGCCTTTGCTGTCCTCTCCCGCACCCCGCAGCACGCTGCGCACCGACCTGCTGATGCTGCTGACCGCCGCCATCTGGGGCTCGACCTTCGTCGCGCAGCAGATGGGCATGGACACGGTCGGGCCCTTCACCTACACCGCCTCGCGCATGCTGCTGGGCGCGCTGCTGGTGGCGCCGCTGTGGTTCTGGCGCGGCGGGCCGTTCGCAGCGATGCCGGTGGTCGAGAGCCGCGGCGGCATCGGCGCGGGCGTGCTGCTCGGGCTGGTGCTGTTCGTCGCGATCAACCTGCAGCAGGTCGGGCTGCTGGGCACCTCGGTCAGCAATGCCGGCTTCATCACCGGGCTGTATGTGGTGGTGGTGCCGGTGCTGATGCGCCTGGGCGGCGCCAGCGTGTCGGCGCAGGTCTGGGGCGCGGTGGCCCTGGCCACCGTCGGCATGTACTTCTTGAGCGTCAAGCCGGACGCCACCATCGCCCCGGGCGACTGGCTGCAGCTCGGCGGCGCGATGATGTGGGCGGTGCATGTGCTGCTGGTCGGGCACTTGGCGCGCCGGCATGATCCGCTGCGGCTGTCGGTGCTGCAGTACCTGGTGGCAGGAGTGCTGTCGGCAGTCGTGGCGCTCGTGCGCGAGCCCATCAGCCTCGACGGCATCGTGCAGGCGGGCGGCGCCATCGCCTGGGGCGGCATCCTGTCGATCGGCGTGGCCTACACGCTGCAGGTGATCGCGCAGCGCGAGGCCAAGGCTTCGCACGCCGCCATCATCTACAGCAGCGAGGGCGTGTTCTCCGCCATCGGCGGCTGGCTGGTGCTGGGCGAGAGCATCGGGCTGCGCGGCTGGGGCGGCGCCGGCCTGCTGCTGGCGGCGATGCTGCTGGCGCAGTGGCAGCGCGAACCCCAGGCGCTGGAAGACAAGCCTGTCGCGGCTTCACCCTGATCAAGGCGACCGACCGGAGCGACGCGGCACAATCGCTCCCCATCATGTCCTCCACCTTCCCCCACCCCGAGGCCCTGCAGCGCACCGACAGCGCGTTGGCCGCCCCCCGCCTGCGCGAGCAGGGTTTTCTGAGGCTGTCGGCCGCCGCGCTGGCCACGATCGCCGGCACCGCGCCTGAGGCGCTGCAGGCGCTCGGCGCGAGCTGGCATGAGCTGCCCGCCGACGAGCATCTGAAGGATGGCGGCCGCTACCGCCGTCGCCGCCACGGCAGCCTGGTGCAGGACACCCGCACCGGCCGGCTCGAGACGGTGCCGCACCGCCCGCACTGGCAGCCGACCACCTACAACGCGCTGCACGGCGGCATGCTGCGCCACTTCGCGCCGCTGGACGACGCGATGGCCCGCTCGCCCGCCTTCCTGGCGCTGGTGGCGCGACTCGGCGAGGTCTTCGCCGCGACCGCGCACGACACGCCGACCGAGCCGGCCTTCGACGGCCGCTGGTTCATCGAGGCGCACCCGTTTCGCATCGACACCACCGGCGGCATGGGTCGGCCGACGCCGGAAGGTGCGCACCGTGATGGCGTCAACTTCGTCGCCGTCGTGCTGATCGACCGCCAGGGCGTGCGCGGCGGCGAGACCCGCGTCTTCGAGGCCGAGGGCCCGCACGGCGTGCGCTTCACGCTCGACGAGCCCTGGAGCGCGCTGCTGCTCGACGATCCACGCGTCATCCACGAGAGCACGCCGATCCAGCCCGACGGCGAGCGCGGCTGGCGCGACACGCTGGTGCTGACCTACCGCGCCGGCGGCTTCCAGGATCCGCCAGCCGTCTGAGGGCCGAGCACGCGGGCCAGCGCGATCTTGCTGTGCACGCCGAGCTTGCGGTAGACCTGCTGCAGCTGGCTGCGCACCGTGTCGGGCGCCACGCCCATCGCCCGGGCGATGACCTTGTAGGACTCGCCCGCGGCATAGCGCTGCGCCACCTCGGCCTCGCGCGTGGCGAGCCGCGCCAGGCAGGATGGCGGCACGGACTGGCCGCCGGTCTCGGCCTGCGCCAGCCGCGTCGCCAGCCGGTGCGCCTGGCGCCAGAACGGCAGCGCCTCGGCCAGCGCGAGCTGCTCGCGCGCGCCCAGCGGCCGGTGCGCCTCGGCACGGTAGAGCGTCAGCCAGACCAGATCGTCGCCGTCGCCCTCCTCCAGGCCGCTGAGCATCAGCTGGGCGATGTCGTACTGCGCCAGATAGTCGCGCAGGTCGGCATGGCCGGCAGACCGGTACAGGCCCAGCGGTCCGCCGACCGCACCGCCGCGCACCGGCCGTGGCGCGGCGATGAAGGCCGCCGTCAGCGGATCGGCCGCGGCCACCGCCGCATAGTCGCTCAGCAGGCCTTCCGGGCGCTGGTGCACCACCGCGTGCCGGATCTGCATCGCACCGCCCTCGCGCCGGCCCCAGCCCCAGACCGCGCCGTCGCAGTCCAGCGCCTCGGCCAGCAGGTGCAGCGCCTGGCGCTCGAAGCGCGGCAGCGGCTCGTCGCCGGCGCAGTCGAACAGCGCCAGCAGCGGAAGCACCGGACGCAGCGACAGATCGGACGGATTCGCGGGGGGCGACAAATGATGCATCTGCGTGATGGATCGACGGATCGCGACGCCCGATCATCGTCGACACCCGAGGAGGAGACACCCGATGCGAACCCGAACCCCGATCGCGCTGGCTGCGGCCGCCACCCTGGCCGCGCTGGGCAGCGGCTGCGGCAGCCTGTCCGACGACGATGATCTCAACACCCGCCCGAGCTGGCTGGGCGGCGTCAGCGCCGCCGCCTACGACGGCAGCAGCGACGACCTGCTGACCGCCGGCCTGGGCAAGAGCGGCCTGGGCTCGGCCACCGCACCGACCTTCGCGACACCGACCGCCCCGACCGCCGCCGAACTGCGCCGCCTGGCCATCCACACCAACTACCGCGCGCTGGCCGACATGACGGCCAACGGCGGCTACGGCCGGCTCTACGGCCCGAACATCGACCTGTCCGGCAACGACACGCTCGGCGAGGGCAGGATCGCCGGCATCGAGTACCGCGCGCTGATGGACGACGGCTCCGGGCGCGACAACGTCGGCGTGATGGTGCAGGTGCCGGCGAGCTTCAATCCGGATGCGCCGTGCATCGTCGCGGCGCCCTCGAGCGGCTCGCGCGGCCTCTACGGCGCGATCGGCACCACCGGCGAGTGGGGGCTGAAGCGCGGCTGCGCGGTCGCCTACACCGACAAGGGCACCGGCAGCGGCGCGCACGAGCTCTCCACCGACACCGTCATCCGGCTCGACGGCACGACCGCCGCCGCCTCGGCCGCCGGCAGCGCCGCGCATTTCCATGCCGGGCTGAGCGAGGCGGAACGCACGGCCGTCAACACCACCCGACCGAACCGCTACGCCTTCAAGCACGCACATTCGCAGCGCAACCCGGAAAAGGACTGGGGCCTGTGGACGCTGCGCTCGATCCAGACCGCCTTCTGGCTGCTCAACGAGACCTATGCCGGGCTCGACGCCAAGGACCGGCGCAAGGTGCGGCTGCGCGCCGACAACACGCTGGTGATCGCCGCCAGCGTCTCCAACGGCGGCGGTGCGGTGCTGGCCGCGGCCGAGCAGGACAGCGCCGGCCTGATCGACGGTGTCGTCGCCACCGAGCCGCAGGTCAGCCTGCCGGCCAGCGCCGGCATCGCGGTGCGCCGTGGCGGCATGGCGGTCAGCGCCTCCGGCCGGCCGCTCTACGACTACTTCACCACCGCCAGCCTCTACCAGCCCTGCGCCGCGATCGCCGCGGCGAACGCCGCCAGCCCGTTCAACACCGTCAACGCCACCCGTGCGGCCAACCGCTGCGCCAGCCTGAAAGGCGCCGGCCTGCTGAGCGCCACCACCACCGCCGAGCAGGCCGAGGAAGCCCGGCAGAAGCTGCGTGACGCCGGCTGGGAGGCCGAGACCGACCTGCTGCACGCCTCGCACTGGGCGACCAATGCCACCGCCGGCGTCGCGGCCACCTATGCGCAGGCCTACAGCCGCGCACGGGTCGACGCGGCGGTCTGCGGCTACTCCTTCGCCACCGTGGCGGCGGCCACCGGCCTGCCGGCTGCAGCGGCCACCAGCCCGATGACCACCCTCTTCAGCATCGGCAACGGCGTGCCGCCGACCAGCACGGTCGCGCTGATCGCCGACAACGCGCAGGGCGGCGCGATCAACTACCTGCTGGCCCGCTCCGCCTCGACCAACACCGAGGATCTGGACTTCGACGGCGCCAAGTGCCTGCGCGACAAGCTGAGCGACGCCACGCTGGCCGCCGGCATCGACGCGGTGCGCCGCAGCGGCCGGCTGCAAGGCAAGCCGACGCTGATGCTGCACGGCCGCGCCGACACGCTGGTGCCGGTCAACCACAGCTCCCGGCCCTACTTCGGCCTGAGCCGCCAGGTCGACGGCAGCGCCAGCCGGCTGAGCTACATCGAGGTGACCCACGCGCAGCACTTCGACGCCTTCATCGGCCTGCTGCCCGGCTACGACACCCGCTTCGTGCCGCTGCACCACTACAACCTGCAGGCGCTGAACTGGATGTGGGACCACCTGCGCTCGGGCAAGGCGCTGCCGCCCTCGCAGGTGGTGCGCACCACGCCGCGCGGCGGCACCGCAGGCAGCGCCCCGGCGATCACCGCGGCCCACCTGCCCGCCATCAGCGCCAGCCCGGCCAGCGCCGACCAGATCGACTTCGCCGCCAGCACGGTCAGCGTGCCGGACTGATCCTGCGATCACGGCAAGCGTCACCGGCCGGACATCCGGCCGGGGCGGCCCGCCCCTACAGTGGCGCGGATGCACACACCCACCACCGCCTCCACCCTGCCCTACGTCCCGCGCCGGCGCGCGCGTTCGCTGTTCGTGCCGCTGCGCGGGCTGCGCTGCCATGTGATGACCTGGGGCGAGCCCGCGCTGGCCACGCCCGAGCGGCCGCCGCTGGTGCTGGTGCACGGCTGGATGGATGTCGGCGCCTCCTTCCAGTTCCTGGTCGATGCGCTGGACACGCCCCGCTTCATCGTCGCGCCCGACTGGCGCGGCTTCGGCCGCAGCGACAGCGCGCCCGGCGGCCAGCGCACCGACACCTTCTGGTTCCCGGACTATCTGGCCGACCTCGACGCGCTGCTGCGCGCGCCCGGCCTGGGGCTGGCGCACGCGCCGGTGGTCGATCTGGTCGGCCACAGCATGGGCGGCAACGTGGCGATGATGTACGCCGGCATCCGGCCCGAGCGCATCCGCCGCCTGGTCAACCTGGAAGGCTTCGGCCTGCCGCAGAGCCACCCGGCGCAAGCGCCGGGCCGCTACGCGCAGTGGCTCGACCAGCTGCGCGAGCCCGCCATGCTGCGCGACTACGACAGCCTGGACGCGGTGGCGGCGCGGCTGCGCAGGAACAACCCGCGCCTGCGCGCCGACTTCGCCGACTGGCTGGCGCCGCACTGGTCCCGGCGCAACGAGGCCGGCCGCTTCGAGATCCTCGGCGACCCCGCGCACAAGCAGCTCAACCCGGTGCTCTACCGCAAGGAGGAGGCCGTGGCCTGCTGGTCGCGGATCACCGCGCCGGTGCTGTGGGTCGAGGGCCGCCAGACCGACGTGAGCAAATGGTGGGGCGACCGCTACCCGCGCGAGGACTTCGAGGCGCGCCTGGCGGCGGTGCCGCAGCTCGCGCGCGCCACGCTCGACGACTGCGGCCACATGCTGCACCACGACCAGCCCGAGGCGCTGGCCCGGCTGATCGCAGGGCATCTGGGGAGCTGAATCTCACTGAGCGGCACAGGTCTTTTGCATTTCTCGTCGGGTCACGGATCGGACAGCCGATGCGTGTTCCCCGCATGAGCCCGGCCCGGCGCGCCCGCCATGCCAAAATCGCCCTCTGTCACTGGACGAGAAGATCATGG
>JBJOPV010000223.1:0-6368 GCA_046050625.1 Pseudomonadota bacterium
GGACCACGCCGGCCTTCGTCGACTATGTCTGGGCCGCGCGCAAGGACCTGCCGGCCGAGACGGTGAAGAAGTTCGCCGACGCCTTCCTGACGCTGGACATGAACGACCCGGCCGAGAAGGCGGTGCTGGAGCTGCAGGGCGCGAAGAAATTCGTCCCCGCCAAGGTCGAGGACTTCGCCATCATCGAGCAGGTGGGCCGCTCCACCGGCCTGCTGAAGTGAGTGCGGCCATGACGACCGCGCCCACCGCAGCCGCAGCCCCCGCGCACCCGCCGCTGTCGCAGCTCGCCCACGGCGGCGGCTGCGGCTGCAAGCTCGCCCCCGGCGTGCTCTCCGAGATTCTGGCGCGCACGCCGCAGGGGCTGATTCCCCCGGAGCTGATCGTCGGCCTGGAGACCAGCGACGACGCCGCGGTCTGGCGCCTGGACGAGCGCCACGCCATCGTCGCCACCACCGACTTCTTCACGCCGATCGTCGATGATCCGCGCGACTTCGGCCGCATCGCCGCGACCAATGCGCTCTCGGACATCTACGCGATGGGCGGGCGGCCGATCTTCGCGCTGGCCCTGGTGGGCATGCCGATCCAGAAGCTCTCGACCGAGACCATCGGCGCGATCCTGGAGGGCGGCGCCAGCGTCTGCCGCGAGGCCGGCATCCCGATCGCCGGCGGCCACTCGATCGACGCGGCCGAGCCGATCTACGGCCTGGTCGCCATCGGCCTGGTCGCGCCCGACCAGGTGCGGCGCAACGCCGACGCGCGCGCGGGCGACTGCCTGGTGCTGGGCAAGCCCATCGGCGTGGGCGTGCTGTCGGCGGCGCTCAAGCGCGGCCTGCTCGACGAGGCGGGCTATGCGCGCATGCGTGCGCCGATGACGCAGCTCAACGCGGTGGGCGCGACGCTGGCCACGCTGCCGGCGGTGCACGCGATGACCGACGTGACTGGCTTCGGCCTGCTCGGCCACCTGCTGGAGGTCTGCCGCGGCTCGGGGCTGGACGCCACGCTCGACCTGGCCGCCGTGCCGGTGCTGGACGACGCACGCCGCTTCGCCGAGGACGGCGTCTTCACCGGCGCCTCCACCCGCAACTGGGCCAGCTACGGCGCCGAGGTGGCGCTGCCGGCCGATCTGCCGCAGGCGCAGCGCGCGCTGCTGACCGATCCGCAGACCAGCGGCGGCCTGCTGGTGAGCTGCGCGCCCGAGGCGCTGGACGCGGTGCTGGCCACCTTCCGCGCCGCCGGCTTCGCCGAGGCGGCCTGCGTCGGGCGGATGCAGGCGCGGGGCAAGGACGCGCCGGCCGCGCGCATCACGCTCCGGGGCTGATTCAGCCCCGCCGCACGGCCCGCCCGAAGCTGGGCCGCTTCGGGTGGTATTGCCAGCCGGGCAGGAAGGTCTGCATCGCCAGCGCGTCGTCGCGGGCGCTGCGGCCGACCTTCAGGTAGAGCTGGTGCGCGGCCTCGATGCGCGCCAGGTCGGGCTCGATGCCCAGGCCGGGGCGCTCGGGCACCTTGACCTGGCCGCCCTCGATGCGCAGCGGCTCGCGCGTCAGCCGCTCGCGGCCCTCCTGCCAGATCCAGTGGGTGTCGATGGCGGTGATGCGCCCGGGCGCCGCCGCCGCGACATGGGTGAACATCGCCAGCGACACGTCGAAGTGGTTGTTCGAGTGCGAGCCCCAGGTCATGCCGAAGGCCTCGCAGAGCTGCGCCACCCGCACCGAGCCCTGCATCGTCCAGAAATGCGGATCGGCCAGCGGGATGTCCACCGCATCGAGCCGCAGCGAGTGGCCGAGCTGGCGCCAGTCAGTGGCCACCATGTTCGTCGCGGTGCGGATGCCGGTGGCGCGGCGGAACTCGGCCATCACCTCGCGGCCCGAGTAGCCGCCCTCCGGGCCGCAGGGGTCCTCGGCATAGGCCAGCAGGTGGCCCTGGCCCCGGCACAGGTCGATCGCCTCGGCCAGCGACCAGGCGCCGTTCGGGTCGAGCGTGACGCCGGCCTCGGGGAAGGCGGCCTTGATCGCGCGCACCGCCTCCATCTCGTCGGCGCCGTCCATCACGCCGCCCTTGAGCTTGAAGTCGCGAAAGCCATAGCGCGCATGGGCCGCCTCGGCCAGCCGCGCCACCGCCTGCGGCGTCAGCGCCGCCTGGTCACGCAGCCGGTACCACTCGGCATCGCCGCCGGACGGCGCCGGGTAGGCCATGCCGGTGCGCTCACGCTCGCCGATGTAGAACAGGTAGGCCAGCATCGGCACCGCATCGCGCTGCTGACCGTCGCCCAGCAGCTCGGCCACCGGCACGCCCAGGTGCTGGCCGAGCAGGTCGAGCAGGCCCGCCTCGATCGCGGTCAGCACATTGTCCATGCGCAGGTTGATCTCGTGGGGCTGGCGCAGCACCGCCGCCTCGGCCGCATCGGTGACCTGATGCACCGTGCCCGCATGGGCGCCGCCCTGGCCGAAGGTGGCGCGCACCCGCTCCAGGGTGCGGCGCATGCGCCCGACCGGCTGGCCCAGCACCAGGGGCACCACCCGCTCCAGCGCCTGGCGGATGCCCTCGCCGCCGGGCACCTCGCCCAGGCCGGTGTGACCGGCCGAGTCGGTCATCAGCACCAGATTGCGGGTGAACCAGGGCGCATGGGCGCCGCACAGGTTCATCAGCATGCTGTCCTGACCGGCCACCGGGATGACGCGCATCGCGGTCACCACCGGCGTGCCGGATGCGTCGGAAGGATCGGAGGGGAGGCGGGAGGCGGAGGTCATCGTCGGCAGGCGGGGTCGGCGGGAGGGGAATCGGGCAACGCGGGCGGCGCTTCAGTCGGTGCTGGCGCCGGACTTCTTCACCAGCGCGGCCCAGCGCGGGATCTCGCGCTGCATCAGCGCGGCGAGCTCCTCGGGCGTGCTGCCGACCAGCTCCATGCCGAGCTGGCGGCCGAGCTTCTCGCGCACGTCGGGCTGCTTCAGCGCGCGCACGATCTCGGCATTCAGGCGCTGCACGATCGGCTTGGGCGTGCCCTTCGGGGCGTAGACCGCCTGCCAGGACGCCATCTCGAAGCCCGGCACGCCCGCCTCGATCATCGTGGGCGTGTCGGGCGCCAGCGCGAAGCGCTTGGCGGTGGTCACCGCCAGCAGCTTGAGCTTGCCGGCCTGCAGCAGCGGCAGCGCCGCGGTCATCTGGTCGAACATGAAGGTGACCTGCCCGGACGACACGTCGACCATCGCCGGCGGCGTGCCCTTGTAGGCGATGTGGGTGAGCGGCACGCCAATCAGGTCGGCGAACAGCTCGCCGGCCAGGTGCGTCGAGGTGCCGGCCCCTGACGAGGCGAAGGTACGCCGGCTCTCGTCCTTCTTCAGCAGCGCGATCAGGTCGGCCACCGAATTCACGCCCAGGTTCGGATTGACCAGCAGCACATTGGGCAGGAAAGCCACCAGGCTGACCGGCTCGAAGTCCTTGACCGGGTCGTAGGGCAGCTTGCGGTAGAGGCTGGCGTTGATGGCATGCGAGCTGATCGTGCCGCCCATCAGCGTGTAGCCGTCGGGCGCGGCCTTGGCGACCGAGGCCGCACCGATGCCGCCACCGGTGCCCGGCCGGTTGTCCACGACGACCGTCTGCTTCAGCGCCTCGCCCAGCTTCTGCGCCAGCGTGCGGCCGATGACATCGGTCGAGCCGCCGGGCGTGAACGGCACCACCCAGGTGATCGGCCGGGCGGCCGGCCAGGCGGGCTCGTCGGCGCGGGCCAGGCTCATCGGCCCGCCCAGCGCAGCCAGCGCGGCCGCGGCCAGCGTGCCCAGCGCACCACGGCGCGAACGATCGGCCGGATCAGTGGAACCGGGGAAATTCATGGGCAGGTCTCCGTGTTGTATGACGACATTGAAGCACTAATACATTAGTACATTGAACCCGAGGAAACCCGCACCCCTATCGGACGAGCCTCTAGAATCCTGGGCCATGACGACTGCGCCCACGATGCCCCCCTCGACACGTCCGAAGATCGCGCTCGACCGCGCGCGCCATGCCGCGCCGCAGGTCTTCGAGCAGCTGCGCGCTCGCATCGTCTCGATGGCGCTGGCCCCCGGCACGGTGCTGGTGCGCAGCGAGCTGGCCGAGGCCTTCGGCTTGAGCCAGACGCCGATCCGCGACGCGCTGATGAAGCTCGGCGAGGAAGGGCTGGTGCAGATCTTCGCGCAGCATGCCACCGTGGTGAGCCGCATCGATCTGGCCGCGGCCACCCAGGCGCATGTGCTGCGGCAGGCACTGGAGCTGGAGATCGTCGAGCGCCTGGCCAGCGGCGAGGCCGATGCAGCGCTGGCGGCGCGGCTGGCCGACGCACTGGCCCGCCAGCGCGCGCTGCTGACCCGGCAGGATGCAGCCGGCCTGCTGGCTGATCCCGACTATGCCGACTTCATCGAGGCCGACCGGGCGTTTCACCAGGCGATGTATGCCGCCCTGGACCTGGAAGCGCTGTGGACACTGGTACGCCGGCAAAGCGGCCACATCGACCGGCTGCGCCGGCTGCACCTGCCCGAGGCCGGCAAGGCCGCCTCGGTGCTGCGCCAGCATGAGGCCGTCGCCGAGGCCATCGCCCGGCGCGACCCGGCCGCCGCCCGCGCGGCGCTGCGCGAGCACCTGAGCGGCACGCTGGGCCGCATCGACGAGATCCGCCGGCTCTACCCCGAGTCCGTCACCGGCTGAGCGCGACCCGGGCTGCCGGGTGCGACCTCGCGCGGCGTCGCTCCGGTCACCCGGCGGAACATCGCGATGAAGGCCGAGGCGCTGGCGTAGCCCAGGTCCAGCGCGACGCTGGCGACCTTCTCGCCGGCCTCCAGCCGGGGCAGCGCGCGCACGATGCGCAGGCGCTGGCGCCATTCGGCGAAGCTCATGCCCAGATCGCGCTGGCAGCGCCGCGCCAGCGTGCGCTCGGTGCTGTGGACCTGCGCGGCCCAGGCCGCCAGCGGGCGCTCGTCACCCGGATCGGCCTCCAGCGCGGCCAGCACCGCCGCCAGCGCCGGATCGCCCGAGCGCGGCAGGTAGCTGCCCAGCGGCCGCGCCTGCGCCAGCCGGTCGACCAGCACCTGCATCAGCCGCTGCTCCTCAGGGCGCGCGGGCTGCGCGGGCGGGTGCGCGCGCAGATGCTCGAGCACGGTGCGGGCGATCGCGTCCACCGCCAGCGCGCAGGCCACGGACGGCAAGGCCGCGCACAGCGCCGCATCGACATACAGCGAGCTGTGCACCGCCGCCTGCCGGTTCAGGCCGATGTGCTCGGCCTCCGGCGGCAGCCAGATGCCGAACTGCGGCGGCGCCAGGAAGGTCTGCGCGCCCACCATCTGCACCTCCATCACGCCGCTGAAGGAATAGACGAACTCGCCCCAGGCATGGCGATGGCGCTCGTAGCGCGCCCGCGCGGGCATCGTCACCGCACGAAACACCAGCGGCGCGGGCAACGCGTACGGATAGGGCGAGAGATGCAGCGTCAGGCTGTCGTCGGCATCGGCATCAGGGCGGCGCATGGGCAGGGCGGACTGTCGGGGCGGCAGCATCGATTGTCCGATATTCGACATCTGCAGCGCGGGCGCCATCCCAGAATCTCCCACATGAACCCCCGACTGCCCCTGGACGGCCGCGCCGTCGCACTGATGACCCTGCTGTGCTTTCTTTGGAGCCTGCAGCAGATCTCGATGAAGGCCGCCGCGCCGGAGATCGCGCCGATGCTGATGATCGCGCTGCGCTCCGGGCTGGCGGCGCTGCTGCTGGGCGCCCTGATGGCGCGGCGCGGCGAGCTGCCGCAGCTCGCCAGCGGGCGCTGGAGGCCGGGGCTGCTGGCCGGCGCGCTGTTCGCCTTCGAGTATGTGCTGGTGTCGGAGGCGCTGGCCCACACCCAGGCCGCGCATGTGCTGGTCTTCCTCTACACCTCGCCGATCTTCGCCGCGCTGGGCCTGCACCTGCGCCTGCGTGAGGAGCGGCTCTCGCCGCTGCAGTGGGCCGGCATCGGCCTGGCCTTCCTGGGCATCGCCACCGCCTTTCTGGATCCGGGCGCCGGCATGACGCTGAACGCGCAGGTGCTGCTGGGCGACGCGATGGCGCTGCTGGCCGGCGCCTCCTGGGGCGCCACCACCGTGGTGATCCGCTGCTCGCGGCTGTCGTCGGCGCCGGCCACCGAGACGCTGCTCTATCAGCTGCTGGGCGCGTTCGCGCTGCTGCTGCCGCTGGCCTGGATCGGCGGGCGCGACCATTTCGCGCCCAGCGCGGCCGGCTGGGGGCACCTGATGTTCCAGAGCGTGATCGTCTCCTTCGCCAGCTTCCTGGCCTGGTGCTGGCTGCTGCGGCGCTATCTGGCCTCGCGCCTGGGGGTGTTCTCCTTCCTGACGCCGCTGCTGGGCGTGCTG
>JBJOPV010000224.1:0-6350 GCA_046050625.1 Pseudomonadota bacterium
GATGGCGATCGAATCCTCGTTGTTGCTGCGGATGCGGCCACGGTCGGTCGCGGAGTGGAACTCGAGGGTCATGGCTAGGGCGCGCGGGCGGTCCATCGGGAATCAGCGGTGCGATTGTGCCCCGCCAGTGCGGTGTGAAGGCGGTCGGGGCTGGTCCGTGGCAGGACCGGGCGCGCATTCCTGCACCGAAGCGGCGGGGCTTCTGGCGGGTCGGGCCGGGCGGCGCATCGTGTCTGCCACGAGCTTGAGGTCTTCGGCCAGATCCAGGCCGTCACGGTAGCGCAGCTCCGGGCGCTTCTCCAGCAGAATGCCGATGACTTCGGCCAGCGCCGCGGGCAGCGAGGGGCGCAGCGTGCGCACGTCGGGCGCTGGCGTGCGCGCGATCGCGCCGATCAGCTCGCTCATCGTGTTGCCCTTGAGCGGCAGTTCACCGGTCAGCATCTGGAACATCAGCACGCCCAGCGAATACAGGTCGCAGCGGCCGTCGACGGGTCGCCCGGCAAGCTGCTCCGGCGACATGTAGGACGGCGAGCCCAGCACCAGACCCGTGCGTGTGCGGTTGGCGTCGGTGATGCGGGCGATGCCGAAATCGGTCACCTTGACCTGGTTGCGGCCGATGTCCACCATGATGTTGGCCGGCTTGATGTCGCGGTGGATGATGCCCTGGGCATGCGCATGGGCCAGCGCCCTGGCGATGCGGCGGCTGATCGCCACGACGGTGGCCACCGGCAGCAGATGCTCCGGCGCCAGATGCTGGCTCAGGTCCTGCCCGGTCAGGCGCTCCATCGCGATGTAGGCGATGCCGTCCTGCTCGCCGCACTCGAACACCCGGACGATGTCGGCATGATCGAGCCGGCTGGCGGCCAGCGCCTCGCGCTGGAACCGCTGGCGCGCTTCTTCGAGCGCGAAGCCGTCGAACTCGCGGCCCAGTGCCAGCGTCTTGAGCGCGACCACCGCGCCGGTGTCCCGGTGGCGAGCCAGATGCACCCGGCCCATCGCGCCGCGGCCCAGCTCGCGCTCGAGCAGGTAGGGTCCGAGGGCCGGCTGACGGCGCACGGAATCGTTCAGCACCGGCGGCTGGCGGAACACCGCTGGCGTGGCCAGGCAGGCGGCCAGCTCCTCCCGGGTCAGTGGCTGGGTGGCCTCGAGCGTATCGGGCGAGTGCAGCACCTGGGTGTCGACGAAGGCGCGCCGCTCGTCGAGCACCTGGGTATCCTGCAGATGGCTGGGCAGCGTGGACGCGAGGGGTGCCGTCCGGGGCGCTGCGGTCGGCATGGCCGGTGCGGGCGAGGGCCGCAGCGGGGCCTGCGGCGCCGTCTCCGGTTCGTCATGCCGGATCACCGTGCGCTCGCGGGTGGTGACGGTCACCGTCTCGTAGGAGGTGATGACGGTGTCCTCGTCGAGCGTGGTGCTCAGCAGCGGACTGCGGCTGCGGCGCTGGTGCATCTGCCAGCGGTCCCGCGCGATCAGCGCCAGGTGGCCGAGGACCAGCGCGAAGATCGGGAGCGTGGGCGGGACCCACATGCCGCCCCAGGCCAGCAGTCCGTGTGAACCCAACGCCAGCGCCAGACAGAGCGAGGCGCTGAGCATCAGTGCGGAGTTGCGTGTCAGGCGCGGCACGATGCGCCAGAGATAGAGCCCGCTGGCCACCAGCAGGCCCCAGGGCAGCCATTGCAGCGCACTGGGCGAGCGGGCCCAGTGGCCGTCGGCCAGCGCGCTCGAGAGCCTCGCCAGGGCTTCGGCCTGGCTGATCTCGCGCCGGTCGGGCAGGTGCAGGCGCGGCGTGCTGCGGTCATCGCGTCCGATGACGACGATGCGGCCCTTCAGCCGGGCCAGCGCGGGTGAACCCGCCAGGACTTCGCGGGCGCTGAGACTGGGCGGTGCGCCGTCCGGGCCGTCGTGCACCGGCCAGAGCGGCAGCAGGCCGCTGTCGCTGTCGTCAGGCAGGCTGTGGCCGGCCAGTCGGGGAGGGTGATCGCGCAGACCGGTCTCCACCGCGGCCATGCTGTCGCCGCGGTACAGGCCTGCACCCAGCGCCGCCAGCGAGGGCGCGTCCTGGGCACTGCCGTGGCGCCACAGCGGATGGCGCCGAAGCACGCCGTCCGGGTCGGCGCCGGGCACTGCGTGGCCGATGCCGGCCGCGGCGCTGGCCAGCCGGGGCAGCGGTGGCAGGCCGTCGCCGGGCGGTCCCAGGCTCAGCAGCACGCGGGCGTGACGCTCCAGGCTCTGGGTCAGGTGCGCGTCGCCGTTCAGGCTGGCCTCGCTGCGCTCGATCAGCGCGGGCAGCTCGGGGTGACGCGCCAGTACCGGATCGGCGGCGATGGTGGCGTGGATGTTCTGCAGCTCGGCCAGCGCGCGCTCGCTCTCCGGCGTGCCGAAGGCTTCGGTGTCGATGACGACCCGCGCGCCAGAGAGCTGATCGAGGAGTCGGGCGTGCAGGTCGCGCCGCCAGGGCAGCGGACCGTGGCGGGCCTGGCTGGCCTCGTCGATCAGCACCATCGCCACGCCGGTGGTGGCCACCGGTCGGGCGTCGGCGACGGCGCGGTCCTGCAGCCAGTGCTGCATCGGCCGGGCCAGCGGCGTGCTTTCGTGGGCCCAGCCCACCAGACCGAGCAGCGCCGCCAGCAGCCAGGGCGTGGCGCCTCCCGGAGGCCGGGTGATCGGACGCGTGCGGGGCATGGCGAGGTGCGGTCACGGCAGGGAGTCGACGGACCGACAGTATCGCAGCGACCGGGGGGCAGGGGATCGGAACCCACCCTGCCCCGATTGAAAGAACCGGAAACCGCGGTGGGTTCGCCTCCGCGGTGCCGTTCGGGCCGGGATCAGGCCGCGCCGGGCTTGCGTGCAGCCATCACCTTGCCGACGGCCAGCACCAGCAGCGCACCGGCGATGCCCGCGCCATAGCGGATCGCCGCGCTGGCTTCTGGCTTGGCGCCTTCTGCGGCCGGAGCGGCGATGTAGCCGACGATGGCCGGGTCGGTCACCGCCATCGTGCCGGCGATCCAGCCCAGCAGCATGCCGCCGACGACGATCACGACGGGGAAGCGGTCCATCAGCTTGATGACCAGCTGGCTGCCCCAGACGATGATGGGAATGCTCACCAGCAGGCCGAAGATGACCAGGGGCATCTGGTGGCCGTCGGAGGCTCCCTCCGCCGCACCCGCGATGGCGATGACGTTGTCCAGGCTCATCACGAAGTCCGCGACGATGACCGTCTTGACCGCAGCCCACAGCTTGTCGCTGGCCTGGATGTCATGGTCGCCGTCATCTTCAGGCGTCAGCAGCTTGATGCCGATCCACAGCAGCAGCGCCGCACCCACCAGCTTCAGGTAGGGCAGGGCCAGCAGCGTCAGCGCGAAGAAGATCAGCACGACACGCAGGCCGATGGCGCCGGCCGTGCCCCACAGGATGCCGGCGCGGCGCTGGGCCGCGGGCAGCTTGCGGCAGGCCAGCGCGATCACGACCGCGTTGTCGCCGCCGAGCAGGATGTCGATCATGATGATCTGGCCGACGGCAAGCCAGAACTCGGGGGTCAGAAACTGTTCCATGGGCAGGATGGCGGTGGAGTTCCGCGAAGGAAGGAGGCGGTGGCAGGAGTTGCCTGCGACGACCCGCACGGTGCGCCGCCGGCGCAGTGTAGGGGGATTGGCGCGGGTCGCGCGTGCGTAGTCATGCGTAGCTCGGACGCCTGCAGGCACTGCCTTTCCGGGTCTTGGCGGCCCGCCGTGGCGTCACCACGGCATCATTTCCCCCTTGATTTCACCTTTGTGATGCCTTCTCAATGCCTGAGGGGCGCAGTACCATTCGCCCGCAGTGCCGACGCCGGCACATCACCATCCAAGACGGAGAAAATACACATGGCAACTGCCAAGAAGGCCGCCGCAAAGAAGGCTCCCGCCCAAGAAACCGCTGTCGCCGCAGCACCGGCCGTCGAGGCAACCGCAGCCGCTCCCGCGAAGAAGCCGAATGCGGCCTTCATGAAGCCGATGACGCCCTCGAAGGATCTGGCGGCCGTCATCGGCAAGACCGCGGTGCCGCGCACCGAGGTCACCAAGAAGGTCTGGGAGTACATCAAGCAGCACAATCTTCAGGACCCGGCGAACAAGCGCATGATCAATGCCGACGCCAAGCTGAAGAAGATCTTCAAGAAGGATCAGGTCTCGATGTTCGAGATGACCAAGCTGATCAGTGACCAGCTGTCCTGATCGACCGTCTCCACGACGACAAAAGCCCGGCGCTGCCGGGCTTTTTTGCGTCTGCCCGTGCGGGCTCAGGTCACAGGCCCAGGCCTTCGTCGACGCCCAGGTGCACGTTCATCGACTGTACCGCCGCACCGCTGGCGCCCTTGCCGAGGTTGTCCAGGCGCGCCATCAGCAGCACCTGATCGCCGTTGGCGAAGACGAAGATGTCCACGCGGTTGGTGTCGTTGCAGCCCTGCACGTCGAAGAAGCCATGCTCCATCGTGGCGGCGTCGTTGAGCGGCATGACGCGCACGAAGCGCTCGCCGGCGTAGTGCTCGGCGAAGGCGGCGTGGATGCGCTCGGCCGAGGCGCCCGCGCCCAGTGGTGCCAGGTGCAGCGGCACCGTCACCGACAGGCCCTTGTAGAAGGGGCCGACCACCGGCAGGAACAGCGGCTTGGTCGTGAGGCCCGTGTGGGTCATCATTTCCGGAATGTGCTTGTGCGACAGGCCCAGCGCGTAGGGGCGTGGCGAGGCCAGCTTCGGGTCGCCGCCGGCCTCGTACTGCTCGATCATCTTCTTGCCGCCGCCGGAGTAGCCGGTGAGGGAGGTGGCGCTGACGGCCAGCGCCGGCGGCACGAGTTCGGCGTCGACCAGCGGGCGCATCAGCAGGATGAAGGCGCTGGCGTGGCAGCCGGGATTGGCGATGCGCTTGACGCCGCGCAGCTGCTCGCGCTGGCCGGCGCAGAGCTCGGGCAGACCGAAGGCCCAGCCCGGTGCGGTGCGGTGTGCGGTGCTGGCGTCGATCAGGCAGGTCTTCGGGTTGCTCACCATCGCGGCGGCTTCCTTCGAGGCCGCATCGGGCAGGCACAGGAAGGCGACATCGGCGGCGTTGAGCAGCCGGGCGCGCTCGGCGGCGTCCTTGCGCAGCTCCGGGGCGATGCGCAACACCTCGATGTCGTCGCGGCTGGCCAGGTACTCGTGGATGCGCAGGCCGGTCGTGCCTTCCTGACCGTCGACGAACACGGTGTGTTTCATGGTGGATCTTCCTCGGGGGAGCTGTGGAGCGGTTGGACGCGGAAGAATACGGCATGGACATGACCTCATCGAACTTCGATCTGCCCACGGACCTGCCTGCCGGCCTGCGGGTGCTGCTGCTGCCGGGCTGGCAGGATTCCGGCCCCGGCCACTGGCAGGCGCACTGGGCGACACGACCCGGCTTCGTGCGCGTCGAGCAGGACGACTGGCTCTGGCCGCGCCGCGGCGACTGGATGGCGCAGCTCGACGCGGCACTGCTTGCCGACGCGCGCCCGGCGCTGCTGGTCGCGCACAGCCTGGGCTGCCAGCTCGTCGCCGCCTGGGCCGACCACAGCCGCCATGTCGCGCGGGTGCGCGGCGCGCTGCTGGTGGCGCCGCCCGACACCGAGCGCGCCGACATGCCGCCGCAGCTGCACAACTGGCGCCCGATGCGCCGGCCGCGGTTGCCGTTCCCGGCGATCGCGGTGGTGTCATCGGATGATCTGTACTGCACCCCTGAGCGCGCCGCCGGCCTGTGCGCCGACTGGGGCGCACGGCGCATCGACGCCGGGCCGCGCGGCCACCTGAACGCCGACTCCGGCCTGGGCGACTGGCCCGAGGGCCTGGCGCTGCTGCAGCGGCTGATTCCGGCGGCTTGAGTGCGCGCGGATCGCGGCGAATCGCGGACAATCGCGCCATGGTCACCAAGAAGCCCAAAGGACTCGGTCGCGGTCTCGAAGCCCTGCTCGGACCGCAGGTCATGGATGCCGCGCAGGCGCGAGGCGGCCGCGATCCGCTGCCGGCTGCGATCGCGCTCGATCAGCTGCTGCCCGGCAGGTACCAGCCGCGCACCCGCATGGACGAGGGCTCGCTGTTCGAACTGGCCGAGAGCATCCGCTCCCAGGGCGTGATGCAGCCGGTGCTGGTGCGGCCGGTCGAGCCGCGCGACGGCCTGCCGATGTACGAGATCATCGCCGGCGAGCGTCGCACCCGCGCCGCGCGCCTGGCCGGACTCTCCGAGGTGCCAGTGCTGGTGCGCGACGTGCCCGACCAGGCGGTCGCGGTCATGGCGCTGATCGAGAACATCCAGCGCGAGGACCTCAATCCGCTGGAAGAGGCGCAGGGCGTGCAGCGCCTGATCACCGAGTTCGGTC
>JBJOPV010000225.1:0-6316 GCA_046050625.1 Pseudomonadota bacterium
GCGACTGCGGCGCCTTCGACTACATCGAGAAGAACATCGACCCGAGCGAGGACTTCGCGCCCTGGTTCGATCTGGTCGAGCGCCACGGCGTGCCGATCGGCGTCTTCGGCGGCATCTTCCGCGCCGGTGCCGACGAGGCGCTGATGCGCCAGGGCCTGGCCACCGGCGGCCGGCTGGGCGCGCGGCTGTTCAACATCCAGCTCCACGACCGCCATGCCGACGGCCACCGCCTGTCCGACGAGGAGGTGGTGCGCTTCTACGCCGACGCCTTCGAGCACGGCCAGCGCAGCGGCTGCCTGCCCAGCCTGGAGGTGCATGTGGACATGTGGAACGAGCGCTTCCACCGGGTCGAGGCGGTGGCCGAGCGGCTCGCCCGGCGGGGCCTGCCGCTGCGGCTGACGCTGGACCACTCGCACCTGATCTTCAAGATCGACGATCCGACCGAGCTGGCCGGGTCGGAGATCGACGGCCAGCGCGATGGCGGGCGCACCTGGCTGGCGCCCGACGGCGCGCAGTGCCTGTGGCGCCGGTGGCTGGCCGAGGGCTGGGTGGTGCATGCGCACGCCCGCAGCGTCGCCACCGGGCGCGGCCCCAACCCGCTGACCCGGCGCCGCGACGGCCGCCCGGGCCGCTCGATCCAGTATCCGTTTGTCCGCCCCGAGGCCGGCACCTTCCCCGGCGTCTGGCAGGAGGAGCGCATCGCCGTCTGGAAGACGGCGGTGCTCGACCTGCTGGGCTGGATGCGTGCGCACCCCGAGCGCGCGCCGCGCCAGATCAGCTGCGAGTTCATCCCCTTCCCGGACTACGGCGGCGGCCTGCGCTGCTCGATCATGGACAGCAACCTGGCCTGCGCGGCCTGGCTGCGTGCGCAGTGGGCTGCCACGGCCGGCGGCGCGGCCCCTCAGCCCGCGTAGCGCCGGTACAGCATCAGCAGCATCTCCACCTCCTCGGGCGCCGGCACATCCCAGCCGTTCATGCCGAGGTCCTGCAGCGCCTGGCGGCCCTTGTCATGACCGCCCAGCCCGGTCAGCGCCTGGCGAAGCGGCTGCACCAGCGCCTGGCAGGACGGGTGCAGCAGCATCAGGTGCGAGGCCACCCGCGTCTCGCTGCGCTCGAGCACCCGGGTGCCAGCACGCGCCAGCGCCGACAGCCGCTCATGGCCGCGGCTGGACATGAACAGCAGCTCGGCCTGGCCCGAGAGCAGCATCTTCAGCGCGGCGATCTCGCCGCCGGCAAAGCGACGCGGCAGGCCGGCGGAGTCCAGCCCGCACTCGTCGCACAGAAAGCGCCCGAGCACGAAGACGAAGCTGCGCTCCAGCGCGGTCACCACCTGCGCACCGGCGAAGTCGGTCAGTGCGGCGCGGGTGTCGTCGTGGCGCACGATCAGGCTGACCTCGTCGCAGTCGTCCTGAGGCCGTGTCACCGGCAAGTAACCATGCTGCTGCATCAGCGCGCAGGCATCGAAGGGCCGAGCGAAGACCAGTGCCGGCGCCTGGGCGCGCGTGCGGCCTGAGGCAGCGCCATCCTCGAAGTCCTCGACCGACAGCGACACCGTGCGCCCGAGCGTGCGCTGCAGCAGCGTGTTGAGGTAGTACCAGCCGGTGAGCTGCTGGCTGTTCTGCTGGCTGACGATGAAGTCGAGCCGGTCGCCCGGCGGCGGCGCGGCAGCGGCGAACATCACCGGCAGCACGGGCGCGGCCGGTCCCGCAGGGGCAGGGGACATCGCCACAGGGGCCGATGCGGCCTCCGGCGCCGGCGTGGCGGCGCCCGGACGCACGATGCGGCGCATCTGCGGCGGCCCGGCCGGCCGGGCCGCGGCGACCACGGGGCGCACGCCCGGCGGCATCGCGCGGGCCGTGCCGCCCGGGGCGGCAGCGCTGGCCGGGGCCGCGATCACCGCCGCCCCGGCCGGCACGGCAAAGTAGCGCATCAGCCCGGTCATCTTGAACAGCATGCTCAGCGTGCGGTTCAGGCCGCGGGCCTCCAGCCGCAGGCCCTGGCCTCGCCAGTGCTCGAGCAGGCGCAGCAGCTGCGCCAGGCCCATCGAGTTGATGCGCGCCACCGCGGCGAAGTCCATCACCACCTGGAGGTCGGCCGGCGGCTGGCGGTGCAACGGCTCGAAGGCGGCGGCCGCGCTCACGTCGATCTCGCCGCTCAGGCGCAACAGCGTGGTGCGGGTGGCCTCGTCGCGGGTCGCGTCGATGTACAGCGTCGTCGAGGAATCGGTCATGCGGTGCTGGAGCCCGGCAGCTCGCCGAGCTCATGGTGGTACAGGAACTGGAAGCCGGCATCGCGATCGGGGTCGGGCAGCTGCTGCAGCGACCACAGCAGCGTGAGCTGAGTCAGGCGCTGCGGCTGCACCCGCACCTGCATGTAGTCGCTCATGCGCCACATCAGATAGAGGCCGGCCCCGCCGACGCCCGCCTCCAGCCCCTGCTGGCCGGCGTTCAGGGCCAGCCGGCGCAGGAAGATCGACGGGGTGAAGGTGCCCCAGCGGTCGCTCATCGACAGGCCCAGGCGGTCGCCGTCGCGGCGCAGCTGCAGCCGCAGGCCCTCCTGGGGCAGCACGTCGCGCACCTCGCCCTTGTGGTGCAGCTTGCCGCCGGTGGCATCGACCGGCGCGCCGTACAGGCCGTTCTCGATCAGCTCGTCGCTCATCAGCACGACGATGTCGCGCAGGCCCTCGGGCAGGTCCGGCTGGGCGTCGAGCCACTTGGCCAGACCGTCCATCGCACGGGCCTTGTCGCTGCTGTGCGCGAAGGTCCAGACCGCCTCGTCGCTGGGCGCGGCGATCCAGCGCGCCAGGTCGTCGACGCCGTCGAGATGGTGCTGGTCGAGCAGCGCCTGCCAGCCCAGCTCGCGCAGGAAGGGCTGGTCGTCGGGCAGGACGCGGCGGATGCCGGCCTCGCACAGGGCCGGCAGCATCGGCAGCAGCGCACCCGAGGCATGGGTGACCACGACACGCTGACGGGCCACCGGTGCGGGCAGACCGCCGGCCTCGACCACCGCCGCCGCCTCGACCTGCAGCAGGTCACGCACCTCGGCCAGCCGTCCGGGCAGCATCGGCACGCCCTCGACGCGGGCCATGTGGGTCACGCACATCGCAGTGACATCGTCGTCGAAGCCCTCGCGGCCGGCGTGCGCAGCCAGCGCGCCGAACACCCGCTCGAGCAGCGTGTCGGCGGCCTCGGCGGCATGGTCGTAGAGCAGGTTCTCCAGCCCCTCGTGGCCGAAGGCCTGCCGCTGGCCGTTCTCCTGCTCGACCAGGCCGTCGGTGTAGAGGAAGAGGCGATCGCCGGGCTGGATGTCGAAGGCGATCGCGGCGTAGGCCGGCTCGCGCACTCGGCCCAGCGGCACCCCTTCGACCTCGATCATGCCCCAGCCCTGCTCGGCGTCGAGCCAGTAGTAGGGGAAGGCATGGCCGGCGTTGGCGATGCGCAGCCGCCCGGTGCGGGCATCGAGGCTGCAGCACAGCATCGTCATGAACATGCTGTCGTGGCTGGAGGCCAGCAGCGCCTCGTTCAGGTGCTCGAGCATCGCCGCCGGATCGGTCTCGCCCTGACTGGCAAGCTGGTGCACCGCCATCTTCGCGGCGCTCACCAGCGTGCCCGAGGCCACGCCGTGGCCGCTGACGTCGCCGATCAGGAAGATCGCGTGGCGGCCGTCGACCGCGTAGTGGTCGTAGTAGTCGCCGCCGACCTCGGTCGAGGTGGTCAGCCGTGCCAGGCCCTGCAGGCCCGGCAGCGTGATCTCCGGCGCCGGCAGCATCGCGCGCTGCAGCACCGCCGCATGCGCGACCTCCTGGCGCAGCCGGCTGCCCAGCGCCTCGGTGCGCTCGAGCGCCTGCTGCAGTGCCTGCTCGGCCTGCTTGCGCTGGGTGATGTCGACGCCGGTGGCCAGGTGCAGCAGCGGGCGGCCGCTGACCGGATCGCGCAGCTCGGCGTTCGACCACTCGACCGTCAGCAGGCGGCCGTCGCGGGTGCGCAGCGGTGTCTCGGTGCGCCCCGTGCCGGCGCCGCCCAGGAAGAGCTTCTCCATCGCCGGATCGGCCGCCGCCTCCGGGGGCAGGAAGGTCGACAGGAAGTCGCGGCCGTGCACCTCGGCCTCGGCATGTCCGGTGACCTTCTGGCTGTGCTGGTTGAACAGCGCGATGCGCCCGGCGCTGTCCAGACCGATGATCAGCGCCTGCGAGGTGTCGACCACCCGGTCGCTGAACTGCTGCTGGCGCACCAGCCGCTCGGTGGCGCGGCGCACCCGGTTGACCAGCGGGCGGTAGATCAGCGCGGCCTCCAGCAGCAGGGCCAGCAGCGTCACGCCGTAGACGATGCGCTCATAGAGAATGGCCCGGGCCACTTCGGCCTCGCTTTCCTTCTCGTACTGCTGCACGGCCTGGTTGAGCGTGACCAGCAGCGGTCCGGAGGCCGCAGCGGTGATCGCACGCAGCTCGAGCGGCACCGCACCGGGCTGCTCGTCGACGCGGCGCATCAGCGCGCGCAGCTGCTCGACATAGTCGCGCACCTGGCGGTCGAGGTGCTGCGGTTCGCCGAAATAGAGCGTGTTCATCGTCGCCGACATCGTCGCCGGCAGGCCCAGCGCGGTGCTGCCGCGGGTCAGGCCCTCGTGGGAGCTCAGCAGCAGGCCGGTGACCCGGTCGAGCTCGGTGCGCAAGGTGCGCCGCTCGGCCTCGTCGCGGCTGGCCACCAGCCGGGTGGCGAACAGCGCCGCGCGCTGCGACAGCATGCGCTGGCGGCCACTGATGTTGACGATGGTCGCCGCGCTGCGGTTGATGCTCAACACGTCGTGCAGGATCAGGAAGGTCGCGGTCGCCAGGATCGCGATCAGCACCAGGCCGGTGATCGAGCGCAGCCAGATGCCGCGGGTGAGCTGCGCGACATTGCGGTCGGCCATCGCGGTGGCTGCAGCATCGGGCGCGGTGGCGCCGCGGTCGGGAAGAGCGGAGGCGACGTCGGAGGGTAGGGCGGCCATGGACAGATCGTTGCGGCGGGAATCGGACCGGCAGCGCGGCCGGCAAAGCATCGAGCCGCAATCGCGTGCTCAAGGTCTGTGCAGCAACGGCCATGCCAGCAGTGGTCCTTCGTGCATTCAGCCGTTCATTCGTGATTTATTTCACAGATCGACGGCGCAATCCTGGTGCCATGCCTCAAAGATCGTCATGAGCACCACATTGGTGCAATCCCGAGTCTGACCGGGTACCGCGCGGGTGCGCGATGATCCGCGCATGAACGACCCGACGACCGAGGCCTTGCCGAGGCCTCTGCCGGTGCTCTGGCAGGACGAGCACCTGATCGCCATCCGCAAGCCCGCGGGCTGGCTGGTGCACCGCACCGGCCTGGACGCCGGCGAGACCCGCTTCGTGGTGCAGACGCTGCGCGACCAGCTCGGCGGCACGCATGTGCATCCGGTGCACCGCCTCGACAAGGGCACCTGCGGCGTGCTGCTGCTGGCTCTGCACCCGGAGGCCGCGCGCCGCCTGGGCCAGGCCTTCATGGCCGCGGGCGAGGTGCGCAAGCGCTATCTGGCGCTGGTGCGCGGCTGGGCGCCGGCCGAGGCCTGGGTCGATCACGCGCTGCGCCCGGATGATGCGCCCGCCGACGCCCCGGCCCAGCCCGCGCAGACCCGGCTGCGCCGGCTGGCCGGCTTCGAGCGGCTGGAGTCCAGCGACGGACGATTTCCCTCGACCCGCGTGTCGCTGGTCGAGGCCGAGCCGCTGACCGGGCGGCGCCACCAGATCCGCCGCCATCTGAAGCACCTGGCGCACCCCATCCTTGGCGACGCCACCCACGGCAAGGGCCCGCTGAACCGCTGGTGGGCCGAGCGGCTCGGGCGGCAGCGGCTGTGGCTGCACGCGCAGACGCTGGAGCTGGTGCACCCCTTCACGCAGGAGCCGCTGCGGCTGCACAGCGGGCTGACCTGGCAGGCGCAGGCGGGCGTTCTTGCGGTCGAGGCGCACACGCCGGCGGACGCCCACGGCGATCTGGCCGGCTGGTGCGGGCTGCCCGCACCGCTCAGTGCGTCAATCAGCGCGCGCTGAAGTGCCGCGCCACCAGCTGGTCGATGCCCTGGCGCATCAGCCGGCTCGATTCGGCCGCGCGCTCCTCCCAGGCGAACACGCAGGCCGAGACCAGCCCGTCGAAGCCGATGTCGGCCATGGCCTTGAACAGGCCGTCAAAGTCCACCTCGCCCTGGCCGATGTCCAGGTGCTGGTGCACCCGCACCTGGCTGGAGCCCGGCGGGTTCACGATGTAGCGCAGCTGGCTGCTCTTGCGGTGGTCGAAGGTGTCGGCCACCCGCACAT
>JBJOPV010000226.1:0-6308 GCA_046050625.1 Pseudomonadota bacterium
GGGCCGCCGTCGCCAGCTCGTCCAGGCCGCATAGATCCAGGAAATGGCCCAGCAGGTGCTCGCCCCGCGACAAGCCGTGCAGGCGCCGGTACTGGCGGGCCAGCCACTGTGTCTCCGCGTCGCGTCCGCCCAGCGTCGACAGGCTGCGGGGGCAGAAGTGCTGGGGCTCCACCGGCAGCCCGTCGATCCAGTCGCGCTGGCCGGGATGCCGGTGCAGATCCTCCTCCTTCAGGTCGCGCAAGGTCTGGGGCCAGCCCAGGGGCTGCACGTCGCTCCACTGTTCCGAGCGGTCGAGCAGACCGAGCAGCGCGGGTGAGGCCTCGAAGGGCGTGTCATCGCAGAGCACGGTCAGGTCGTGCGGCGCGGCGCCTGGCAGGTCCAGCAGGTGGCGCAGATGGATCTCGGTCGCGCTGGCCTCGTGGTGCCGCGGCGCATGAAGCCTGATTTCGCAGGCGGTGGGCAGCTCGTCGATCCATCGCATGTCCTGCCCGAGGCAGGCGACGACGAGGTTGATCATGAGGAAGTCTCCGGAGCGTGAGCGCTTGTCGCCGGCAGCGGCGTCAAGTGAGTCGAGGTCGATTCAGGCCAGGGTCGGCCAGGGCCTGGGTGTTTTCTTCATTTCTAACACCAAGGATTTCACTTTTGCGGGCTCAAAACGGTACCAATTGGTGTCCTTGTTCGCTCAAGAAGGCCTGACAAGGTGCCGACAACCGTCTGCCTTGTGCCAGGCGGTGCTGGCGGGATCTGAAAAAGACGAACTGGTTCGAAAAAATCGTTCAGTTCATCCTCAAGTCCCGCCGGGCAGCGACGAAAACAGGGGCACGATCCAGACGACCATGCAGCTCGGATCGATCAGGTGCCGGGAGCGGCACCAAGCTCATCAGCATCAGACATCACTGGAGTAGCTATGCCTACCACCATCAACACCAACATGGCCTCGCTGAGCGCTCAGCGCGCTCTGCAGTCGACCGACGGCTCGCTCTCGACCTCGATGAAGCGTCTGTCGACCGGCCTGCGGATCAACTCGGCCAAGGACGATTCGGCCGGTCTGGCGATTGCTGAACGCATGACCTCGCAGGTCCGCGGCATGACCGTGGCCTCGCGCAACGCCAACGATGCGATTTCCCTGGCGCAGACGGCTGAAGGTTCCCTGGGCAAGGTCGGCGAGTCGCTGCAGCGCATGCGTGAACTGGCGGTCCAGTCGGCCAACTCGACCAACGACACCAGCGACCGTGCCAACCTGAACGAGGAATACACCGCGCTGGCGACCGAAGTCAGCCGTGTGCTCGAAGGCACCAAGTTCAACGGCAAGAACCTGCTGAACGCGGATGCCACCGACATGGCCTTCCAGATCGGCGCCGACACCGATGCCACCGATCGCATCACGGTCGCGCTGCGTGACATGACGGCTGGCACGGGCATGGCCGCCGCCATCACGGGTGCTGCTGCCTCGATCTCCACCGTCGATGCCGCCCTGGAGACCATCTCGAGCCTGGATGCCGCGATCGACGAGGTGACCTCGGCCCGTTCGAACCTCGGCTCGGTGCAGAACCGCTTCGAGAGCGTGGTGGCCAACCTGGCGACCAGCCAGGAGAACATCACCGCCGCGCGGGGGCGCATCACCGATGCGGACTTTGCGACCGAGTCGGCGAACATGTCGCGGGCTCAGGTGCTCTCGCAGGCGGGCAACACGATGCTGGCCCAGGCCAACCAGCAGCCGCAGCAGGTTCTGTCGCTGCTGCGCTGATCCGGTCGGCTCCGGATCCGCAGGCGGTCCGGGCTGAACGCCCGGGCTGTTTCTGTCGATTCCTTCTTGCGCGCAGATCGGCCCGGCCGTTCTGCGCGTTCGTGCTTGAGCTCCGTGCGAGCGTCCAGGAGTGGTTCCCATGGCTTCCCTCACAGCGTCCGGTCTGGGCAGTGGTCTCGATGTCTCCTCCATCGTCAGCCAGCTGATGGCGATCGAGCGGCAGCCGATCAAGACCTTGCAGAGTGCCGAGACCTCGATCAACGCGAAGATCTCGTCGTTCGGCAAGATCCAGAGCGGTCTGTCGTCGCTCCGGGACAAGGCGGCCGCCTTCAACTCGACCTCGCTGTGGGGGCAGACCAGCACCACGGTCTCCGATGCCTCGGTGGCGACAGTCACATCCGTCAGTGGCAAGAACGGGGCTGCGGGCTCGCATTCGCTGCAGGTCAATGCCCTGGCGACCACGCAGACGCTCAGCAGTGCCGTGTTTGCCAGCAGCAGCGCGACACTGTCGGCGGGTTCGCTGACGATCGAGCTCGGCAGCTGGACGGGTGGCACGCCGCCGACGGGCTTCAGCGCCAAGTCCGGCGCCACGCCGGTCACCGTCGACATCGCCGACGGCGAGACCTCGCTGAGCGCGATCCGCGACAAGATCAACAAGGCCAATGCCGGCGTGACCGCGGGCATCGTGACCGACTCCTCCGGCTCTCGGCTGACACTGCGCTCGACCAAGACGGGTGAGGAAAACGCCTTCCGCATCACCGCCACCGAAACCAGCAATGACGGCAATGCGGCCACCGGCCTGTCCGCGCTGGCCTACGATGCCACCACCGCTTCGCCGATGTCGCGCAACCAGGTGGCGGGCAACGCGCAGGTGCTGGTCAATGGTCTGTCGATCAGCTCGGCCTCCAACACGATCGACAACGCGATCGAGGGCTTGTCGATCAAGCTGACCAAGACCTCCAGCTCGCCGGTCGAGCTGACGGTGGCGGCTGACCATTCCGATCTGAAGACCAAGATCAACGACTTCATCTCGGCCTTCAACAGCCTGTCCGACACGATCAAGAGCGAGACCAAGTACGACGCCGCCACCAAGAATGCAGGCAAGCTGCAGGCGGATCGCACGGCCGTCGATGTGCAGAGTCAGATGCGTCAGATGGTGTTCGAGGCCTTCTCGGGCTCGGGCAGCGGCGATCTCAAGCGCCTCTCTGACATCGGCATCTCGATCAATGCTTCGGGCAAGCTCGAGCTGAAGTCCTCGAAGCTGGATGCCGCGCTGGAGAACCCGACCCAGGTCAAGGAGCTGCTCAACGGCGGTGACAGCAGCACCACCGCACTGACCGGCGTGATGAAACGTTTCCGCAAGTACGCCGACAGCGTGCTGGGCACCGACGGTGCCTTGCAGACGCGCACCGATGGCCTGCGCAGCGAGCTCAAGCGCAACCAGACCAAGCAAGAGGCGCTGGAGCTGCGCATGACCAGCATCGAGACGCGTCTGAACAAGCAGTACCAATCGCTCGACACCCAGATGTCGAAGATCAGCTCGCTGAGCTCCGCGGTATCGAACCTGAGCTCGTTGAGCAGCTACTACTACTACTGAGGTGATGACGGATTCGGGGCTGCACGGGTGCGGCTTCGACCCCGGTGACTGGCCGCACGAACTGGCGTCGACAGGGCGGCTTATCCGGCGATGTTCATGCTGAAGGCGATGCAGACTCGGTCGATCCAGTCGACTTCCAGGGGTCTGAGTCATGAGCCTTCCATCCGTCGAGGAGCGTCCTGCCGCACCTCCGCAGGCGCGGCCCGCGTCGGCACGGCGTGATCCGGGTGCGGCTGCCTCCCGCCGCGGCCAGGATCTGCAGTCGCGCGGTCAGCTCAAGGCAGCGCGCGACCAGTTTCTTGCAGCCACCCGCCTGGCGCCGGACTCTGCTGTTCATTGGGCACGCCTGGCCCAGTGCCAGCATGCGCTCGGCCAGATCGACGACAGCGTCCGCCATCTGGAGCGCGCATTCCGTCTGGACCGCTCCAGTGTCGGGGTGTGTCAGCTGCTCGCTGACCTGCTTCTCGAGCGGCACCGTCACGCCGAGGTGATTCAGGTGCTCGAGGCTCTGGATCCGGCGGCACCCCGAGATGCGCGCTGGCATCTGGCGCTGGCCAAGGCACGCATCAAGCTGCTCGACTTCGAAGGCACGGTCAAGGCCTGTTCGATGGCGCTGGCGCTGGCCGGCCCGGACCGCTCGATCCGCCGCCAGGCCTTGCTGGGCATGGCGCATGGCTTCATGAAGCACGGCAGCCACGCCGAGGCGGCGCTGTGCCATCGCATGCTGCTCGACGACGAGCCGCGAGATCTCGGCGCGGCGGTCGGGGCCGCCCATGCCAGCTCCTGGGCCTGTGACTGGGCCAGTCTGGCCGAGGACTTCGATCGCCTTGCGCAATGCATCCAGCAGGTCGAGGCCACCGAGGGGCAGGCCCTGCCGGGCGTCGTCAACGGTTTTCCGCTGATCACGCTCACCGATGATCCGGCGGTGCTGCACTGGGCCTCGCGCCTGACCTGCCGTCAGCAGACCGGCAAGGTGGCGGTGATGCCGCGCCGGGCGGAGATGAAGGTGCCGCGACCGCAGGGCCGGGTGCGCATCGGCCTGCTGTCGAGCGATTTCCACAACCATGCCACGTCCATCCTGGTCACCGAGTGTCTCGAGGCGATCGACCGCGAGCGCTTCGAGCTGTGGTTGTACTCGGGCGGCCCGGACGATGGCTCCGAGCTGCGTGCGCGCATCCGTGCCACCGCGACCGCCTGGTGCGAGACGGCCGATCTGACCTCGGTCGATCTGGCCCGGCGCATCCGCGACGACCGCATCGGCGTGCTGATCGAGATGAAAGGCTACACGCTGGGCGCACGCATGGACGTGATGGCTCACCGGCCGGCGCCGGTCCAGGTGTCCTGGCTGGGCTACCCCGGCACCACAGGCGCGCCTTTCATTGACTATTTCATTGGCGATCCGGTGGTCACGCCACTGCAGGCGCAGCCTGACTTCACCGAGCGGATCGCCCAGATGCCGCACTGCTACCAGCCCAACGACAGCACCCGCAGCCGGCCCGAGCCGCCGACGCGGGCGCAGTGCGGACTGCCGGCCGAGGCGAGCTTCGTGTTCGCCAGCTTCAACATGCCCTACAAGATCGTGCCGGAGGTCTTCGAGGCCTGGTGCCGGATCCTGCAGGCCGTGCCGGGCTCGGTGCTGTGGCTGCTGGTCGAACACGAGCCCGCCCGCCAGCGTCTGCGCGCCGAGGCGCAGGCTCGCGGCATCGATCCGCAGCGCCTGGTCTTTGCGCCCTTCCTGCGCGCCGATCTGCACCGTGCTCGCCTGTCGTTGGCTGATCTCTGTCTGGATACCTATCCCTGCGGCGGTCACACCACCGCCAGCGATGCCCTGTGGGCCGGCGTGCCGGTGCTGGCGCTGACCGGTCGCAGCTTTGCCTCTCGGGTGGCGGGAAGCCTGCTGCACACGCTGGGCCTGCCAGAGCTGGCCTGCGACGACATCGACCGCTACATCGCCGAGGCGATCCGGCTCGCCCGCGAGCCCGGGGCCTGCACCGTGCTGCGTCAGCGGCTTGAGCAGGCCCGCACCGAGTCGCCCCTGTTCGATGGCCGGCGCTTCGCGCGTGACCTGGAGCGGCTGCTGCTGCGCATGGTCGAGCGCCAGGACGCTGGCCTGCCTCCCGCCCCGCTGGTCGCGGAACTGTCCTGAATCCACCCCTGCCAATGCTTCAAGTCGGGGCGCGGGCGCGACGATAAGCCAGTGACAACTGTTCGCCATCGCCCCAGCTCCAGAGAAGAACCCAGCCATGTATCACAGCGCATTCTCTCCTGCCATGGTGTCATCTCCCTTCGGTCGCGCGCAGCAGTTCGCCCGCATGTACGCCCAGGTCGGTCTCGAGACCGAGGTGGAAGCGGCCTCGCCGCATCAGCTCGTGCTGATGCTGTTCGACGGTTTCCTGGAATCCGTCGGACGAGCGCGGCTGGCCATGCAGGCGAAGCTGATCGAAGTGAAATGCCAGCAGATCGGCAGGGCGGTGCGCATCCTCGACGAGGGCCTGCGGGCAGCCCTCGACCTGGAGGCCGGTGGCGACGTGGCCCACAACCTTCACGCGCTCTACAGCTACGTGATTTCGCGTCTGACGCTGGCCAACCTGCGCAACGACGTCTCGATCCTCGAGGAAGCGGACCGGCTGATCCGGCCGATCCGCGAGGCCTGGGTCGAGATCGGTCCGCAGGTGGCGCGCGGGGCGAGGGCCTGACCCGGACGCTTGCCGCGTCCGCCGCACCACGTGTTCCCATAGGTCCACCATGTCCAAAGCCGCCACTGCCCGACACCTGATGCCGGATCCGGTCCGCAAGAGCCCGCTGCTGCAGTACTACGAAGCCATCGAGCAGGCCAGTGCCGACATGCTGGAGGCGGCCCGCGTCGGCAACTGGGATCGGGTCGTCAAGCTCGAAGGCGCCTGCGCCGTGCTGATCTCGCAGCTCAAGCATGCGGCCGACAGCCAGAGCCGGCTCGCCTGCGAG
>JBJOPV010000227.1:0-6243 GCA_046050625.1 Pseudomonadota bacterium
TCTATTACATCGGCGACCTGATCCAGCGCACCGAGACCGAGCTGCTGAAGACCCCGAACCTGGGTCGCAAGTCGCTCAACGAGATCAAGGAAGTCCTGGCTTCCCGTGGTCTGACCCTCGGCGCGCGCCTGGAGAACTGGCCGCCGCAAGGCCTGGACAAGCGCTGATTCGGCGCTGTATCCGGACCCATTCGGGCGAGCCGCTCCGGCGGCCGCCCGGTCCCCCGGTGGTACCTGATCCGGCCATCGGTATTAAATCCAACGAAAGGACTTCACCATGCGTCACGGCAACGGCCTCCGCAAGCTCAACCGCACCTCGTCGCACCGTCTGGCGATGCTGCGCAACATGGCCAACTCGCTGATCGAGCATGAGGCCATCAAGACCACTGTGCCCAAGGCCAAGGAACTGCGTCGCGTCGTCGAGCCGCTGATCACCCTGGCCAAGGAGCCGACACTGGCCAACAAGCGCCTGGCCTTCGATCGCTTGCGCAACCGCGACAACGTCGTCAAGCTGTTCAACGTGCTGGGCCCGCGCTTCCAGACCCGTCCGGGCGGCTACACCCGCATCCTGAAGATGGGTTTCCGCGTCGGCGACAACGCACCGATGGCTTTCGTCGAGCTGGTTGACCGTGGCGAAGAGGCCGCTGCTCCTGCCGAGCAAGCCGCCGAGTGATCTCGGGCTCACGGTCAGCCTGAATATTTTCTTGAAATATCTTGCTGACCGGGCATGAAAGAAGATAGAATCTAATTCTTCAGTCGCGGGGTGGAGCAGTCTGGTAGCTCGTTGGGCTCATAACCCAAAGGTCGTCGGTTCAAATCCGGCCCCCGCAACCAGTTTTAGTCATCATCAGAAAGTGCGCGATACTTTCTGGTGCGTGTGAGGAAAAAATCCTCAAGCAGATTTCAGTCGCGGGGTGGAGCAGTCTGGTAGCTCGTTGGGCTCATAACCCAAAGGTCGTCGGTTCAAATCCGGCCCCCGCAACCAAATCAGAAAAAGCCGGCTCGGTTCCATCGAGTCGGCTTTTTTCTTTGCTCAAGGCGTTTTTCAACGGGACTCCCGTTCCTTGTTCAGAAGAACTCTACACCGCCATCCTGATTCTTCGCCTGCAGCAGGCCGCAGGCGGTCAGGGTCTCATAGGACAACGCCAGGTTGCGACCAGTTTCCTTGGCATGATAGACCGACTGGTCTGCTCGCTCGAAGGCACTGCCCGGTGTATCGCTCGCATCGATGGCTGTGAAACCGATGCTGACGGTCAAGTGTTCCACTCGGGGGAACGGCGTCTTCTCGACCGTTGCCCTGAAGCGCTCGAAAGCAGTCTCCGCACCCTGGGAATCATTGCAGCGAAGCAGCACCACGAATTCTTCTCCGCCGAAGCGGTAGAGCCTGTCACTGGCTCGGAAGGTGCTTTTCATCAGTTGTGCGACCAGGATCAGCACCTCGTCGCCGATCAGATGTCCGTGCACATCATTGACCCGCTTGAAGTGGTCGATGTCGATGACGCCCAGCCAATGGCGGCCTTCCGCACCCCGCCGGCGGCGATCCTGGCCTTCTGCCGGTGAGGTGCTTCCCGCGTCGATGTTCAGCGCAGCACGGATGAAGGTCTCGTCGAAGGACTTGCGATTGAGCAGACGGGTCAGCGAATCACGTTCGTTCTCGTCCAGCAGTGCGTGCAGATGCATGCTGAAGCGCTGGATCGCATTCACGGTGCGCAGCAGATCTTTGCCGATGACCGCTGTGGTGGTGATCTCCACCACAGCGATCTCGTCGCTGTCGCCGGTCAGCGGCACCAGTGTGCGAATGCCGCGTTGCTGCGCAGTGGCGGGCAACAGAACGGGTTCGCCCAGGCTGATGCAATGCAGCAGCAGGGGCTCTTCTTCGGTGGCCAGTGGCTCGTCGGGTGCATCCTGATCGAACTGGCCGTGATGCCGGGTCACATACCACTTGCGCTGTTCTGCAGCATGGCTGCGCAGAACGCGCAGCCTCAGCGGAGCAAGAAGCTCTGCGAACAGATCGACGAAACAGCTGTCAAGCGCGGCTGGGTCGCGCTGCCCGGCCAGTTGGGCCATGTGCTCGACAAGGTGTGACATGCGGCCCCGGCTGCGGACAGGACGAGATTCAGCCGCGCACGAAGAGCGTGCGCAGTGGCTCGCTGCCGATCTGGCGGCTCCAGTGACCGTGAACTGCTGGATCGAACACGGCGCCTGCGGGCAGCACATCGGCCGAGTAGAAGTGCTCCCCGGCACTGAAGATGCGCGAGCTGCCGTCCTGCAGTCCGATCTCCATCTGACCGGAGAGAATGAAGACCCACTGCGGCTCGCCGGTGCAGTGAAATTCGCTGCGGAAGTCCGGCGGACTTTCACGCAGCTGCAGCGCGCGTGCGGGCAGCGTGGCCGACAGACGCGAGCTGGGCTTGCCCTGGTCCAGCGGGATGGCGTGCTCGCGGAAGCGAGCACGGCCATCGCTGTCGGTGAACAGAATGGTCTGCAGGAAGATCGGACTGGTGTCGGATGGGGGCTGGCTCATGTCGGAAGCGCGTGAAGTCGTGAACATCCGGGATTGTGCGTGCAGCGTGGGCAGGCAATCGTCCAGCCCGAATTGGACCCGATGTGCAAGGAACCACAGGCCCTGAATAGTGCGGCTCCAGTCGGCCAGACTCGCGGCGAGACGAGTGTGCTAGAAAGCTACCCCATCATGACGAACGACCTTGTTCTCCAATCCTGGAACCCGACGGATCCCGGCGAGGCGCAGGCGCTGATCAGCGCGGTCATCGCTCGGGCACGCACCGAAGGCGTCGAGCTGTGCGTCCCCCCGGCCGAGCCCGACAACTGCTGTGGCAATGGTTGCATCGGCTGCGTCTGGGACGGGTTCTACAGCGAACTCGGCTACTGGCGCGACGAGGCGCTGCTGCGCTGGGCCACCTGAAGGGCCGTGCATGCTCTGGCCTGCGATGACGCCGCCCGACTACAGCGGGCTGGATGACGAGGCTCTGGCACGGCTTCAGCCTGCCCTGAAGATCGAAGCCGAGGCGCTGATTGCCGAGGTGATGCACCGCGCGCGCAAGCATGCGGTGGCCGGAGTGCTGCCGCCGGCGCCGCAGAGCCCGGTGAGCTGCTGCGGGCGCGGTTGCAGCAACTGCGTCTGGATCTATTTCTACGGCGAAGTGATGTTCTGGCGCGATGAGGCCATGGGTCGCTGGCGCACTGCCAGACCGATCACGCGCTGACGGCCCGCTGCGGTGCCCCCCCGTGGATGCGGGAGTGGTGACCCGCCAGTACCCCTCCACGATCGTGATTCTCGATCGTCATGGAGGGGATCATGTTCAATCCGCATGGGGGACCGCGCAGTTTTGGCGAGGCCGCTCTGTTCTGTGCAGCGCTGCTGCTGGCCCTTCCAGGCTGGTGCAGCAGCGCGCACGCGGCAGTTTCGCTGTCGGATCTCGAGCGGGAGGTGCTGGCCCAGATCAACCAGATCCGGGTGCGGCACGGCCTGTCGGTGCTGGAGCCCGATCCGCGCCTGCAGCAGGCGGCCACCCGTCATTCGACCGACATGGCGGTCTCGCGCTGTTTCCAGCATGACGATTGCGACGGCGGAGGCTGGTCCGAGCGCATTCATGTCCATTACCCGCGCGCGCAGCGCATTGCAGAGAACATCGCGGCGGGGCAGGCCAGTGCCGGCACGGTGGTCGAGGGCTGGATGCGCAGCGAGGTGCATCGTGCCAACATCCTGCAGCCGGAGTGGCAGGGCACCGGCATCAGCCTGGTGAGCCTGCCGGGCAGCCCGTATGGACACTATTGGACCCAGACCTTCGGAGCACTGCCTGCGCCGGTGCCTGAGCCTGCACCCGCCATGCCGGAGCGCATGAGCCGCTCGTCATCTCGCTGAGCCTGGCGTGAGCGCTGCAAGGCCAGTGCGCCCAGCAGCGTCAGCAGCAGCGAGGCGGGAATCAGTGCCTCGACGCCGACCCACCCGTAGAGTCGCGCACCTGACCAGGCGCCGAGTGACATGCCCAGATACATCGCCGAGGCATTGGCCGCCAGCGCCAGACTGCGCAGCGCAGGCGGCACCAGCTGGATCAGACGCTGCTGCTGGGGTGCGGCGAACAGCAGGCCGCAGACCGCCCACAGCACCATCAGCAGCACGCCGGGCAGCGGCAGGGCGGGGGCCAGCATCAGCCCGGAGAAGGCCAGCGTCAGTCCGAGCACCGAGAGTCGGATCAGCCTCACCGGGCCGAGGCGGCTGCCCAAATGCCCTGCCAGCAGATTACCGATCACGCCGCCCAGGCCGAACAGCATCAGCAGGGCCATCATGTCGTCGCTGGACAGGCCGAAGCGCCGGGTCATCAGGGGCACCAGCAGGGTGTAGGCGCAGAACTGGCCCGCCATCAGCAGCAGCATCATCAGCAGGGCCCAGGCCGTGGCTGGACGCTCGAGCACGCCGATAAAGCCCGATCCGGCGATGCGCGGCTCGGCCGTGCCGTGGCCGATGGCGTGCCACAGGGCGATGGCCAGCAGCGGTGCACTGAGCGCCAGCAGCATGAAGACCGTGCGCCACGAGCCGACCTGGCCCAGCCAGGCCGCCAGCGGCGTGCCCAGCACGATGGCCAGCGTCATGCCCGCGAAGATGGTCGCCAGCGCTCCGGACTGGCGCGCCGGTTCCACCATGGACGCACCCTGTGCGGATGCGGCCGGGCCGATGGCGGCAGCCCCCAGGGCCATCAGCACGCGCGCGGCCAGTCCGGCGCACCAGTCCGGCGCCATGGCGGTCGCCAGCGCGCCGAGGCCCAGCAGCATCAGGCCCCCGCTGATCAGTTCGCGGCGCGGTCGGTGACCGAAGAGGATCTGCAGCAGCGGGGCTGCCACCGCGAAGGTCAGCGAATGCACCGCGACCAGTTCGGCGATATGTGCGGGCGTGACCTGCCAGGCCGTGGCCATCGCCTCCAGCAGGCCGATCACCGCCAGCGAGGCGGTGCCGAACAGGAAGTAGCTGGCGCCCAGGGCCGGCAGCAGCAGGCGGGCATGTCGAGTGGAGGCAGCGTGACCCATGGTGCGGCCGAGTCTCCGCCGTGCTGACATATATTGGAAATCGTTTGTTTGTCTATGAGGTATCGATGTGGTCGATCTGAAGGGCGTGGATCTGAACCTGCTGGTCTCGCTGTCGGTGCTGCTTGACGAGGGCAACGTGACCCGTGCGGCTGTGCGGCTGCATGTCGGTCAGCCGGCGTTGTCGGCGCAGCTGGCGCGACTGAGGCGGCTGTTCGACGATCCGCTGCTGGTGCCGGCACCGGGCGGGCGCGGCATGGCCGCCACCCCGCGTGCGCAGGCGCTGGTCGAGCCGCTCCATGAGGTGCTGCGCGGGCTGGAGCAGCTGGTGCGCCAGCGGCCAGATTTCGATCCGAGCCGTGACGAGCGTGTCTTCCAGGTGGCCGAGACCGACAATGCCTCGGTGATCGTCGGGCTGCCGCTGATCGAGGCGATGGCGCGGCAGGCCGGGTCGGGTGTGCGACTGGCGTTGCGCGCACCGGATGCGCCTGATGCGATCGCGCAGCTCGAGCGGGGCGACATCGATCTGCTGATCGGCACCGGCGACCGGGTTCCGGGCGCGATGCGGTCACGCCAGCTGCTGACCGAGCGCTTCGTGCTGGTGCAGCGGCGTGGGCATCCGCGGGGCAGCGGGCCGCTGGATCCCGAGACCTACTGCCGGCTGACCCATGTGGTGGTCAGCGCCACCGGAGGGAGCCACATCGGGCTGCTGGATGCGCATCTGGCCGGGCTGGGGCGTCGGCGCGAGATCGCGCTGTCGGTCCAGCATTTCACGCTGCTGCCGGAGATCGTGCGGGTGACCGATCATGTGGCGACCTTGCCGAGCCGGCTGGCCGAGCGTCATGCCGCAACGCTGGAGCGGTTCGAGCTGCCGTTCGCGTCGCCTCTGTTCTCGCTGCATGCCGCGTGGCACCCGCGTCAGCATGCCGATCCGGCCTTGCGCTGGTTGAGGCAGCTGCTGGTCGACGCGCTGGCTGCGCAGACATGAAAAAAGCGACCCGAAGGTCGCTTTTCTGGCAGGGTGTGTCATCAGCGGGTCATCCGCGCCGCGGACGATCCGGTGACGGGCACGATCACTGCAGCTTGATCTCGACGTCCACGCCAGCCGGCAGGTCGAGCTTCATCAGCGCGTCGACGGTCTTGTCGGTCGGGTCGATGATGTCCATCAGGCGCTGGTGCGTGCGGATCTCGAACTGGTCGCGCG
>JBJOPV010000228.1:0-6210 GCA_046050625.1 Pseudomonadota bacterium
TGACGGTGCCGCGGCTCGGGCGCTTCAGGCCGGTGGCCAGCTTCATGAAGGTGGACTTGCCGCAGCCCGAGGGCCCGACGATGGCGATGAACTCGCCCTCGCCGACCTGCAGGTTGATGTCCTCGACGGCGAACTGCTGCTGGGCGAGCAGCTCGTCGTTGTAGGCCAGCCAGACATCCTTGAAATCGACGAAGGCGCTCATCGCATCACTTCCGTGCGGTACCGAAGACGTTGCGCTCGGCCGCGGCCGGCAGGAAGCTGGCGTTCCAGACCGCGTCCGGGTTGATGCGCTCCTTGGTGGCGAAGGCGTCGGCCACCTGGCTGGCCATCAGGCTCAGGCGCGGGCCGCTGACCGCGCCGAAGCCCTCGGCCCGGGCATCCGGCGTCAGCACCGAGGCCTCGAGCGCCAGCTTCAGCCGACGCAGCTCCAGATCGGCGTTGATGATGCCGTCGCGCGCCTTGACCAGATCCACGCCGGCCTTCGGGTCGGCGATCACGTCCTTGACGCCTTTGGTGAAGCCGCGCAGGAAGGCCTTGACCGCCTCCGGATTCTTCTTCAGGAAGGCCTCGCCGACGATGATCGCGTTGCCATAGAGCTTCACGCCGTGCGCGGGGTAGTGCAGCACGACCACGTCCTCGGTCTTGACGCCGCGGGCCTCCAGGTTCAGCAGCGAGGTGAAGGAGAAGCCGGTGATCGCGTCGATGTCGCCGCGCACCAGCATGGTCTCACGCAGCGGCGGGTCCATCGCGGTCCAGGCCACGTTGCCGATGCCGTTGGCCTTGGCGAAGATCGGCCAGGCCTTGCGGCCGGCGTCGAAGACCGGCGCACCCAGCTTCTTGCCGTTCAGGTCCGCTGGCGTCTTGATGCCCGACTTCTTCAGCGCCAGCACCGCCGCCGGCGTGTTGTTGTAGACCATCATCACCGCGACCGGCTTGTTCGGCGCGGTGGGGTTGTTGGCGTGGAACTCCATCAGCGCGGCCAGGTCGGCGAAGCCCATGTCGTAGGTGCCCGAGGCCACCCGGGTGACGGTGCCCCCCGAGCCGTTGCCGGCATCGATCGTCACGTCGAGCTTCTCGGCCTTGAAGTGGCCCTTGGCCACCGGCGCGAGGAACAGCGCCGCCGGGCCCTCGAAGCGCCAGTCGAGCTGGAACTTGACGGGGGTCTCCTGGCTGTGGGCAGGACTGGCGAGCAGGCCCAGCGTCGAGGCAGCGGCAAGCACCATCGCGGTGCGTCGGATCGGCGAGAGAACGGACATCGTCATGGCTCCGAGGTGTATACAGTTTTCGGGAAACCTGGCTTGCAATATCCATGCACACCTGGGCGAGCCGTGCCGGCCCGGGCCATGCCGCCGACGCCCCCGCGAGCCGGTGGGCGCGTCGGTCCGGGATTCAGGGGCTGTCGGCTGGCGCCAGGGCCGCGGCGAGATCGTCGATGCGCGGGTGCAGGCGCAGGTTGTTCTCGACCTCGGCGATGTGCGCCGCCATCAGCCGCACCGCCTCGTCGGCATCGCCGCAGGCCAGCGCGTCGACGATCTGCACATGGCCGGCCTGCGAGTGCTCGGCCGAATGCGAGGACTGGTACATCAGCGAGATCAGCGAGGAGCGCGAGAGCAGGTCGGCCAGCAGCTGCGCGAGCACCTCGTTGCCGAGCTGGCGCGCCAGGATGATGTGGAAGTCCGCCAGCAGCCGGGTGCGTCCGGGCACGTCGGTGCGCTGCACCGCCGAGGCTTCCGCGCGCAGATGTGCGCGCAGTTCCTCGACCTGTTCCGGCGTGATGTCGCGGGCGAGCTGGCGCACCATCGCCGTCTCGAGCATCAGGCGCACGCCGAAGACCTGACGCGCCTCCTCGACGCTCGGCCGGGCGACGAAGGCGCCGCGCGCGGGCTCCAGCGTGATCAGCCGGTCGCGGCTGAGCTGCATCAGCGCCTGGCGCACGATGGTGCGCGAGACCTTGAAGATGTCGGCGATCGGCTGCTCTGCCAGCTTGGTGCCGGGCATCAGCCGGCGCTCGACGATCGCCGCGGTGATCGCCTCGGCGATGCGCCGGGTCAGGGTGGCGCCGGGGTCGGCGCTGTCGCCCTCGGTCGGAGGGCTGGCATCGGCCTGCAGGGCCTTGGGCATCAGGGAGCTGGCACGACTCATGAACGACTCATGATGAAAAAATCGATTCCGAAAGACCCACCGGAACATGCCGGTGACCTACGCAATACGGAGGCCAGTCTGTCGCAGCACTTCACGACCCGGTTTTCAGGAACTCCCGAAAACTGTGCATTCAACTGTATACAGTTGGTGCATGCGCACGCCATCGGCGCATTCCCGAGGCTGAAGGAATCGAGCCCGGGGGCTGGGCTGGCTCCGAAGGGGGGATCATGCTGCATCTGCTGAACCTGTTCGCCGCGATCGCGCTGCTGATCTGGGCCACCCAGCTGGTGCGCACCGGCGTGCTGCGCCTGTTCGGCGAGAGCCTGCGCCGGATGCTGGCCGCCAGCATGGGCGCCTGGCCCAAGGCGATGTTCTCCGGCATGGTGGTGACCTGCATCGTGCAGTCGAGCACCGCGACCTCGCTGATCGTGTCGTCCTTCGTCGGCAAGGGGCTGGTGGCGACAGCACCGGCGCTGGTGGTGATGCTCGGCGCCGACATCGGCACCAGCCTGATGGCGCTGGTCTATGCCTTCGACCTGTCGTGGCTGTCGCCGCTGCTGATCTTCGTCGGCGTGGTTGCGCACCTCTCGCGCGAGAAGAGCAGCACCGGCCAGCTCGGCCAGATCGGCATCGGCCTGGGGCTGATCACGCTGGCGTTGCAGCTCATCGTCGGCAGCACCCGGCCGCTGGTGGAGGCGCCGCTGGTGCGCACGCTGCTGGTGTCGATCCCCAACGACCTGGGCACCGAGCTGGCGGTGGGCGCGGTGCTGGCGATCCTGTCGTATTCCAGCCTGGCGGTGGTGCTGCTGGTGGCGACGCTGGCCGACCAGGGGCTGGTGCCGGTGCCGACCGCGCTCGGGCTGGTGCTGGGGGCCAACCTGGGCCGGGCGCTGGTGGCGGTGCTGTCGGTGCTGCGCTCGGACGTGGCGACGCGGCGCCTGCCGATGGGCACGCTGGTGTTCAAGATCGCTGCCTGCGCGCTGGCCGCGCCCTTCATGGGCCTGTTCCATGTCTGGCTGCAGCAGGCGGTGTCCCAGGTGCTGCAGCAGGTCGTCATCTTCAACCTGCTGTTCAACGTGGCGCAGGCGCTGCTGTTCGTGCCGGTGGTGAAGCCGCTGGCGCTGGCCCTCGAGCGCTGGATGGCGCCGCCGCCACAGGTCGACGAGCGCACGCCGCGCCACCTCGACCGGCTGGCGCTGGGCACGCCGTCGCTGGCGTTGAGCTGCGCCGCGCGCGAGGCGCTGCGCCAGGCCGACGCGGTCGAGACGATGCTGCGCGGCATCGTGCCGGTCATCCGTGGCAACGACCTCGGCGAGGCCGAGCGGCTGCGCGACATGGACGACGTGGTCGACGCGCTCTACACCGCGATCAAGCTCTACCTGACGCAGATCTCACGCCAGCCGCTGTCCGAGCGCGAGAGCCAGCGCTGGACCGAGATCGTCTCGTTCACCATCAACATGGAGCAGATCGGCGACATCATCGAGCGGGTGCTGCAGGACGTGGAGGACAAGAAGATCCGCAAGCAGCGCCGCTTCTCCGAGGCCGGCATGGCCGAGATCATCCACCTGCACGAGCGCCTGATGGCCAATCTGCGCCTGGGCATGAGCGTGTTCCTCGACGGCCACCCGAGGGATGCGCAGAAGCTGCTGGAGGAGAAGGCGCGATTCCGCGAGCTCGAACATGCCTACGCGGCGCGCCATCTCGACCGGCTCAAGGACAACACGCCTGACAGCATCGAGACCAGTTCGTTGCACCTGGACCTGATCAGCGACTTGAAGCGCATCAACTCGCACATCTGCTCGATTGCTTACCCGATCCTGGAGCCGGCCGGCGCGCTGACCAAGACACGGCTGCGGCCGTCGCGGATGGCGGGGCTGGATGACATTCGGGGGTGATCGGTCGATGTGGCCGGATTCGCTGGTCATGCTGCGCATGGGTACCAGCGACGTACGACGGTGCGGGTGATGGGCGAGCAGGTGCAGTCCACCTACTGCGGTGTCCGGGGAAATTAGACCAGCACACACCGATCGACCACTCGCCCGAACAGCTTGTAGTCGTCGCCCGCTCGTCCTGCCCTGTGCATTCCGTCAGGTCAGCTCGGGCTGACTGTCGGCGGCGGCACGGGTTGCTGCGCCACCTGCTCCAGCGTCGGATCGAGACAGGCCCACGTCGGCGCGCTGCTGGTCCAGATGTTCATCGTCGGTTGGACGGACGAGGGATCGTCCAGCGTGCCCACGCGCACGACGGTGAATTGCGGGCGTGCGGACGAGTTGGCGAACAGCGACGAGCCGCAGGTCGGGCAGAACCGGCGCCGCATGGTGTTGCCGCTGTCGGCGGTGCTGGTGTATTCGCTGGTCGGGCGTGGCGACCGGTTCAGCTGAGAGGCGGAAGCGGACGGAGCCGCAGAGGCATTTTCCGAGGCGGGTGGGCATGTATTTTCCTCAGTACGTCCTACGCTAGAAGAATACTGCTGTAGATGTGATATGTGGTTTCAATGTCTGATATTGGTTTTTGGTTTGGAGTTGGTGGGGCCTGTGTTCGCCAAACGCATGACCCATTTCAGGTATTCATGAGCCGGCGTGAAGCCTCTGGTCCCTTCCTCACCCTCAACCCACTCGCGATACGGCCATTTCATGTATCTTGTTCTGAATTTTTGACCCTTGCTTAACTGCGTCGTCACCGAACCAGATGCACTTGTGTCGAGATTGCCATCCTTTCCAGCGGGGGCTTGGATGGGCGGCAAGTTGTCAATCCTGACTGCCACGCTGCTCCCAGGATAGTGATCGGAGCCAATACTTACTGTGGTGCGCCCGGTTTTAAATTGAAACACCCAAAGGGCACCTCGCTTTAAGTGACATGTTATTCCGTCACTCATTGCATCACGCTTGCAGGCGGCAGTCCAATTAGTGCCATCCCATACGGATGAACCATCTAGGCTTGCACCTTCGATGCCTTGGAAGACTGCGTCTCCATTTTCTCGATCGATTTTGTATTTGATGCCATTGATCTCCCCAGACTCAGTGTTCTCAGAGATAAGGCTGTCGGGTCGAAACCTGGCGCCCTCTGGAATAATGTTTGTGGCGAGTGCAGTCACAGGAATTGAAAGTGCAAGAAAAATTAGTAGTATTTTCATGATGTATCCTCGTCGTAATTAATGATTTAAAGATGATGGTGATTTTTGGTGATCACGGATACCTGTCCATTGATGTATTTAGTGTCAACTGAACGTCGACGAAAATCTGCGGCCTAACAAATTCTCAGGAAGGCCCTTGTGGTTTAAAAGCTTGGAAGTACGCTAGAAGTGACCTTGAGTATTGAATTGCACCCATTGCACAAGTATTCGCTGGTGCCATAGAAATCGCCTTGATTTTGCAGTACGTGCTTGGCGCCCGTGTTGAAGCAGCGTGCGCAGACCCAGTGTGCGGGCTCACGGTCGGCCGCCTCTTTCTTCAAAGCGAAGGCAAAAATTCCCGGCTCAAGAGCAATGAGTTGATACCGGTGTTTCTCTTGTCCCCATGCCTCTGCTAATGCAAGTTGTTCGCGTAATTTTCGAATTTCCTCGGCCATGCCGGCTTGGTCGGCATTCGCCGCGAGGGCACTGCTTTGCGCGGCTAGAATGGCGCTTTGCAACTCAATTACTTTGCTTTGAACTTCGGCCAGTGACTTGAGGTCGAGGAAACCCTTTGCCATGTCGGAAGCGACCTTGAGGCCCGAGATGGTGCCTTGAATTAGAGATAGGTCCATATGAGCCTCAAAAATTTCTAGCGAAGATAAATGATACTAGAGTGCTACTACACTTAGTAGTGAGATCGAAGCACAATGCCTAGAACCTCAAGACCACGCTCTGCCTGCTCTTGGCAGTGCTCCAGTTGTCCTCTTGCTTCGGCTTCGCTAGTGGCGAGTACTGCTTGATTGGCGATTTTCATTATCGTCTTAACCTGAGAGCGTGTTATGAACTTCCCGCCGCCGCCAGCACCGCTGCGGCCTTGGGGAGCATGAGGATGGCGAAGACGACGAAGTGCAAGCTGGCCAGCACCTGAGGCAAGCGCTCGAAATCACGGCTGAGCC
>JBJOPV010000229.1:0-6178 GCA_046050625.1 Pseudomonadota bacterium
CGTGCGCGCCACTTCCTTGATCTCGAAGAACTCCAGCTGATCGCCTTCAGCGATGTCGGTGACGTTCTTGAGCTTGATGCCGCACTCGAAGCCTTCCTTGACTTCCTTGACATCGTCCTTCATGCGACGGACCGATTCGACCTCGCCGGTGTAGATGACGATGTTGTCGCGCAGCAGGCGGAACTTGCAGTTGCGACGCACCAGACCCGAGGTGACCATCGAGCCGGCGACCGTGCCGATCTTCGACGCGATGAACACCGTGCGAATCTCTGCGGTACCGATGGCTTCCTCGCGCTGTTCCGGCGCCAGCATGCCCGACATCGCGGCACGGATCTCGTCGACCGCGTCGTAGATGATGTTGTAGTAGCGCAGGTCGACGCCGTTGCCTTCGGCCAGCTTGCGCGCACCAGCATCGGCACGGGTGTTGAAGCCGATGATGACGGCCTTGGAGGCCAGCGCCAGGTTGACGTCCGACTCGCTGATGCCGCCCACCGCCGCATGCACGATCTGCACCTTGACTTCGTCGGTCGACAGCTTGAGCAGCGAGGTCGCCAGCGCTTCCTGCGAGCCCTGCACGTCGGCCTTGATGATCAGCGGCAGCATCTGCGCGGCCGTCTGACCCATGCTCTCGAACATGTTCTCGAGGTTGGCGGCCTGGCGCTTGTTCAGCGTCACTTCGCGGTACTTGCCCTGACGGAAGGTGGCGATCTCGCGGGCCCGGCGCTCGTCGGCCAGGACCATGAACTCGTCGCCGGCCGCCGGCACTTCGGACAGGCCCTGGATCTCCACCGGGATGGAGGGACCGGCCTCGGTGATGGCCTTGCCGTCCTCGTCGAGCATGGCGCGCACGCGGCCATAGCTCTGACCAGCCAGCACGGCGTCGCCACGCTTGAGCGTGCCCGACTGCACCAGCACGGTGGCCACCGGGCCGCGGCCCTTGTCCAGACGCGCTTCGATCACCAGACCCTTGGCCAGCGCCTCGACCGGAGCCTTCAGCTCCAGCACCTCGGCCTGCAGCAGGAGCTGCTCGAGCAGCTCGTCGATGCCCTTGCCCGTCTTGGCCGACACCGGGCAGAACGGCGAGTCGCCGCCGAACTCTTCCGGCACGACCCCTTCGGCCACCAGCTCGCTGCGCACGCGCTCGAGGTTGGAGTCCGGCTTGTCGACCTTGTTGATCGCCACGACGATCGGCACGCCGGCCGCCTTGGCATGGCTGATGGCCTCCTTCGTCTGCGGCATCACGCCGTCGTCGGCTGCCACCACCAGGATGACGATGTCGGTGGCCTTGGCACCACGGGCACGCATCGCGGTGAAGGCTTCGTGGCCCGGGGTGTCGAGGAAGGTGATGACACCGCGCGGCGTCTCGACGTGGTAGGCGCCGATGTGCTGCGTGATGCCGCCCGCTTCGCCCGCGGCGACACGGCTGCGGCGGATGTAGTCCAGCAGCGAGGTCTTGCCGTGGTCGACGTGACCCATGACGGTGACCACCGGCGGACGCGCCAGCGATTCGCCCGAGGCCGCGGCGTTCTCTTCCTCGAGGAAGGCATCCGGATCGTCCAGCTTGGCCGCGAACGCCTTGTGGCCCATTTCCTCGACGAGGATCATGGCCGTTTCCTGGTCCAGCTGCTGGTTGATGGTGACCATCTGACCCAGCTTCATCAGCTGCTTGATCACCTCGGAGGCCTTGACCGACATCTTGTGCGCCAGGTCAGCCACCGAGATGGTCTCCGGCACATGAACCTCATGGATCTGAGCCTCGACCTGGGGAGCCATGCGCGAATCGCCGCCCTCGCCACGACCGCCACGGCGACCACCGCGCGCACCTGCCGGCGCACGCCAGTTGCCACCGCCACGATTCGCAGGAGTCCCCGGCGCCGCATCACGGCCCTTCGGTGCCGTGCCACGCTTCTTGTCGTCGGACCAGGTCGAGGAAAGCTCGCCGGACTTGACGTTCTTCTCCGCACCCTTCTTGCCCGGCGCCGCCTTGTCGCCAGGACGGGCAGTTCCAGGGGCCCCCGGCGCACCGGCCGGCTTGCGGATGGTTCCGGTGATCGCACCCGGAGCGGCCGGTGCCGCAACAGGCTTCGGCTCTTCAGGCTTCTTCGCGACCAGGACCTTGTTCTTGCGGGCCATCATGTCGCGAATGGCCTGGGCTTCGGCCTCAGCCGCCTTGCGGCGACGCTCAGCTTCGGCCTGACGCGCCACATCCACCACGGGAGCCGCGGCCGGTGCCGCAGCCGCCGGAGCCGCGACAGGCGTCTCGACACGGCGGAAGATGCCGCGGCTGGGCGGCTGCTGCGGTGCCGGGCGTGCCGGCGGCACGGCCGGGGCACGTGCCGGAGCAGCACCGCGCGGAGGCACAGGCAGCGGCGCCGGCGCGACCGCGGCGACCGGAGCGGGCACAGCCACCGGAGCAGCAGCCACAGGCACCGCCACCGGCGCGGGCTCAGGCGCGGCCACCGGAGCGGCAGCAGCGACCGGAGCCGCGGCACGAACACCGGCACCCGCACGGCCCTGGGCCCCACCGCCGTTGCGACGACGTGCAGCCGCCTCGTTCAGGGCCGCCACTTCGGCCGCAGCACGGGCCTGGGCCTCGGCGCGACGAGCAGCAGCCTGTGCGGCGGCATCGACGACCGGCTCGGCGACCGGAGCGGGTGCCGCCTCGGCACGGGCCGCGGCGGCAGCGGCCGCTTCGGCCTGAGCGCGGGCCGCCTGCTCGGCGGCGGCACGGGCGGCCGCCTCGCGGGCTGCGGCTTCAGCTGCCGCCCGCTCCTCGGCCTCACGGCGGGCACGCTCTTCGGCCTCGCGGCGAGCGCGCTCTTCAGCCTCGGCCTGCTCGCGGCGACGAGACTCTTCTTCTGCAGCGACGGCAGCGGCCTCCGCCTTCAGACGCAGCTCTTCCTCGACCTGACGCGAATCGTCCTCGACCGTCTCCAGCGCCTCGGAGGCGCCACCGGCTCCACCCACCACATCGTCGCGCTTGACGAAGGTGCGCTTCTTGCGCACTTCGACCTGGATCGTGCGGGCCTTGCCGGACGCGTCAGCCTGCTTGATCTCGCTGGTGGATTTCTTGGTCAGCGTGATCTTCTTGCGGTCGGCACCAGTCGTGCCATGCGTGCGGCGAAGGTAGTCCAGCAGTCGTTCCTTGTCGGCCTCGGTGAGGGGGTCGCGGTCGCTTCCCTTGCTCACGCCGGCGTGTTGAAGTTGCTCGAGCAGCGTCGTCACCGAACTCTTGAGCTCGGCAGCGAACTGGGCAACGGTGGTCACAGCCATGTGTTTGTTTCCTTGGGACGGGCGTCTTGTTCGTTCGTTCGTCGGTGTCGGTCAGGATCTGGAAGGCTCTCGGGGCGCAGGGCTCGGACTCAGGCGTCCGTGCCAAACCAGTGCTCGCGCGCCTTCATGATCAGCGCCTTCGCACGGGCCTCGTCGACGCCGGTCATCTCGACCAGCTCGTCGACCGCAAGATCGGCGAGATCGTCGCGGGTGTGGATGCCACCCTCGGCCAGGCTCGCGATCAGTTCGGCGTTGAGTCCTTCCATGTCGCGCAGGTCCTGCGACACCTCCTCGACGCGCTCCTCCTTGGCGATCTCGAGCGTCAGCAACACGTTCTTCGCGCGGGAGCGCAGCTCCTGCACCGTGTCCTCGTCGAAGGCATCGATCTCCAGCATCTCCTGCAGCGGCACGTAGGCCACTTCCTCGAGACTGGTGAAGCCCTCGGCGATCAGGATGTCGGCGACTTCCTCGTCGACATCCAGACGCTCGACGAACAGGCGACGGATGCCGTCGCTTTCCTCGGCCTGCTTGGCCGCCGATTCCTCGGCGGTCATGATGTTGATGCGCCAGCCGGTCAGCTCGGAGGCCAGGCGCACGTTCTGGCCGCCGCGACCGATCGCGATGGCCAGGTTCTCCTCGTCGACCACCACGTCCATCGCGTGCTTTTCCTCGTCGACGACGATGGACTGCACGTTGGCCGGGGCCAGGGCGCCGATGACGAACTGCGCCGGATCCTCCGACCACAGCACGATGTCGACGCGCTCGCCGGCGAGCTCGTTGGTGACCGCGTTGACGCGCGAACCGCGCACGCCCACGCAGGTGCCGATCGGATCGACGCGCTTGTCATAGGACACGACGGCGATCTTGGCGCGGCTGCCCGAATCACGGGCGCAGCTCTTGATCTCGAGCAGGCCCTGCTCGATCTCGGGCACTTCCTGACGGAAGAGCTCGATCATGAACGACGGCGCCGAGCGCGACAGCAGGATCTGCGGACCGCGCAGGGTGGGATCGATCTCGACCATCATCGCCCGCACCCGGTCGCCCGAGCGCAGGTTTTCCTTCGGGATCAGCTCGCTGCGCTTCAGGCGGCCCTCGACGCGGCCGCTCTCGACGATCAGGTCGCCCTTGTCGAGACGCTTGACCGTGCCGGTGAAGATCTTGTCGCCACGCGACAGGAAATCGTTGAGCAGCTGCTCACGCTCGGCGTCGCGGATCTTCTGCAGGATGACCTGCTTGGCCGCCTGCGCGCCGATGCGACCGATGGGCACCGATTCGACCGATTCCTCGAGGAAATCGCCGACCTCGATGTCGTCGATCTGCTCCTTGGCCTCGAAGTGCAGGATCTCGGCCTCGGGCTGCTGCAGACCGGCCTCGTCAGGCACGACGTGCCAGCGTCGGAAGGTCTCGTAGGCGCCATTCTCGCGGTCGATGGCGACACGGATGTCGACCTCGCCCTCATAGAGCTTCTTGGTGGCCGAGGCCAGCGCCGACTCGACGGCGCCGAACACGACTTCGCGATCGACGTTCTTCTCGTGCGAGATCGCATCGACCAGCATCAACAGTTCGCGGTTCATTCTTCGTGACCTCCGGGTTCCTGTTCCGCCGCTTCACCCGCTGCCGCGCCGGCATCCTTGTCCTTGCGGGCCCGCCCCTTGAAGTCCACGACCGGCACCAGCCGGGCCTCGCGAACCTCGTCGAGAGTGAAGCCCAGCACCTGCTCGTCCTTGTCCTTGCCGTCGCGGAAGATCAGCTCCAGCGAGGCGTCCGGACCTGTCCCGGCCAGACGGAGGATGCCGCGGTATTTCTTGCGCCCCTGGAAGATCTGGCGCAGCGTGACGTCGATCTCGGCGCCCTCGAAGCGCACATAGTCCGCCATCCTGCGCAGCGGCCGATCCAGCCCGGGCGAGGACACCTCCAGACGAGCGTAGTCGCAGCCCTCGACCTCCAGCACGCGCTGGAGCTGACGGGTGACCTGCTCGCAGTCCTCGACCAGGACAAAGTCGGCCGGACCGGTCGGATAGACGGTGCCCGGCACCCGGTCGATGGACACACTCAGCAACCCACGCAGGCCACGCTCGCATTCCACGAGTTCGTAGCCCATGCCGGTAACGGTTCGTTCGACAGCCTGCTGCCAGTTCATCTATGCAGTACAAACGGCAGCCTGAGAGCCGCGTCATGCCGCATCAAGGCCACAACGGGCCTCTTCGCAGACATCACGCCAGCCGGCTGCCGCACTCCTTCCGGTGCCTTGCGGCGGTTCAAGCAAAAAAAATGGGCTGGATCTGATCCGCCCATTCAGCGTTCTAGCGAAAACCTGATCATACCCGAGCCGGGGCGCCCGGGCAACCCACCATGAGCGGACCGTTCAGGCGGCCCGGGGCGGTCGCGGGCGGCTCTGGCTGCCGGCGGCGCCACCCGCATCGGGCAGCTCGCGCAGGCGCTGGCGCAGCTGGCGCTGCTCGAGGCGCAGGTCCGCCTTCAGGTCGGAGAGATTGAGCACCAGATCGCGCAGCCGGCGCAGGTCATCGGCCGATCCGGCCCCCGCCAGCAGCGGCACCGGGCCGGTGGCCAGATCACCGAAGTCGGACTGGTTGGTCGAGCCGCCCGCCGCCATGCGCTCGCGCAGGTCGCCGAGCTGATGCCCGAGCTGCTCGCCATTGCGCTGCAGCAGGCCCTCCAGCCCCGACAGGCGCTGCTCGAGTCGCGCGAAGCGATCGCGCTGGGTGTCGTCGGTGGCCGCACCCATCGCCTGCACCCGGGCGTATTCGCCGGCCAGCGATTCGCGGCAGGCCTCCACCTGCCGCGACAGCAGATCCATCTGCTGCGCCAGCGCAGGCGGCAGCGCCACCGCCCCCGCAGCAGACCCGGCAGGCCCGACAGGCGCGACCGGCCCCACGGCCGATGC
>JBJOPV010000230.1:0-6133 GCA_046050625.1 Pseudomonadota bacterium
CCTGGGTCACGATGATGCGGCGCAGGTTGGCGCGGTATTCGCCGGGCACGTCCTGCCAGGCGTCCTCGCCCTTGTGGTCGCCGAAATGGATCTTGCGGTCGGCTTCGGCCGGGTTCAGGAAGATGCCCCAGCGGTAGTCGGGCATCTTGACGTGGCCGAACTGCGCCCAGCCCTGCGGATCGACGCTGACCGCGGTGCGCAGGTAGACGTCGAAGTCCTGCGAGCCGTCCGGGCCCATGTCACCCCACCAGCCGAGGAAGTTCGGCTGCCACTGCTCGAGCGCGCGCTTGAGCGTGCGGTCCTCGGCGAGGTTGACGTTGTTGGGGATCTTCTCGCTGTAGTCGATGCTGGACATGTCGGATTCCTCTCGGTGGGGGGATGGCCGGGGATGGGCGGTTCAGGCGGTCAGACCCGGTTCCAGTCGAAGGCGGCCTTGTCGCCCTTGCCGTAGACCTTCAGCGCGCCCTTCTCGCCGACGGCGTTGGGGCGCTGGAAGATCCAGTTCTGCCAGGCCGTGAGCCGGCCGAAGACGCGGGTGACCATGTTCTCGACGCCGTTGAAGCGCAGGTTGGCCTCCATGCCGGTCAGTGCGTCCGGGCTCATCGCCACGCGCTCCTCGATGGCGATGCGGGTCTCGTCCGGCCAGTCGATGTCGTCTGGATTGGCGGTCACCAGGCCGATGGCGAAGGCCGCGTCGGCGTCGAGCGGCTGGCCGATCGCGGCGCGTGCGGCGTCCATCGGCGCGGCTTCGCCGTAGAAGCGCCGTGCCAGGCGGCTCTGGTCGGTGGCCATCGGATACAGGCCGAAGTTGACCTCGCCGACGGTGATCTTCGGCGCGGCGGCCTCGTCGTCGGGCAGCGCCAGGTGGTAGCTGCGGTCGCAGGCCAGCGCCAGCTCCAGGAAGGTGCCGGCGAAGCAGGAACCGGCCTCGATCAGCGCGAACAGGCTGCGCGAGGAGACATCCAGCCGGCTGAGCGTGCGGCGCAGCAGGCCGGTGGTCTCGCGCACGAACCAGTGGTTCTGGTGCGCCAGCAGCGTGGCGTCCATCGCCTGCACCGCCGCCGCGTCGCCCGCGGTCTTCATCAGCCAGGTGCCGATCTCCAGCTCGTTGGTGCGCATCGACAGGATGGCGTCCTCCAGCTCGCGGGCCAGCACCAGCGGATACCAGGCCGAACCGGCGGCCTCGATGCCGGCGACGTCCGTCGGCTGCGCGCCGCTGGGCGCCTTCACCGTCCAGGTGGCGACGCGGCGGGTGCGGTCGATCTCGACGGTGACGTGGCTGTAGCGCAGCGCGTCGGCCTCGACCGTGCGGTCCAGCGGGGCCAGCTCGACGCCCTGGGCATCGGCCGGGCGATCGCTCTGCGCGGCGAGCTGCAGCGCACGCTCCTGCACCCGGGCAGCGAACTGCGCCGGCTTGGCGATGTCATCGACCAGGCGCCAGTCGCGGGCCTTCTGGCCGCGCACGCCCTCGTTGGTGGTGCAGAAGATGTCGGCCAGATCGTGGCGCACGCGGCGCTTGTCGGTCACGCGGGTCAGGCCGCCGGTGCCCGGCAGCACGCCCAGCAGCGGCACCTCCGGCAGCGACACCGCCGAGGCACGGTCATCGACCAGGATGATCTCGTCGCAGGCCAGCGCGAGTTCATAGCCGCCGCCGGCGCAGGCGCCGTTCACGGCGGCCAGGAACTTCAGGCCCGAGTGCTTCGACGAGTCTTCCAGGCCGTTGCGGGTCTCGTTGGTGAACTTGCAGAAGTTCACCTTCCAGGCGTGGCTGGAGACGCCCAGCATGAAGATGTTGGCGCCCGAGCAGAAGACCTTCTCCTTCGCGCTGGTGACGATCACCGTGCGCACCTCCGGGTGCTCGAAGCGGATGCGCTGCACCGCATCGTTCAGCTCGATGTCCACGCCCAGGTCGTAGCTGTTGAGCTTGAGCTTGTAGCCGGGGCGCAGGCCGGCGTTCTCGTCGAAGTCGGCCGACAGCGTCGCGACCGCGCCCTCGAACGACAGCGTCCAGTGACGGTAGCGCGACGGATGGGTCTGGTAATCGACGGCCACAGGGGTGGCGGGGGCGGCGTTCTGGGTCATCGGGGTCTCCTGGCGGGACGCACGATCGTGCATTCGGTGATCGGATGAAATGCATCATAGTGCCTGTCTTGTGGCGATGCAAATGCAATCCGGTGCATGTGCCGGAGATGACGTCAGAAATCAGGGAAAGTCCGGGGGTGCGGCGGGATGCCACCGCCCCCGCCCATCACGCCGCAGGTGGCTCCAGCACCTGCATCACCCGCGCCTTCAGCAGCGCGAAGGTCGCCTCCAGGTCCTGCGCGCTGGTGTCGAGCATCAGGTCGGCCTTCTCGTAGAAGGCGGAGCGGCCGGCGAGGATGCGGCGCAGGTCGTCCATCGCCTCGCGGCTGGCCGCCATCGGGCGCAGGTCGCCCTGGGCGGCAACGCGGCTCATGTGGTCCTCGGGCGAAGCCTGCAGCCACACGGTGGTGCAGTGGTTCAGCAGCAGATTGAAGTTGGACGCGTCCGACACCAGCCCGCCCGGCGTGGCGATGACGCCCTCGGGGTAGATCTGGATCGCCTCCTCGAGCGCACGACGCTCGTAGCGGCGGTAGGCGTTGGTGCCGTAGAGGTTGTGGATCTCGCTGATGCTGCAGCCGGCGAAGGCCTCGATCTGGCGACTCAGCTCGATGAAGGAACAGCCCAGCGCGTCGGCCAGGCGCTGGCCGAGCGTGGACTTGCCCGCGCCGCGCAGGCCGATCAGCGCGATGCAGCGGCTGCGCGGGGCCCGCTCGGCCGCTGCACTGTCGAACAGTCGCACCAGCGTCTCTCGCGCGCGGCGCAGGTCGGCCTCGCTGCGGTGCTCGAGCAGTTCGCGCAGCATCAGCCATTCCGGCGACGCCGTGGTCATGTCGCCGATCAGCTCGGCCAGCGAGCACTGCAAGGCCCACGCCACCTGCTGCAGCACCAGGATCGAGGCATTGCCGATGCCGTACTCGAGGTTGGCCAGATGCCGCTCGGACACCTCGGACGCCTGCGCGACCGCCTTGCGCGTCAACCCGCGCCGGGCGCGCAGCTCGCGCACCCGCTCGCCCAGCGCGACGAGGAAGGGATTCTTGACCTCGCCGGCCTCATCGGCGGCAAGGGCGGAGACGGCATCGGAGCGGCCGGAATCGGGGCTGCGGGAAGTTTGCATCGCGCCTAGGGGAAACACCATGTATGCACTATATTGCTTGACACGGATCAGGGTGATAACTATCGTTTTCCAGAACGCACAATAGTGCATCCCTCTGACACCGCCAATCCATCATGTCACAAGCCTCATTCCGGGCCGCGCTGAGCGAACTGGCCGCCGAGCTGGCCGGCCGGCCGCTCGACGACACGCTCGATGCCTGGCTGAACCTGCACCATGGTGCAGATTCCTCCACCTTCACCCAGCTGGCCGAGGCCATCCGCACCGGCGTGGCCGAGGGCTGGCTGTGCCCGCGCGAGGGCGGCGGCATCCGCTACGGCCGCGTCTTCAAGGCCGCCGACGACCTGGCCGGCTGCTCGGTCGACGTGGTGGACATGAGCGACATCGTCGGCCCGCACCACCGCCATCCGCACGGCGAGATCGACCTGATCGTGCCGGTCGACGCCGGTGCCACCTTCGACGGCCGCGGCGCGGGCTGGTGCGTCTATGGGCCCGGCTCGGCGCACCGTCCCACCGTCGCGGGCGGGCGCGCCTTCGTGCTCTACCTGCTGCCGCAAGGCGCGATCGAATTCACCGGCCCATGAGCCGCATCGCCATGACCGAACTGCTTCTGAACCACCTCGGCGGCCAGTGGATCGCCGGCACGGGCGCCGGCACGACGCTGCATGACCCGGTGCTGGGCGACGCGCTGGTGCGCGTGGACTCGACCGGCCTGGACCTGCACGCCCACTTCGAGCGGGTGCGCGCCCAGGGCGGCGCGGCGCTGCGGGCCATGAGCTACCGCGAGCGCGCCGGCCTGCTCAAGGCCATCGTCGCGGTCCTTCAGGCGAACCGCGACGCCTACGACGCCATCTCGACCGCCAATTCGGGCACGGTCAGGAGCGACTCCGCGGTGGACATCGACGGCGCGATCTACACCGTCGGCGTCTACGCCCGGCTCGGCGAGACGCTGGGCGACGCGCGGGTGCTGGCCGACGGCGACATCGCGCCGCTGGCCAAGGGCGGCGCCTTCGGCAGCCGCCATGTGCAGGTGCCCACGCGCGGGCTGGCGCTGTTCATCAACGCCTTCAACTTTCCCAGCTGGGGCCTGTGGGAGAAGGCCGCGCCGGCGCTGCTGTCCGGCGTGCCGGTGGTGGTCAAGCCGGCCACCGCGACCGCCTGGCTGACGCAGCGCATGGTCCGGGACGTGATCGACGCCGGCATCCTGCCACCCGGCGCACTCAACGTGGTCTGCGGCAGCTCGGCCGGGCTGCTCGATGCGCTGCAGCCCTTCGACGTGCTGAGCTTCACCGGCTCGGCCGACACCGCCGCGCTGCTGCGCCGCCACCCGGCGCTGGCCGAGCGCTCGGTGCGGGTCAACATCGAGGCCGACAGCGTGAACTCAGGCCTCTTGATGCCGGGCGCCACCCCGGGCAGCGCCAGCTTCGAGCTGCTGGTCAAGGAAGTCGCCCGCGAGATGACGCAGAAGTCGGGCCAGAAATGCACCGCGATCCGCCGCGTGCTGGTGCCTGAGGCGCTCTACGGCGCGACGGCCGAGGCGATCGGCGCGCGGCTGGCCAAGGTCACGGTGGGCAACCCGCGCAACGCCTCGGTGCGCATGGGCGCGCTGGTGAGCCGCGCGCAGTTCGAGGCGGTGCAGGCCGGCATCGCGCAGCTCCAGGGCGTGGCCGAGACGCTGCACGACGGCCGCGGTGCGGCGCTCATCGATGCCGATCCGGCCGTGGCCGCCTGCGTCGCACCGGTGCTGCTGGGCACGCGCGACCCGGACGCGCACGGCCTGCTGCACGTCACCGAGGTCTTCGGCCCGGTGGCCACGCTGATGCCCTACCGCGACCTCGACCACGCCCGCGCGCTGGTCGCCCGCGGCGAAGGCTCGCTGGCGTGCTCGCTCTACGGCGAGGACGACGACGCGGCGGCCGACGCGCTGGCCGCCACCGCGCTCGAGCTGGCAGCGCTGCACGGCCGCATGCATGTGGTGACGCCGGCGGTGGCCGCGCTGCACACCGGCCACGGCAACGTCATGCCGCAGTCGCTGCACGGCGGCCCAGGCCGCGCCGGCGGCGGCGAGGAGCTCGGCGGGCTGCGCGCGCTGAACTTCTACCACCGGCGCGCGGCGGTGCAGGCCGCGCCAGGCGTGCTCTCGCGCCTGACGCCGGCCGCCTGAGCCGCCCCCCGCCCGAGACCGCCCGAGAAGACCCAGGAGACACGCCATGAGCGACACCCCCGACACCACGCCGCAGGCCCTTGACGTGCCCGCGCCGGGCGCGGACTTCAACTTCGCCCAGCACCTGCTCGCGCTCAACGCCGGCCGGCCCGACAAGGCGGCCTTCATCGACGACCTGGGCACGCTCACTTTTGGCGCGCTCGACGAGCGGGTGCGCCGCCTGGCCGCCGGCCTGCGCGGGCTGGGCATCAAGCGGGAAGAACGCGTGCTGCTGCTGATGCAGGACGTCAACGACTGGCCGGTGAGCTTCCTGGGTGCGATGCACGCCGGCATCGTGCCGGTGGCGGTCAACACGCTGCTGACCGCCGACGACTACGCCTACATGCTGGAGCACTCGCGGGCGCAGGCGGTGCTGGTGTCGGGCGCGCTGCTGCCCACGCTCAACGCCGCGCTGGTGAAGTCCGACCACGAGGTGGGCAAGGTGATCGTGTCGCGGCCGGTGGCGCCGCTGCATCCGTCCGAGGTCGAGCTCGAGGCCTTCCTGGCCGCGCACGCGCCGGCGCAGAAGGCCGCAGCCACCGGACCGGACGCGCCCGGCTTCTGGCTCTATTCCTCCGGCTCGACCGGCCGGCCCAAGGGCACGGTGCATTCGCACGGCAACCCCTACTGGACCGCCGAGCTCTACGGCCGCGCGGTGCTGGGCCTGCGCGAGGACGATGTGTGCTTCTCCGCCGCCAAGCTCTTCTTCGCCTACGGGCTGGGCAACGGCCTGAGCT
>JBJOPV010000231.1:0-6093 GCA_046050625.1 Pseudomonadota bacterium
CCGAGGAGGGCATCAGCGAGACCGCGCTGCGCGCCTGGATGAAGACCAACAACCTGGCGCTGATCGTCACCCGCAACCAGACCTCGCGCGACCGCGCCGACAAGCAGCAGCCCTACAACCTGCAGGTGCCCGGCGGCACGAAGCGGGTCGGCAACACCGGCAAGGTCTACGACATCGCGCACTACCAGATCCTGCAGGCCGATTCGGTGCGCGGCTACACCAGCCGTTCGGGGCGCCGTCCGATCGCGCAGCCGATTCCCGCGACGGTGACGGGCAAGAACGTGCCCAACACCTCCGGTCCGAGCGGCAGCGTGAAGATCGCCGCCGACGGCTCGACGGCGGCCTTCGTGCCGGCCAACCGGGCGGTGACCTGGCAGACGACCGACACCGTCGGCACGCCGGTGGTGCGCGAGCGGGTCTGGATCACCTTCCAGCCAGGCGAGGTGCGGGTCTGCGCCTCCTGCCACGGCGTCAACAAGGTCGACCAGGCGGGTCTGGCCGCGCCGGTCAACAAGCCCGAGGCGCTGCGTGCGCTGGTGCGCTACTGGAACACGCTGCCCAAGTGAGCGTCCGGGGCATGCCGGCCCGGCATGCCTGCCAGCATCTCCAGCACCCGCCGGGCGGCCTCGCCCGGCTTTTCCATGGGGAATAGATGGCTGCCCTCGATCCACTGCAGCCGCTCGCCCACCAGCCGACGGGTGGCGGCCAGTCCGGCCTGACGCAGCTCGCGAGACTGGGTGCCGGCCAGGAAGCCGACCGGGCAGCGTGGTGGGTGTCGCGCCAGCAGCCGCTCCAGCGTGTGGGGCAGCGTGTCGTAGATGCGCGCCTCGACCTGGCGGTCGAAGGCCAGCTGCACGCCGGCCGCGTCGGCGCTGCCCGCCGCCACCAGGCCGCAGGCCAGATAGTCGTCGAGCACGTCTGGCGCCCAGCGCGCGAAGATCGGCTTGGCGCCGAAATGCGCCCGTGCGGCGTCCACCGAGGGCCAGTGCATGCGCCGTCGTGCGGCGATGCGTCCCGGCGAGACCCGGGCGATCAGCCGGGTCGCCTTGGCCAGCCGCACGCTCTGCGCCCGCCAGCCGCCGACCACCGGCGAGTCCAGCAGCAGCACCGCATCGGCCAGGTCCGGGCGGTGCAGCGCCGCCTTCAGGCTGAGCAGTCCGCCCATCGAGTGTCCGATCAGCACGCGTGGTCCCGGCGTGACCGGCAGGCCGCTGGCGAAGCCGATCAGCTGGTCGCGCAGCCGCGGCCAGTTGCTGCTGACGGGATGCGCCGGATCATGGCCGTACATCGGCAGCGCCTCGACCCGCCAACCGGCCTCGCGCCAGGCCTCGAGCATCTGGCGGTAGGTGCCGGCGGGAAAGCCGTTGCCGTGGCTGAAGACGATCGTGCCGGGCGCGTCCATCGCGCTCAGACGATCTTCTCGCCCGGGTGGGTGATCTTGCGCATCGTCTCGTAGCGCTCGGACTCGACCATCAGCGGGAACTCGGCGGCAGCGCTGTCGCCGTTCCAGGCCGGGTGCTCGATGCCCTCGAACACCTCGCGCAGGCGCTGGCCCCAGGTGTCGTGGATCATCTTGAAGTAGGGGTTCTTCTCGTCGATGCAGACGATGCGCTCGGCCTTCAGGTCGCCGTTGCGGTAGACCAGCAGGTCCAGCGGCAGGCCGACCGACAGGTTGGACTTCAGCGTCGAGTCCATCGACACCAGCGCGCACTTGGCGGCCTCGTCCAGCGGCGTGCCGGGCGTGAGCACGCGGTCCAGGATGGGCTTGCCGTACTTCGACTCGCCGACCTGGAAGAAGCAGGTCTCGCGGGTGGCCTCGATGAAGTTGCCCGCCGAGTAGACCAGGAACAGGCGCATGCCTTCCTCGCCGATCTGGCCGCCGAAGATCATCGAGCAGTTGAAGTCGATGCCGGCCGCGCGCAGCGCCGGGCCGTCGGTCTCGTAGACCCGGCGCACCGCGGCGCCCAGCACGCGCGTGGCGTCGAACATGCTCTTGGCGTTCCAGATCGTGATCGGCTCGCCGCCGTCGGCCGCCGGGATCTTCTCGACCTGCAGGATCTCGCGCACTGACTGCGAGATCGACAGGTTGCCCGCCGACAGCAGCACCATGCAGCGGTCGCCGGCACGCTCGTAGACCATCATCTTGCGGAAGGTGCTGATCGCGTCGAGTCCGGCGTTGGTGCGCGAGTCCGACAGAAAGACGAGGCCGGCGTTGAGCCGGATGCCGACACAGTAGGTCATGACGGGGTGCGGGCGGCCAGGGCCCGGAGTTGATAGAGCGCGTCGAGCGCGGAACGGGGGGTGAGGGTATCAGGGTCAAGGTCGCGCACTGCCTGCAGCACCTCGGCCGCGCGTGGATCCTGGGGGCGCGCGATCACCGGGGCCGCTGGGGGCTCCGGTTCCGGCTCGGGCTCGGGCGGGGCCGCGAACAGATCGATCTGCGAGGTGCTGGCGCTCTTCTGCGCCTCCAGCTGCTCCAGCGTCTGGCGGGCCTGGCGCAGCACCGTCGGCGGCATGCCCGCCAGCCGCGCCACCTGCACGCCGTAGCTGCGGCTTGCCGGCCCCGGCTCGATGGCGTGCAGGAAGACGATGTCGTCGCCCGACTCGGCCGCCGAGACGTGCATGTTCAGCGCCTGGCGGTGCTTGGCCGGGAACTCGGTCAGCTCGAAATAATGGGTGGCGAACAGCGCGAAGGCGCGGTTGCGGTCGTGCAGGTGGCTGGCGATCGCGCCGGCCAGCGCCAGGCCGTCGAAGGTCGAGGTGCCGCGGCCGATCTCGTCCATCAGCACCAGCGAGTGCTCGGTGGCGCCGTGCAGGATGGCGGCGGCCTCGGTCATCTCCATCATGAAGGTGGACTGGGCGTTGGCCAGGTCGTCGGCCGCGCCGATGCGGGTGTGGATCGCATCCACCGGCCCGAGCCGGCAGCGCGCGGCCGGCACGAAGGAGCCGATCGCCGCCAGCAGCACCGTCAGCGCCACCTGGCGCATGAAGGTGCTCTTGCCCCCCATGTTCGGCCCGGTGATGACCAGCATGCGCCGCGCCGCGTCGAGCCGGCAGTCGTTGGGGATGAAGCTGCCCGCGCCCGACTCGGCCAGCCGCGCCTCGACCACCGGATGGCGGCCGCGCTCGATCTCGATGCAGGGCTGCGGCACGAAGTCCGGCCGGCACCAGTCGAGCGTGCGCGCGCGCTCGGCCAGGGCGGCGAGCACATCCAGCGAGGCCAGCGCGCGGCCCAGCTCGGCCAGCGCCGCCAGGTGCGGCTGCAGCGCGTCGAGCAGCTGCTCCCACAGCCACTTCTCGCGCGCCAGCGCCCGCTCCTGCGCCGAGAGCGCCTTGTCCTCGAAGGCCTTGAGCTCGGGCGTGATGTAGCGCTCGGCGTTCTTCAGCGTCTGGCGGCGCTGGTAGTTCAGCGGCACCTTGTCCACCTGTCCGGTGGTGACCTCGATGTAGAAGCCGTGCACCTTGTTGTACTGCACCCGCAGGTTCGGGATGCCGGTGCGCAGCCGCTCGCGCGCCTCCATCTCGAGCAGGAAGGCGTCGCAGTTGGACGAGATGGCGCGCAGCTCGTCCAGGTCCGGATCGAAGCCGGCGGCGATCACGCCGCCGTCGCGCAGCAGCACCGCCGGCTCCGGCGCGACGGCGCGGTGCAGCAGCTCGGCGATGGCCGCGTCGGGCGTCAGCGCCGCGTGGAGCTCGGCCAGCAGCGCGCCGTCCTCGGGCACCTGGCGGCGCAGCTCGGGCAGCACCGCCAGCGTCTCGCGCAGGCCGGCGAGCTCACGCGGGCGCACCTGGCGCAGCGCGGCGCGCGCGCTGGTGCGCTGCACGTCGCTGACCTGGCGCAGCGCCTCGCGCAGCGGCTCGACCGCGTGCGCGGCCTGCAGCACCTCGATGGCCTCATGGCGCCGGCGCGCCGGCTCGCGCTCGCGCGGCGGGTGCGTCAGCCACTGGCGCAGCATGCGGCTGCCCATGCCGGTGCGACAGCTGTCGAGCAGGCTCAGCAGCGTTGGCGTGGTCTCGCCCTTGAGCGTCTGGAGGATCTCGAGGTTGCGCAGCGTCGCCGGCGGCAGCTCCAGCAGCGCGTGGGCGCGCTCGACCGTCAGCGTGCTGACATGCGACAGCGCCCGGCCCTGGGTGTGCTCGGCATAGCCCAGCAGCGCGGAGGCGGCGGCGTGCGCGGCGTGCAGGTCCTGCGCGTTGAAGCCGGCCAGGTGCGCGACCTTGAGCTGCTCGCGCAGCTTGCGCTCGCCCAGCGCCGGATCGAACTGCCAGTGCGGCCGCGAGGTCAGCGGCACGCCGGCCTGGCGCAGCGCCAGCGGCCGGCGCTCCTCGTGCAGCTCGCCGCTGATCAGCACCTCGGCCGGCGCCAGCCGCGACAGCCAGGCCGCCAGCTCGCGCTCGCCGCATTCGGTCAGGCCGAGCTGGCCGCTGGCCAGCGCCAGCCAGGCCAGGCCGTAGACCGGCTGCGCGGCCGGTCCGCGCACCGCCAGCGCCAGCAGCCGGGTGTCGCGGCGCTCGTCGAGCAGCTCGGTGTCGGTCACCGTGCCCGGCGTGACCACGCGCACCACCTTGCGCTCGACCGGCCCCTTGCTCGCGCCCACCTCGCCGACCTGCTCGGCGATCGCCACCGCCTCGCCCAGGCGGATCAGTTTGGCCAGATAATTCTCGACCGCATGCACCGGCACGCCGGCCATCACCACCGGCTCGCCCGCGCTCTGGCCGCGGGTGGTGAGCGTCACGTCCAGCAGCCGGTTGGCGCGGCGCGCGTCGTCGTAGAACAGCTCGTAGAAGTCCCCCATGCGGTAGAACACCAGCGTGTCGGGGAAGTCGGCCTTGATGCGCAGATACTGGGCCATCATCGGCGTGTGGCCGCCCAGGCTGTCCGTGTCCGGGCGCGTCGTCGTCGGGGTTCTGCTCATGGGTGTCGGCGTCAGGGGCACCGGGGCGGAAAAACCCGTCATCTTAGCGAGCGCCAGGGAAACCTCACGATGGACCGCATCCGCACGCGTCCATGCTGGGCACGGCCGCTTGCGGGTCGCCGTCAAGGACGACGGACCCGGCGGGACTGCCCGCTCAGAACGGCGCGTCGCCGTCGCGGCGGCGGCCGCGGCGCGGGGCCTCGGCGGGTGCCTCTTCCTTCGGCGGCATGTCTTCCTTGCGGATGCGGGTCGGGGCCTTGCGGATCACGACCGGGGCCGCCACGGCTTCCTCGGGCATCGGCTCGAAGGCGGCGGCCAGCGCGGCGGCCGGCGACAGCGGCACGTCCACCGGCAGCTCGGCCTTCGGCGCTTCGGCCTCCAGCTCGGGCTGGGTGGCGGCCAGGTACTCGTCCAGCGGCACCAGCTTGCTCGGCTGCGTCGGTGCAGCCTTGCGCACGGTGCGGACCGGCGCGGCGGACAGACTGTCGGCGTCGGCTCCCTCGGCCTTCTTCGCGCGGGGCTTGCGGACCTTCGTGGCCTCGGCGGCGGTGCCCGGGGCGGCCTCCGGCTCGTCTTCCTTGATGATGCGGGTGAAGGGGGTGAGGATCTGCACCAGCTGGCCGTAGACCTTGGGCGTGGCGGCGATCACTTCGCGCTGGTAGAGGTAGTCGGCCTCGCCGGTGAAGTTGCCGATCAGTCCACCCGCCTCGGTGACGATCAGCGAGCCGGCGGCGATGTCCCACGGGCTCAGGCCGGTCTCGAAGAAGCCGTCATACCAGCCGGCGGCGACATAGCACAGGTCCAGCGCGGCCGCACCCGGGCGGCGCAGGCCGGCGCAGGCGGGCATCAGCTCTTCCATGATCTTCAGGTAGCGCTTGAAGTTGTCGCCCTTGCGGAAGGGAAAACCGGTGCCGATCAGCGCGTCGGCCAGGCGGATGCGCTTGGAGACGCGGATGCGCTTGTCGTTGAGGTAGGCGCCCCGGCCCTTGGTGGCATAGAACAGGTCGTTGCGGCTCGGGTCGTAGACGACGGCCTGCTCGACCTTGCCCCTGACGGCCAGCGCGATCGAGACCGCGTACTGCGGGAAGCCGTGGATGAAGTTGGTCGTGCCGTCCAGCGGATCGATGATCCAGACGAAGTCGCTGTGCTGCGCGCCCTGCGAGCGGCCCGACTCCTC
>JBJOPV010000232.1:0-6086 GCA_046050625.1 Pseudomonadota bacterium
GCCCTTCGGCATGGGGCCGCGCGTCTGCCTGGGCGCGGCCTTCGCGCTGCAGGAAGCGACGCTGATCCTGGCCCAGCTGGTGCGCCGCTGGCGGCTGGAGGCCGTCGAAGGCCATGAGCCCCGCCCGATCGGCCGGCTGACGATCCGCTCGGCCAACGGCGTGCGCCTGCGCCTGCACCGGCGCGCGGAGGCTGCAGCCGGATGAAGGAGCGAGCGGCAGGCATCCTGCTGATGTGCGCGATCGTGCCGCTGGCGGTGATCGGCTACCTGATGCTGGTGTGGATCGGTCTGTGCGGCCCCAACCGGCGCGGCCGTGCCGGCGTGCGCGCGCTCGACCATTTCGTCAACGCGACCGTCTTTGGCGGTCATGCCTGGGAATCGATCTCGTCGCACGCCTGGCGGATGCGCGAGCACCGGCGCTGGGCGCGCCTGGTGATCCGCATCACCGATCTCTTCCAGAAGGATCACTGCCGACGCGCCAACAAGCGCGAGCAGCCGCTGGTGGATCTGGCGCTGCGTGCCGGTCTGGATCGGCAGACCATTCGCTGAGCCGCCGAAAAACAGAGCCCGGAAAAAGAAAAGGGACTGCTTTTCGAGCAGTCCCTTGATGTTTGGTGCGGCTGGCAGGATTCGAACCCACGACCCCTTGGTTCGTAGCCAAGTACTCTATCCAACTGAGCTACAGCCGCCATGATCTTGCGATCATTTCAGCGAATTTGTCTTTATGGTGCGGCTGGCAGGATTCGAACCCACGACCCCTTGGTTCGTAGCCAAGTACTCTATCCAACTGAGCTACAGCCGCAACGCAAATTTCGCTGAGAGATGAATTATGGCATGTGCCTGAAAATTTCCGCAAGCATTTCCGACAATTATTTTTTGCGGCCAGATCAGAGGCTGCGTGCGGCCTCGCGATAGCAGCGCTGCGCCAAGGCTTCGTCGCCTTCGCTCTCGGCGATCTCTGCCAACGCACGCCAGGCCTTCAGCCGCAGCGCGGGCGCCGTGTCGGGCGAAGATGCCGCCGACTCCAGCAGGCGATGCGCCCGCCCCCAGAGCTGGCGCTCAGCCATGGCCCGGCCAGCGACATAGGCCAGATGCGCATCGCGCGGCGAGGCGTCGACCGCGGTCTCGAGCAAGGGCAGCCAGTCGGCCGGCAGCCCCGGCAGCACATCGACGAAGGCATCGAGCACATCGCCACGGTCGCGCTCGTCGAGCTCGGCCAGACGCTCCCAGTGAGGCTTGAGCCAGCCGCGGGCGTCGGAAGGCGCCTCGACCGCAGCCGCGCGACGGGACGCCCGGGCCGCCACATACGGATCACGTCGATCGGTGCTGTCGAGCTGCAGCCAGATCCGGCGCAGCTGGTCGGCATCTCGAGCGGTGTCGAGCGCCTCGACCGCCAGCGAGCGCAGCAGACCCTGGGCGGCAGCCGGCGTGAAGCCCTGATGCTTGGCCAGCAGGCGTGCGGTCTTCAGCGCCTCGAGCGGCTGGCGAGCAAGACGGGTGGCCTGCAGCTTCAGCCGCAGCGCATGGGTGCGGCGGGCCACCCCCGCCGGGAGCTGTCCGAGCTGGTCAAGCGCCTGGTCGGCATCGCGGTCATCGACCGCCCACTCGGCGGCCAGCATGCGGGCGCCCTCGCCGATCGCGGAGCCCGCGGGCAGATCTGCCAGCAGCGCCTGGGCGCGCGAGAGCTGCTCGTCGCGCCGGCCCTGATCCTGCAGCCGGTGCAGCGCGCTGGCCGACAGCAGATGCGCCAGCACCGGCAAGTCCGGATCAAGCTTCAGGTCAGGTGCCTGGATGCGGATCTCCAGCGCCTGCTGCGCCGCCTTGTGCGCACGGCCATAGCGGCCGGCGAAGAGCTGCGCCATCGCCTCGCGCATCGCACGCTGCACGGCGGCCTCACGCTGCTGGGTGCGCCACTGACGCGCTCGCTGCGGCAGGTCGATCAGGCCGGAGACCGCGCCGGTCAGCACGTGGCCGACAAAGCCCGCCGCCAACAGCAGCAGCACGAAGACATTGATCGACAGATCGACGCGCCACGGTGCCCAGTAGAGAGACACCAGCCCGTCATTGGCACCCAGCGTGCTCGCCGCCAGCACGGCGATGGCGAACATCATCAGCAGCCACACCACCTGACGCATCGCGTGACTCCTTCAGCGTCCGGCCAGCGCAGCCGTGGTGGCGGCCAGCGTATCGTCCGGCCGCGGGATGCCCACCAGCCGGCTCTGCGAGGAGACCTGGCGCAGCATGTCGGCCGCGATCTGGGTACGCCGCGCGCTCATGTCGAAATAGGTCACCAGCATGCGCTGGCAGGCCTGCAGGTCAGCCACCGCCGCCTCGGGCTGGCGCGACAACAGCGACAGCCGGGCGTTGAGCAGCCGCAGCTTCAGGTTCTCGCGCAGGAAGAAGCCCTGGTCGGGCGACAGCAGCATCGCCTCGGGGTGATCGATGCGGGTCACCCGCAGCAGGCCGGTGATCTCGGACCAGACCAGCTCGACCGGCCGGCTCCAGTCCTGCAGCCACTGCGGCCAGGCCGCACTGGAGGCCCCGCCCTGCACGGCCGAGGCCCGGGCGGCGGCCTGCACCGCACGCGCCTGCTGGGTCGCGGCCCGGCCGGTGGTGGCGGCCTGCGAGACCAGTGGCAGCTCGTCGGCCAGCCGCACCGTCTCGTCGAGCTTGATCAGCAGCGAACCGATGTCGGGCACCGCCACAGAGCGTACCCGGTCCATGTCGCGGGCGATCGCACGGCGCAGCGGCTCCAGGCGCGGCTGGCTGATGCGCGCCAGCCGCTCGTCGGCGCTGCGCAGCGCCACCATCAGCGGCTCGGCCGAGCCGGTCAGCGTGGACTGCTGGATCGCCAGCCGGATGGCCGAATCGATGTCGGAGACTGCGTTCTCGTCACGCGAGCGCGACAGCGACTGCAACAGATCGTCGATCTGGCCACGCTGCAGCGCGACCTCGGACACACGGGCCTCCATCAGCGCGACCTTGGCGGCCGCATCGCGCGCCACCTCCTCGGACTGGCGCGCCAGCACGCGGGCCTCGGCAGACTGCTCACCGCTGTCTTGCTGGCGCTTGACCAGCTCCATCTCGAGCGAGTGCACCCGCTGTTGCGTCTGCCAGCTGCTCCAGGCAGCCCCGGCGGCCAGCAGCGCCAGCACCAGCCCGGTCGGCAGAACCCAACCGGGCAGGACGGGCGCGGACACGCTCACGGGCGGCGGCACGAGCGCCGCAGCCGCTGCGGCAGGAGACGACACGGCAGCAGGCACGGCCGGTGCGGGCGCCTCGACCGGTGCCTCGGCGCCGGCCGGCGGAACCGGACTGCTGGAAGGAGAGGATTGATCGTTCACGGGCAATGCGGATCCGGGAGGAGGAACCTCCCTCCGGAAAGATTGTATAGACCGGACCGCGCCTGCGTGCGACACATCACGCCAGCGGCTCCGGCGAGAGGACGAGCAACTGACGCACCTCAAGCGGATCAGGACGGACCGGATCGACCCGGAGGAAGCCAGCCTGGCGAGCCGTCTCGGCGATGCGCGGATGGGTGGCCAGCACGGGAACGCGGTGCAGGGCCGCCGTCAGGCCGGCCTCGAGCGGCGCCGTCCTCAGGTGCGCGATGCACTGCGAGCTGCTGAACAGCCAGACATGCGCGGCCGGACGGTGCGCGACCGCGGCCAGCGTCGCGTGCTCTGCTTCGGTCCAGACCGGCTCGGCGCGTGCGTAGGCGGCCAGGGCATCGACCCGGGCGCCGGCCTGGCGCAGCGTCGCGGCCAGCCAGTCGCGGCCGTCCTCGCCGCGCACGATCAGCACCTGCCGGCCGGCCCAGTCCCGTCCGGCCAGCGCGTGGCGCCACAGCGATTCGGCATCGAAGCGGGCCGCATCCTCAGGCGGCGCGGCGATCGAGCGCGCCTCGACGCCCTGTGCACGCAGCGCCGCGATCGTGCCGGGGCCGGTCGCGCCGGCCAGCGTGTCCGCCGGCCAGACCATGCCAAGGGGCCGCCCGGCGAAGAAGGCCAGCACCGCATTCGGGCTGACGAACATCACCAGCCGGTGCCGCGCCAGATCCATCCAGGCGGCGCGCACCGCGGCGTCGAAGCCCTGGCGGCGCACGATGCGCATCAGCGGCAGGGCCTGCGCCGGCGCGCCCAGCGCCTGCAACCGCGCGACCCATTCGTCGGCCTGCGGCTGCGGCCGGGTGACCAGCACGCACGGCAGCGGCGCGGCGGCTGGCCTCATGCGCTGGCCGACAGCGCGGCGGCCGCGTCCAGGCAGACCTGCCCGCCGGCGGCGCGCAGCTGGTGCGCGGCCTCCAGGCCCAGCGCCTCGGCAGCGGCGGTGTCGGCCACCTCGGCCGAAACGCTCACCACATGCAGCGGATACGCCGCATCGACCGGATGGCCCAGCCGCGCCTGCAGCACCAGCGTGCTGCCCTGCCAGTGCGCCCAGGCCGCCAGCGGCATGCTGCAGCTGCCGCCCAGCGCGCGCGACACCGCGCGCTCGGCATGCACCGCCAGCCAGGTCGGCGCGTGCGTCAGCGAGGCCAGCGCCTCGCGCAGCGCGGTCGAATCGGTGCGCACCTCCAGGCCCAGCGCGCCCTGCCCGGCCGCCGGCAGCATCACCTGCGGGTCGATCACCGCGCGGATGCGCGCCTCCAGGCCCAGGCGCTTGAGGCCCGCCGCCGCCAGCACGATGCCGTCGTACTGGCCCTCGTCGAGCTTGCGCAGCCGGGTGTCGAGGTTGCCGCGCAGCGGCTGCACGTCCAGGTCCGGCCGGACCGCCTTGAGCTGCACCACCCGGCGCAGGCTGGAGGTGCCGACGCGCGCGCCCTGCGGCAGCGCCTGCACCGACTCGAAACGGGGCGAGACCCAGGCGTCGCGCGGATCCTCGCGCTCCATGACGGTGCACAGCGAGAAGCCCTCGGGCATCTCCATCGGCACGTCCTTGAGCGAATGCACCGCCAGGTGGGCGCGGCCCTCCTCCAGCGCCACCTCCAGCTCCTTCACGAACAGCCCCTTGCCGCCGACCTTGGACAGCGCGCGATCCAGGATCTGGTCCCCCTTCGTCGTCATGCCCAGCAGCTCGACGCTCCAGCCGAAGCGCTGGCGCAGCAGGGTCTGGACATGCTCGGCCTGCCACAGGGCCAGGCGGCTTTCGCGGGTGGCGATGATGCACGGGGACGACAGTGTGTTCATGCCACGATTGTCCTTCATCGGCTGAAGGCCGCGTGACAGGCCTCACGAAGCGGCAACGGACTCTTTCTGGTCCGAAAGCTGCTCTGAAGCCCCACTTCGGGTGCTAACATGCGCCGCGTAACCCGGTTACCACTTCATCGCCATCGAGGTTTCAATGCCCCGCGCTGCCCGTCCCAAGAAGAACGCCGCTTCCGCTCCCGCTCCTGAAACCCCGGTCGTCGAGACCGGGTCCGCCGCCGATGCGGCCGAGAAGAACCGCCCGCTGGTCGAGGACATCCGCCTGCTCGGGCGCATCCTCGGCGACGTCATCCGCGAACAGGAGGGCAAGGCCGCCTACGAGCTGGTCGAGAAGATCCGCCAGCTCTCGGTCGCCTACCGCCTGAAGCAGGACGCCGGCGCCGGCAAGTCGCTCGACCGGCTGCTGAAGAACCTGTCGGTCGAGCAGACCGTCAGCGTGATCCGCGCCTTCAGCTACTTCTCGCACCTGGCCAACATCGCCGAGGACCGCCACCATGTGCGCCGCCGCGAGGTGCACGAGCGCCAGGGCCACCTGCAGGAAGGCTCGCTGGCGATGACCTTCGAGCGTCTGGCCGACGCCGACATCCGTGCCGACGACGTCGCCGGCACGCTGGCGCGCGCCTACATCTCGCCAGTGCTGACCGCACACCCGACCGAGGTGCAGCGCAAGTCCATCCTCGACGCCGAGCGCGCCGTGGCCGAGCTGATCAACCAGCGCGACCACCTGCACACCGCCCGCGAGCGCGCCGAGAACGAGGAGCAGCTCGCCGCCCGCGTGACCCAGCTCTGGCAGACGCGCATGCTGCGCTACACCAAGCTGACCGTCTCGGACGAGATCGAGAACGCGCTGTCCTACTACCGCGCGACCTTCCTGCGCCAGAT
>JBJOPV010000233.1:0-6059 GCA_046050625.1 Pseudomonadota bacterium
GACGAGGCCGAGGCCGCCCGCTGGGTCAAGGACCACATGAAGAAGCCGGTCGTCGGCTTCATCGCCGGTGTCACCGCCCCCGCGGGCAAGCGCATGGGCCACGCCGGCGCGCTCATCTCCGGCGGCGCCGACACCGCTGATGCCAAGCTCGCCATCATGGAAGAGTGCGGCTTCAAGGTCACCCGCAATCCCTCCGAGATGGGCCGCATCCTCAAGTCCCTGCTGTAATCAGCCGCCGCTTTCAGCGCATGCGAGAAGGCCGCCCCAAGGGGCGGCCTTTTTCATGGGCTCATGCCGAGGGTTTGTCTGGAAGCATCGCGCGGCGGTGACACGTAGAGTGCATGTCACTAAATAGCACGGGCGTTCTTTTTTGCCCGACAGCGCAGGAGACCTCCGATGATCCAGACGTCCTTCCCCCAGTTTGGCCGGGCAGCCGTGGCACTGGCCACCGCCCTGATGCTGGCCGCCTGCGGCGGTGGCAGCGATGACAGCAGCCGCCCCCAGGTCGGCGCACTGAAGGTCATGGGCGACAGCCTGGCCGATGTCGGCACCTTCGGGCTGAAGTTCACCGTCCAGGGCAACCTGATCTATCCGGAGCTGATCGCGCAGTCCTACGGCCTGGGCACCGGCTGCAATTTCTTCCGCTTCACCGGCACCACCTTCACCACCGACAGCACGCTCAACTGCACCAACTTCGCCGTCGGTGGCGGGGTGATCAATCCGGCCAGCAGCGCCTTGAGCGCGCAGGACCCGCGCGGCCTGGCGGTGCAGTTCACGGCCGCGAACGCGGCCGGCTCCTTCCATGCCGGTGACCTGCTGCTGATCGATGGCGGCGGCAACGATGCTGCGGCGCTGGTCTCGGCCTACCTCAAGGCCTCGACCGACGGCGGCGCCGCCTACACCGCGCTGCTGGCCAGCCTGCTGTCCTCGGCCCAGGTCTCGGCGGCAGCCGCTGGCGGCACGACCGGCCTGGCCGGCGCCGGCGCGACCTACATGCGTGCGCTGGCCGACCGGATGGTCACGCTGATCACCACCCAGGCGCTCGACCGCGGCCTGCAGCGGGTGGCGGTGCTGAACATGCCGGCAGTCACCCGCACGCCGCGCTTCCAGATGGTGCTGGCCTCGATCACCGCCAGCGCAGGTGCCACCGCCAGCGCACAGAGCGCGGCGCTGTTCAACAGCTGGGTCAGCGCCTACAACAGCCGGCTGCTCGAGCGCCTGGGCAGCGACAGCCGGATCGCAGTGGTCGACTTCCAGGCCACGCTCGACGCGCAGGTCGCCTCGCCGGCCACCTACGGCCTGAGCAATGCCACCACGCCCGCCTGCCCGGTCACCGGCACCGGCAGCGACGGCCTGCCGACCTACACCTTCGCGACCTGCACCGACGCCGCGCTGGCCGCCAGCCCGCCCGCCGGCGTCACCGGCAGCGACTGGTACAAGCGCTATGCCTTCTCCGACGGCTTCCACCCCACGCCCTACGGCCACCAGCTGATGGCGGACATGATCCGCAAGGCGCTGGTGGCGAAGGGCTGGCTCTGAGGCAGATCAGCGCGACGCCAAGGCCACATGCTGCAGCAGCATGATGGTCTTGGCGTCGCAGATGCGCCCGTCGGCCACGGCCTGCAGGGCCTCCTGCAGCGACATCTCGATCACCTCGATGTCCTCCCCCTCCGACGGCACGCCACCGCCGCCCTGGACACGATCCGCGTGCTCGTACTCGGCCACGAAGAAATGCAGGCGCTCCGTGACCGAGCCGGGGCTCATGAAGGCCTCGAAGATCCGGCGCGGCGCGCGGATCCGGTAGCCGGTCTCCTCCTCGACTTCCCGGCGGATGCAGCTTTCCGGATCGTCGCCATCGAGCAGGCCGGCGCAGGCCTCGATCAGATAGCCATCGTTGCCGCCGTTGAGGAAGACGGGCATGCGGAACTGCCGCGTCAGCACCACCGTGCCGCGCTCCGGATTGAACAGCAGCAGCACCGCGCCATGCCCGCGGTCATAGGCTTCACGGCTCATCCGCTGCCAGGTGCCATCGCGCCGGCGCAGCTCGAAGCCGATCTTGCGCAGCACATACCAGTCATCTGACAGCAGCTGCACCTCGTGCAGCCGCACATGGGGCGCTTCGGCCAAGGCACCGGCCAAGGCCTTCGCGGGAGAATGAGACATGGCAGACCTTTCCGGTTGATGCAGGCCACATCATGCATCAACAAGAAATTTCGTGCAATCTCGTGCAAACCAATGCGACCCCGTGCCGACATGCTCACCACTCAGCGCAAGCAACTGATCCTCAGCCGCCTCCGGGCGGAGGGGCAATTCCTGGTCAAGCCCTTCAGCGAGGAGCTGGGGCTGTCGGAAGACACGGTCAGGCGCGACCTGCGGGAACTGGCCGCCGAAGGCAAGCTGCAGCGCGTGCATGGCGGCGCGCTGCCGGCGTCGCCGGCGACCGGTGATCTGCAGATGCGCACGCAGCTCGCCTCGGACGAGAAGCTGCTGCTCGGCCAGGCAGGCGCCGCGCTGGTGCGCCCGGGCCAGACCGTCATTCTGGATGGCGGGACCACCTCGCTGCAGGTGATCAGGCATCTGCCGCACGACCTGCGCGCCACCGTGATCACGCACAGCCCGAGCATCGCGGTCGCCCTGGCCGAACATGTCCACATCGAGGTGCTGACCCTCGGCGGCCGGCTGTTCCGGCACTCGATGGTCCATGTCGGGGCCAGCGTGATCGAGGCGGCGATGCGCCTGCGGGCCGATCTCTACCTGATGGGCGTCACCGGCGTGCACCCGGAGGCCGGACTCACCACCGGGGATTTCGAGGAAGCAGCGGTCAAGCGCACGCTGCACGAACGTGCAGCCGATACCGTGGTGCTGGCCACGCTGGACAAGCTGGGCGCCGCCTCGCCCTTCACGGTGACCAGCCTGAAGGCACTGAGCGCGCTCGTGGTTCCAGCCGCCGCCCCTGCCGCCCTGCTCCAGGGGCTGAGGGCTGGCGGCGCGAGCGTACAGCTCGCAGCGGGCTGAAACGCGTCAGGGCCCGCGGGTCGTGGTGAAGGCGCGGGCGAAAGGGGCTCCTGCTCGTCGGTGCGGATGCAGTGAGCCCCCTGTCATGAAAGAAGCCCGACCGGCTCGCACCGATCGGGCTCTTCTTCGCGAAAACGAAGATTGCTTACTTCTTGCTCGGCGGCAGGTCCGTGCAGGAGCCGTGCGCGACCTCGGCGGCCATGCCGATCGACTCGCCCAGCGTCGGATGCGGGTGGATCGTCTTGCCGATGTCCACCGCGTCCGCGCCCATCTCGATCGCCAGCGCGATCTCGCCGATCATGTCGCCCGCGTGCGTGCCGACGATGCCGCCGCCGAGGATCTTGCCGTGGCCGTGGGCCTCGGGCGAGTCATCGAACAGCAGCTTGGTGAAGCCCTCGTCGCGGCCGTTGGCGATGGCGCGGCCCGAGGCCGTCCACGGGAACAGGCCCTTCTTGACCTTGATGCCCTGCGCCTTGGCCTGGTCTTCGGTCAGGCCGACCCACGCCACTTCTGGATCGGTATAGGCCACCGACGGGATGACGCGGGCGTTGAAGGCCGACTTCGCCAGCTTGTCGTCGCCCAGCAGGGTGCCGGCGATGACTTCCGCCGCGACGTGCGCCTCATGCACCGCCTTGTGCGCCAGCATCGGCTGGCCGACGATGTCGCCGATGGCGAAGATGTGCGGCACGTTGGTGCGCATCTGGATGTCGACGTTGATGAAGCCGCGATCAGTCACCGCCACGCCGGCCTTGTCGGCGGCGATCTTCTTGCCGTTGGGCGTGCGGCCCACCGCCTGCAGCACCAGGTCGTAGACGCCTTCCGACTTCGTGCCGTCCAGGCCCTCGAACTGCACCTTGATGCCTTCCGGGGTGGCTTCGGCGCCGACGGTCTTCGTCTTCAACAGGATGTTGTCGAAGCGCTTGGCGTTCATCTTCTGCCAGACCTTGACCAGGTCGCGGTCGGCGCCCTGCATCAGGCCGTCCATCATCTCGACCACGTCCAGGCGGGCGCCCAGGGTGGAATAGACGGTGCCCATTTCCAGGCCGATGATGCCGCCGCCGACGATGAGCATCTTCTTCGGCACGGCCTTGAGCGCGAGCGCCCCGGTCGAGTCGACGATGCGCTCATCGGCGGGGAAGAACGGCAGGCGCACGGCTTGCGAGCCCGCCGCGATGATGGCGTGCTTGAACTTGACGACCTTGGCGCCGCCCGCTCGCTCCGTGCCCGCGCCGGTGGTCTCTTCGACCTGGACGTGGTACGGGTCGAGGAACTGGCCCACGCCGCGCACGGTGGTGACCTTGCGCATCTTGGCCATCGCGGCCAAGCCGCCGGTCAGCTTGCCGATGACCTTGTCCTTGTGGCCGCGCAGCTTGTCGATGTTCAGGCTCGGCGCGCCGAACTCGACGCCCAGGTCGCCCAGGTGCGAGACCTCGTCCATCACGGCCGCGACGTGCAGCAGCGCCTTCGACGGGATGCAGCCCACGTTCAGGCAGACACCGCCCAGCGTCGCGTAACGCTCGACGATGACGACCTTAAGGCCCAGATCGGCCGCGCGGAAGGCGGCCGAGTAGCCGCCGGGGCCGGCGCCCAGCACCAGCACATCGCACTCGACATCGGCCGCGCCGCTGTAGCTGCCGGCCGGACCGGCCGGTGCCGCCACCGGGGCCGGCGCAGCGACCGGAGCCGCCGCGGCCGGTGCGGGTGCCGGCGCCGGAGCGGCCGCCTCGGCGCTCTCCAGCACCAGGATCACGGTGCCCTGGTTCATCTTGTCGCCCAGCGCGACCTTCAGCTCCTTGACCACGCCGGCATGGCTCGACGGAATCTCCATCGACGCCTTGTCGGATTCGACCGTGATCAGGCTCTGTTCCATCTTCACCGTGTCGCCGGCCTTCACCAGCAGCTCGATGATCGCCACGTCCTTGAAGTCGCCGATGTCCGGAACCTTCACTTCGATCAGTGCCATGTCGTGTTCTCCCCGATCACAGCACGATGCGGCGGAAGTCCGCCAGCAGCGACGCGAAGTAGACGTTGAAGCGCGCGGCCGCCGCGCCGTCGATGACGCGGTGGTCCCACGACAGCGACAGCGGCAGCATCAGGCGCGGCTGGAACTGCTTGCCGTCCCACTTCGGCTCGATCTGGCTCTTGCAGACGCCCATGATCGCGACTTCCGGGGCGTTGATGATCGGCGTGAAGTACCGACCACCGATGCCGCCCAAGCTGGAGATCGTGAAGCACGCGCCGCTCATGTCGGCCGGCCCCAGCTTGCCATCACGCGCCTTCTTGGCCAGATCGCCCATTTCCTGGCTGATCTGGACGATGCCCTTCTTGTCGCAGTCCTTGATGACCGGGACCACCAGGCCGTTGGGCGTGTCCGCCGCGAAGCCGATGTGGAAGTAGTTCTTCAGCACCAACTGGTCGCCGTCGAGCGAGGAGTTGAACTCGGGGAACCTCTTCAGCGCCGCGACCGCCGCCTTGATCATGAAGGCCAGCATCGTGACCTTGACGCCGGACTTCTCGTTTTCCTTGTTCGTCTGGACGCGGAAGGCTTCCAGCTCGGTGATGTCCGCGTCGTCATGGTTGGTGACGTGCGGGATGACCACCCAGTTGCGGTGCAGGTTGGCGCCCGAGATCTTCTTGATGCGCGACAAGTCCTTGCGCTCGACCGGGCCGAACTTGGCGAAGTCCACCTTCGGCCAAGCGAGCAGGCCGGGGAAGGCGCCGCCAGCCGCCGCGGCAGGAGCCGGGGCAGGCGCGGCAGCCTTCTGGGCGACGGTCTGCACCGCGCCGGCCATCACGCCCTTGACGAAGCCCTGGATGTCGGCCTCGGTGATGCGGCCCTTGGGACCGGAGCCCTTGACCTCGGCCAGCGGCACGCCCAGTTCGCGAGCGAACTTGCGCATCGACGGCGAGGCGTGCGGCAGGTTGAGTGCCGGGGCGGTCGGGTCATGCGCAGGCACGGCCACCACGGCAGCAGCCGGAGCCGCCACAGGTGCAGCCGCCGCAACCGGTGCGGGTGCAGCAGCAGCAGCCGAAGCCGGAGCCGC
>JBJOPV010000234.1:0-6031 GCA_046050625.1 Pseudomonadota bacterium
CCCCGATGCAACGCGAACCGAACCTGACCAACGCCGCCCTGATGGCCCGCCGCCGCGCCGCCCTGCCCGCCGGGCTGGGCCAGGCCCACGAAGTCTTCGTCGACCGGGCCGAGAACGCCGAGGTCTGGGACGTCGAGGGCCGTCGCCTGATCGACTTCGCCGGTGGCATCGCGGTGCTGAACACCGGCCACCGCCACCCGGCGCTGGTCGAGGCGGTCAAGGCACAGCTCGACCGCGTCACGCACACCTGCTTCCAGGTGCTGGCCTACGAGCCCTACGTCGAGCTGGCCGAGCGCCTGAACACGATGGCGCCGGGTGCCTTCGCGAAGAAGAGCTTCTTCATGACCACCGGCGCCGAGGCGGTCGAGAACGCGGTCAAGGTCGCGCGGGCCTACACCAAGCGCTCTGCAGTCATCGCCTTCGGCGGCGGCTTCCACGGCCGCACGATGATGGGCATGGCGCTGACCGGCAAGGTCGTGCCGTACAAGGTCGGCTTCGGCCCCTTCCCGGCCGAGGTCTATCACGCCAAGTTCCCCTGCGCGCTGCACGGCGTGAGCACCGCCGACGCGATGGCCTCGATCGAGGCGCTGTTCAAGTACGACGTCGAGCCCTCGCGCGTGGCCGCGATCATGCTGGAGCCGGTGCAGGGCGAAGGCGGCTTCTATGAAGCCCCGATCGACTTCGTCAAGGCGCTGCGCGAGCTGTGCGACCGCCACGGCATCCTGCTGATCGCCGACGAGGTGCAGACCGGCGCCGGCCGCACCGGCCGCTGGCTGGCCTGCGAAAGCTGGTTCGAGCAGGCGGGCGTGGCCCCGGACATCATCACGATGGCCAAGTCGCTGGGTGGCGGCTTGCCGCTGTCGGCGATCATCGGCCGCGCCGAGGTGATGGACGCTCCGGCCCCGGGCGGCCTGGGCGGCACCTACTCCGGCAACCCGCTGGCCTGCGCCGCCGCGCTGGCAGTGATCTCGACCTTCGAGAAGGAAAAGCTGCTGGAGCGCAGCCAGGCGGTGGGCGAGCGCCTGAAGGCTGGCCTGAAGCGGATCGCCGAGCGCCACAGCGCGATCGGCGACATCCGCGGCCCCGGCGCGATGATCGCCATCGAGCTGTTCACCGACGGTGATCTGGCCCGCCCGGACGCCGACCGCACCCGCCGCATCGTCGCGGAAGCTCTGCGCCGCGGTCTGATCCTGCTGTCGTGCGGCGTGTATGCCAACGTCGTGCGCATCCTGGTGCCGCTGACGGCCTCCGACACGCTGCTTGACGAAGGCCTGTCGGTCCTGTCTGACTGCTTTGACGCCACTGCCTGAGGCCAAGCGCCCTGACCGGACGGGCGGCCCTGGCCTGTTCGGTCCCATCGGGCCCTCGCACGCAGATCCTGCGGCGAGGGCCTGAACCTTTTCATGGTCAAGACGAAAGTCTCTGAATTTTCTGGTGCCTTCGTTCTTCGCGTCTTCTTTTGAAATGGCAATGCCGTTAGTGTTTAAATTGACTGCAATTTACTCGCGGGATGCATCCCCACCCCCATTGCTTCATTGCGCGACAGCCCTTCAGCCTGTCCATTTTTCGCAACAATCAGCGAGAACCAGAAAAAAATATCCCCATCATCATTCGCATGAACAAGGCTGACAGCGTGGGTTTTCGTGCGCTTTCACCGCATTGAAAACGATTGCGCTCATGCCGATGAAGGAAAACGCCTCATTTCGGGGCGTGCACCGCACCAGTGCCAGACATGCCGCACTGCGCTTGAACAGAGGGCAAGTCTGTACAGGCGCGACAACCTGCACAGTGCGTCACAACCGGGCCCTGTCTGTGCATGTTGTCGCGACAAGCCCCCTCCTACAGTCCGGGCGTCCTGCAGCACGGACCCCTTGTCCGCCGCGCCCCGCGTCGCGCCTTTCCCCGATCCACACCCGAGCACCCGAAGACGATGAGCAACCCTGCCCTGGTTCAATTCAAAGGCGTCCAGAAGACCTATGACGGCCTGAGTCTGGTGGTGCGCAATCTCGATCTGGACATCCGCCGCGGCGAGTTCCTGTCGCTGCTGGGCCCGTCGGGTTCGGGCAAGACCACCACGCTGATGATGCTGGCCGGCTTCGAGTCGCCCACCGCCGGCGAGATCCTGCTCGACGGCAAGCCCATCACCCGCACGCCACCGCACAAGCGCAACTTCGGCATGGTGTTCCAGAACTACGCGCTGTTCCCGCACATGACGGTGGCGGCCAACGTGGCCTACCCGCTGACGGTGCGCAAGGTGCCCAAGATCGACATCGACAAGCGCGTGGCGCGCGCGCTCGACATGGTGCAGCTCGGCGGCAAGGGCGAGCGTTTCCCCGCGCAGCTCTCCGGCGGCCAGCAGCAGCGCGTGGCGCTGGCGCGTGCGCTGGTGTTCGAGCCGCAGCTGGTGCTGATGGACGAGCCGCTGGGCGCGCTCGACAAGCAGCTGCGCGAGCACATGCAGATCGAGCTGAAGGAGCTGCACCGCCAGCTCGGCGTGACCTTCGTCTACGTCACGCACGACCAGGGCGAGGCGCTGACGATGAGCGACCGCGTCGCCGTCTTCAACGACGGCCTGATCCAGCAGATCGACATCGTCGACCGCCTCTACGAGACGCCCTCGAACCGCTTCGTGGCCGGCTTCGTCGGCGACAGCACGGTGCTGGAGGGCACGCTGAGCGCCGACGACCCCCACGGCCGCTGCGAACTGGTGCTGCCCACCGGCGAGCGCCTGGCCGGCGTCAACGTCAACCAGGTCCAGCCCGGCAGCCGCGTGACCGCCTCGGTCCGCCCGGAGCGCATCGAGGCGATGCTGACTGCACCGGCGGCCAACGACAGCAACATCATCCAGGCCGCGATCAACGACGTCATCTACTTCGGCGACCACCTGCGCCTGCGCTGCGCGGTGGCCGGCCAGGCCCAGGCCACCGTCAAGGTGCCGCTGGGCGACCAGGCGCCGCAGGCCGGCCAGCCGGTGTGGCTGCGCATCGCGCCGCAGTTCCTGCGCGTCTACGCCTGAGCCACCCGCCCTTTCCTTCCGTTTTTTCCCCCGCCCCCTTCCGCTCTCACAGAGGAACCCTCGTCATGAAGAACGCTACCGTTTCCCTGGTCGTGGCCGCCGCGGCCTCGCTGCTGGCCGGCTCGGCGCTCGCACAGAGCCAGCTCACCGTCGTCAACTTCGGCGGGGCCAACGGCAACGCGCAGAAGAAGGCCTATGTCGAGCCCTTCGAGAAGGCCACCGGCACCAAGATCGTCGGTGTCGAATACAACGGCGAGCAGGCCAAGATCAAGGCCATGGTCGAGACGAAGAAGGTGAGCTGGGATGTCGTCGAGGTCGAGAGCCCGGACGCGGCGCGTGGCTGCGACGAGGGCCTGTTCGAGAAGATCGACTGGGCCAAGGTCGGCAACAAGGCCGACTTCCAGCCGGCGGCGGTGCAGGAATGCGGCGTCGGCATCTTCATCTGGTCGACCGTCATGGCCTACAACGGCGACAAGCTGAAGGACGGCCCCAAGACCTGGGCCGATTTCTGGGACACCAGGAAGTTCGCCGGCAAGCGCGGCCTGCGCAAGGGCGCGCGCTACAACCTCGAGTTCGCGCTGATGGCCGACGGCGTGCCCTCGAAGGACGTCTACAAGGTTCTGGGCACGCCGGCCGGCGCCGAGCGCGCGTTCAAGAAGATGACCGAGCTCAAGCCCTCGATCCAGTGGTGGGAAGCCGGCGCGCAGCCGCCGCAGTTCCTGGTCGCCGGTGACGTGGTCATGACCACCGCCTACAACGGCCGCATCGACGCGGCGCAGCGCGAAGGCAAGAACCTGCAGATCAGCTGGACCGGCGGCATCTATGACCTGGACTACTGGGTCATTCCGAAGGGCACGCCGAACAAGGACCTGGCGATGAAGTTCATCGCCTCGGCCTCGCAGGCGCCCGCTCAGGCCGAATACGCCAAGCTGATCTCCTACGGCCCGACCAACAACAAGGCCCTGGGCAGCCTGGATGCCAAGACCCTGGCGCTGCTGCCGACCTCGCCGGCCAACTCGAAGGATGCGCTGAAGTTCGACATCACCTTCTGGGCCGACCAGGGCGAGGCGCTGGAGAAGCGCTTCGCCGCCTGGGCCGCCCAGTAAGCCCGCCGAACGCGCCTCGCCTCCTGCCCGACTGACGCCCGCCTCGCCCATGCACAGCCTCGCCCTCGACGATCAGGCCGCCGCCGCACCGCGCGGCCAGGACCTCGCCCGCGCCCTCCAGCGCGCCGAGCGCCGCCGCAAGCTGACGGCCGCCAGCCTGACGCTGCCGCTGCTGGTCTTCCTGCTGCTGACTTTCCTGGTGCCGATCGGCGCGCTGCTCAAGCGCGCGGTCGAGAACCCGGAGGTGGCCGACGTGCTGGTGCACACCGGCGAGGCGCTCTCGGGCTGGAACCGCCAGGACCTGCCGCCGCCGGCGGCCTTCGCCGGCCTGGCCAAGGACCTGGGCGCGCTGCCCGACAGCGCGCAGGCCGGCACGCTGGCGCGCCGGCTCAACTCCGAGGTACCGGGCGCGCGCTCGCTGGTCATGAAGACCTACCGGGCGCTGCCCCTGGGCGAGGGCCTGAGCCCCGAGCAGACGCGCGACCGCCTGCTCGAGGTCGATGCGCGCTGGGGCGAGGCGCTCTACTGGCAGGCGATCGCCAAGAACGCCAGCCGCTGGACGCCCGACTACCTGCTGGCCGCGGTCGACCTGCGCCGCGATGCCGAAGGCCATGTCGAGGCCATGCCGGCCGAGCAGGCGGTCTTCGGCAAGATCCTGCTGCGCACCTTCAACATCTCGGCGGTGGTCACGGTGCTGTGCCTGCTGCTGGCCTATCCGCTGGCCTACTGGCTCTCGACGATGGAGGCACGCCGCGCCAACCTGCTGATGATCCTGGTGCTGGTGCCGTTCTGGACCTCGATCCTGGTGCGGGTCGCGGCCTGGATCGTGCTGCTGCAGCGCGAGGGCCTGGTCAACTCGGCGCTGGTCGGCACCGGCCTGATCGACGAGCCGCTCGCGCTGCTGTTCAACCGCACCGGCGTGGTCATCGCGATGGTGCACATCCTGCTGCCCTTCATGATCCTGCCGCTGTACAGCGTGATGAAGTCGGTGCCGCCGACCTATCTGCGCGCGGCCATCAGCCTGGGCAGCTCGCCGCTGGCGGCCTTCTTCCGCGTCTACGTGCCGCAGACCTGGTCGGGCGTGGGGGCCGGCGCGCTGCTGGTCTTCATCCTGAGCATCGGCTACTACGTGACGCCGGCGCTGCTGGGCGGCGCCGACGACCAGATGCTGTCGTACTACATCGCCCAGTACACCAACGTCGAGATCAACTGGGGCATGGCCTGCGCGCTGGGCGCGGTGCTGCTGACGGCCACGCTGATCCTCTACGGCGTCTATCGCCGCATGGTCAAGTCCGAGCTGAGCCTGGGCTGATCCAGAGCCCCCCGCCCCCAGAAGGAAGAAGAAGGAAGACGACCGATGAACGCGATCCTGTCCGCGATGAACCCGCAGTTCCCGGCGTACGCCACGCTGGCCGACAAGCTCGGCTGGTGGCTGATGCGCCTGTTCTGCGTCGGGATGCTGGTGTTCCTGCTGCTGCCGATCCTGGTGATCGTGCCGCTGTCCTTCTCGTCGAGCTCCTTCCTGGCCTATCCGATGCCGGGCTGGTCGCTGCAGTGGTACGAGAACCTGTTCAACGCGCCGGAGTGGGGCCGCGCCGCACGCAACAGCTTCATCGTGGCACCCGCAGCCACCGTGCTGGCCACCGTGCTGGGCACGCTGGCGGCGGTGGGCCTGTCGCGCACGGACTTTCCCGGCAAGGGCCTCCTGATGAGCATCCTGATCGCGCCGATGGTGGTGCCGATCGTGGTGGTGGGCGTGGCCTGCTACCTGTTCTTCGCCAAGCTGGGCTTCGCCGACAGCTACCTCGGCCTGATCGTGGTGCACGCCGCGCTGGGCGCGCCCTTCGTGCTGACCACCGTGCTGGCGACGCTGCAGGGCTTCAACCACAACCTGGTGCGCGCCTCGCTC
>JBJOPV010000235.1:0-6014 GCA_046050625.1 Pseudomonadota bacterium
ACTGGATCGTGCTCAGGTCGATGCCATCCTTGTACATGTCCCACAGCGGCGAGAGCTCGCGCAGCTTGGCGACACGGTCCTTCAGCGTGGCGACGGCGTAGTCGATCTCCTCGACGGTCGTGAAGCGACCGATGGTCATGCGCAGGCTCGAATGCGCCAGCTCGTCGCTGCGGCCCAGCGCGCGCAGCACGTAGCTCGGCTCCAGGCTGGCCGAGGTGCAGGCCGAGCCCGACGACACCGCCAGGCCCTTGACGCCCATGATCAGCGACTCGCCCTCGACGAAGTTGAAGGAGATGTTCAGGTTGTGCGGCACGCGGCGGGTCAGGTCGCCGTTGACGAAGACCTGCTCGATGTCGGACAGACCGTCGAGCAGACGCTTGTGCAGCGCGGCGATGCGGACGTTCTCCTCGGCCATCTCCTGGCGCGCAATCTCGAACGCCAGACCCATGCCGACGATCTGGTGCACCGGCAGACTGCCCGAGCGCATGCCGCGCTCGTGGCCACCGCCGTGCATCTGCGCCTCGATGCGGATGCGCGGCTTGCGGCGCACGTACAGCGCGCCCATGCCCTTCGGGCCATAGCTCTTGTGCGAGGCCAGACTCATCAGGTCGACCGGCAGCTTGGCCAGATCGATCTCGACCTTGCCGGTGGCCTGCGCAGCGTCGACGTGGAAGATCACGCCCTTCTCGCGGCAGATCGCACCGATCGTCGGGATGTCCTGGATCACACCGATCTCGTTGTTCACGAACATCACCGAGGCCAGGATGGTGTCCGGGCGGATCGCGGCGCGGAACTGGTCGAGGTCGAGCAGGCCGTCGGGCTGCACCTCGAGGTAGGTCACCTCGAAGCCCTGGCGCTCGAGCTCGCGCATCGTGTCGAGCACGGCCTTGTGCTCGGTCTTCACGGTGATCAGGTGCTTGCCGCGCGTCTGGTAGAAGTGCGCCGCGCCCTTGATCGCCAGGTTGTTGGACTCGGTCGCGCCCGAGGTCCAGACGATCTCGCGCGGGTCGGCGCCGATCAGGGCCGCGACCTGGCCACGCGCCTTCTCGACCGCTTCCTCGGCTTCCCAGCCCCAGGCGTGACTGCGCGAGGCCGGATTGCCGAAGTGCTCGCGCAGCCAGGGAATCATCGCATCGACCACCCGCGGATCGACCGGGGTCGTCGCGCCGTAGTCCATGTAGATCGGGAAGTGGGGAGTCATGTCCATGTTCAACCAGGTCGCCCCGCAGCGGCCGCCGGTCAGGGCGGCACCCGGGACAAGTTCGTGTTACTTCGAGAGCGCCGATCCGAGCGCGAACACCGAGTTCGGCGCCGTGACCTTGATCGGCTTGACGACGGGCTGGCTCGAGATGGCACGCTTGATAGGCGCCTCCTCGACCGACACGCCGCGGTTGATCTGATCATCGACCAGGCTCTTGAGCGAGATCGAGTTCAGGTATTCGAGCATCTTCGCGTTCAGGCTCGCCCAGAGGTCGTGCGTCATGCAGCGGCCCGATTCGTCGCCCATGCAGTTCTCGCCACCACCGCAGCCGGTGGCATCGATCGCTTCGTCCACGGCGACGATGATGTCGGCGACCGTGATGTCCTCGGCCTTGCGGCCGAGCGAGTAGCCCCCGCCCGGGCCACGGGTGCTCTCGACCAGCTCATGGCGGCGCAGCTTGCCGAAGAGCTGTTCAAGATAGGAAAGAGAGATCTGCTGGCGAGCGCTGATGGCCGCCAGCGCCACCGGGCCGCTGTGCTCGCGCAGTGCCAGATCGATCATGGCGGTGACCGCAAACCGGCCCTTCGTTGTCAGTCGCATGGCTTTAAGCTCCTTGAACTCGCGGCTGGTACGCAGCGGTTGGCTGAGCCCAGGGCAGCAAGTCGGGTTGGACCCTCGCCGTCTTTCCCGAGTGATTTACTCGATTATAGCGGAGCGCTCCGCGAGCCCGGCAGCCGGGATCAGCGGGAACCCTGAGGCGAGTACAGGTATTCGAGCAGCCCGTCGCACGCAAGTTCCACGAGGTCGAGCACATGTTCGAATCCCGCAGCACCCCCATAGTAGGGGTCGGGCACCTCGTCGGACAGCCCCTTGATGCGCGCGAACGACATCATCAGTCGGACCTGCGCAGTGGTCGGTCCGGGCATCAGCGCTGCCAGCTGGGTCACATGGCCGCGGTCCATCGGCACGACCAGATCGAAGCGATCAAAATCAGCCCGCATGATCGGACGCGAGCGCAGCGGCGTCAGGTCATAGCCGCGTCGTGCCGCATGGGCGATGCTGCGCGGGTCGGCCGGCATCGGTGTCGATCCGGCACGGGTTCCAGCGGAGTCGAGCTGGATGCGCTCCCGCAGGCCAGCGCGGCCGAGGCGATGCCGCATGACCGCCTCCGCCGTCGGCGAGCGACAGATGTTGGCGGTGCAGACCATCAGGATGCGCATCACCGCCCCCCCGAGCCGAAGGCCTGCTCGCGCAGCAGCGCGAGCTGGTCGCGCAGCCGCGCCGCCTGCTCGAACTCCAGATTGCGCGCGTGCTCGAGCATCTGCTTCTCGAGCTGCTTGATGCGCTTGCCCAGATCCTTCTCCGAGAGGCGCTCGACCTGTGCAGCATCGCGGATCTGCTCGAAGCGTGCCAGATCGTCCTTGGCCTTCTCGCTGTAGACACCATCGATCAGATCCCGCACCTGCTTGCGGATACCGCGCGGCGTGATGCCGTGGGCCTCGTTGTGGGCGACCTGCCGGGCGCGGCGGCGCTCGGTCTCGTCGATGGCGCGACGCATCGAGTCGGTGATGCGGTCGGCATAGAGAATGGCGCGGCCGTTGACGTTGCGCGCCGCGCGGCCGATCGTCTGGATCAGGCTGCGCTCGCTGCGCAGGAAGCCCTCCTTGTCAGCGTCGAGGATCGCCACCAGCGACACCTCCGGGATGTCCAGGCCCTCGCGCAGCAGGTTGATGCCCACCAGCACGTCGAACACGCCCAGACGCAGATCACGCAGGATCTCGACGCGCTCGACCGTATCGATGTCCGAGTGCAGATAACGCACCTTCACGCCGTTCTCGCTCAGGTAATCGGTGAGCTGCTCGGCCATGCGCTTGGTCAGCGTGGTGATCAGCACCCGCTCGCCGATCTCGATGCGCTGGCGGATCTCCTGCAGCACATCGTCGACCTGGTGCGTGGCCGGGCGCACCTCGACCTGCGGATCGACCAGCCCGGTCGGGCGCACCAGCTGCTCGACCACCTGGTCCGCGTGGGTCTTCTCGTAGTCGGCGGGCGTGGCGGTGACGAAGACCACCTGACGCATCTTGCGCTCGAACTCGTCGAACTTCAGCGGCCGGTTGTCCAGCGCCGAGGGCAGGCGAAAACCATACTCGACCAGCGTGGTCTTGCGCGAGCGGTCGCCGTTGTACATGCCGCCGAACTGGCCGATCAGCACATGGCTCTCGTCGAGGAACATCACCGCGTCGCTCGGCATGTAGTCCACCAGCGTCGGCGGCGGATCGCCCGGCTTCGCCCCCGAGAGATGGCGCGTGTAGTTCTCGATGCCCTTGCAGTGGCCGACCTCCTGCAGCATCTCCAGGTCGAAGCGGGTGCGCTGCTCGATGCGCTGCGCCTCGACCAGCTTGCCCTGCGCGGTGAACTCGTCCAGGCGCTGGCGCAGCTCGGCCTTGATGCCCTCGGCCGCGGCCAGCACCTGCTCGCGCGGCGTCACGTAATGGCTGGCCGGGTAGACGGTGAAGCGCGGGATCTTCTGGCGCACCTTGCCGGTCAGCGGATCGAAGAGCTGCAGCGCCTCGACCTCGTCGTCGAACATCTCGATGCGGATGGCCAGCTCGGAATGCTCGGCCGGGAAGATGTCGATGGTGTCGCCGCGCACGCGGAAGGTGCCGCGCACGAACTCCACATCATTGCGGGTGTACTGCATGCGCACCAGCTGCGCGATGGCGTCGCGCTGGCCCACTCGGTCGCCGACGCGCACGATGAAGCGCATCTGCGTGTAGTCCTCCGGCTTGCCGATGCCGTAGATCGCGCTGACGGTGGCCACGATCACCGTGTCGCGGCGCTCCAGCACGCTCTTGGTGGCGGACAGCCGCATCTGCTCGATGTGCTCGTTGATCGCGCTGTCCTTCTCGATGAAGAGATCGCGCTGCGGCACATAGGCCTCGGGCTGGTAGTAGTCGTAGTAGCTGACGAAGTACTCGACCGCGTTCTTGGGGAAGAACTCGCGGAACTCGCTGTAGAGCTGCGCCGCCAGCGTCTTGTTCGGCGCAAACACGATGGCCGGGCGGCCCAGCCGTGCGATGGTGTTGGCCATCGTGAAGGTCTTGCCCGAGCCGGTCACGCCCAGCAGCGTCTGCCAGCTCAGGCCGTCCTGCACGCCCTCGACCAGCTGCTCGATCGCGCGCGGCTGGTCCCCGGCCGGCGGATAGGGCTGGAACAACTGAAACGGCGAATCAGGAAAGCGGATGAACTGGCCTTCCCTCGCCGGTGTGTCATGACTGTCGATCTGCTCGATGCTGCTCATGGGACTCCCGACCGGCCGCTAAAATCGGCGCGCAACCGCCCAGCCTAACCGAACTCCGCGCCACGCGCGTGATGCCCGCTTGGGTGGCGGGCGCGTCTTCCACAACACATCCTTTTCCGGACCCGCAGTCATGTCCCTGTTCTCCGCCGTCGAAATGGCCCCGCGCGACCCGATCCTGGGCCTGAACGAGCAGTTCGCTGCCGACACCAACCCTGCCAAGGTCAACCTCGGCGTCGGTGTCTACTACGACGACAACGGCAAGCTGCCGCTGCTGAAGTGCGTCGTCGAGGCCGAGCGCCAGATGCTGGAAGCCCCGAAGGCCCGCGGCTACCTGCCCATCGACGGCATCGCCGCCTATGACAAGGCCGTCCAGGGCCTGGTGTTCGGCGCCGACAGCGACGTCGTCACCGGCGGCCGTGTCGCCACCGTGCAGGCCATCGGCGGCACCGGCGGCCTGAAGATCGGCGCCGACTTCCTGAAGAAGGTCAACCCGGACGCCACGGTGCTGATTTCGGACCCGAGCTGGGAAAACCACCGCGCGCTGTTCACCAACGCCGGCTTCACGGTCGGCACCTACCCGTACTACGACGCCGAGAACCGCGGCATCAACGTCGCCGGCATGCTGGCCGCGATCGACGCCGCACCGGCGGGTACCATCATCCTGCTGCACGCCTGCTGCCACAACCCGACCGGCTACGACATCACCGGCGAGCAGTGGGACCAGGTCATCGCCTCGATCAAGGCGCGCAACCTCGTCGCCTTCCTCGACATGGCCTACCAGGGCTTCGGCGACGGCATCGCCGAGGACGGCGCGGTGATCGGCAAGTTCGTGGCCGCTGGCCTCGACTTCTTCGTCTCGACCTCGTTCTCGAAGAGCTTTTCGCTGTACGGCGAGCGCGTCGGCGCCCTGTCGGTCGTCTGCGCTTCGAAGGAAGAAGCCACCCGCGTGCTGTCGCAACTGAAGATCGCGATCCGCACCAACTATTCCAACCCGCCTACCCACGGCGCACAGATTGTCGCCACCGTGCTGACCACGCCCGCCCTGCGCGCGATGTGGGAAGATGAACTGGCCGCGATGCGCGTGCGCATCAAGGAAATGCGCACGCTGCTGGTCGAGAAACTGACCGCCGCGGGCGTGCAGGGCGACCTGAGCTACATCGTGCGCCAGAAGGGCATGTTCAGCTACTCCGGCCTGAACAAGGACCAGATGGTTCGCCTGCGCGGCGAATTCGGCGTCTACGGCGTCGATTCGGGCCGCATCTGCGTGGCCGCGCTGAACACGAAGAACATCGGCTATGTCACCGATGCGATCGTCAAGGTGATGTGAGTCGAGGCGCCCTGGACCGGGGCGCCGCTGTTCTTGCTGAAACGCCCTGCGGGGCGTTTTTCATGCGCCAAACAAATCAGGCGCGTCAAAGCAAAAACCCCTCTGACCAGAAGATCAGAGGGGTTTGCTGGAATAGAAGCCTGACGATGACCTACTTTCACACGCGAATGCGCACTATCATCGGC
>JBJOPV010000236.1:0-5995 GCA_046050625.1 Pseudomonadota bacterium
GGCCAAGACGCTGGTGGAAAGGATCTGAGGCGATGACGACGACCGATGGCGTGCTGTGGGCCTTTGTCGCGGTGCTGTTCGTGCTGGGGCTGGCGCTGGCGGCCTCGCGCTGGCCGGTGTGGGCCAAGGGCCTGCTGGTGACGGCGGTGACGGCGCTGTATTTCTGGAGCGATGCGGCGCTGGAGCAGGTCTGGGGCTGGCCGAGCCGGCAGGCGCTGCCCGAGCGCTTCGTGCTGCTGGCGGCGGTGTTCGACGAGCCGGCCAAGGGCCGCGAGGGCGCGCTCCACGTCTGGGTCAACGAGATCCGCGACGGCAAGCCGGTGCCGCAGCCGCGCGCCTACCGGCTGCCCTACAGCAAGGATCTGCATGCGCTCCTGGGCGAAGCGATCAAGAAGACCCGCCAGGGCGTGACCCAGCTGGGCAGCTCCGAGCCCAAGCGCGGGCCGAAGGGCCTGAGCTGGCTGCGCCCGGGCTCGGACGAGCAGGTGGTCAAGATCCGCGACCTGCCCGCGCCGCAGCTGCCGGAGAAGTGAGATGAGCCGCCGCATGTCCTCTCGTCCGATCGCTGCGCTGCTGGCCGCTTCGGCCGTGCTGGCGCTGCTGAGCGGCTGCAAGGAGCCGCCCGGCAGCTCGCTCTTTCCGCTGGAAGAGGGTCGGCGCTGGACCTACCGCCTGAGCAGCGAGTGGGAGAACGACACCCGCGAGCGCGAGACGGTGGTGCTGAGCAACCTCGGCCGCGACGGCGCGCTGGAGTCCGGCAGCGCCTGGCGCCGGCGCAGCGACACCGGGCTGGACTACTGGCTGCGCGCCGACGCCAGCGGCATCTACCGGGTCGCGGCCAAGTCCGACATCGACACCGAGCCGAAGCCCGACCCGGCGCCGCGCTTCGTGCTCAAGGCGCCGATCGCGGTGGGCACGAGCTGGCAGACCACGACCACCACCTACCTGATGCGGCGCAACGCCGAGTTCCCGCCGGAGATCCGCCACACCCACCCGTCGGTGCCCTCGGTCTGGACCATCGAGGCGCTCGACGACCGGGTCGAGGTGCCGGCCGGGCGCTTCGAGCACTGCGCGCGGGTCAAGGGCGTGGCGATGCTTCGCCTGTTCGCCGATCCGGTCAACGGATTCAAGGACATGCCGCTGACGACGCTGGAGTGGTATTGCCCCGGCGTCGGGCTGGTCAAGGTGGAGCGGCGCGAGCCGGCCAATTCCACCTTCCTGACCGGCGGCACGATGACGATGGAGCTGATGGAATGGCAATGAGCAACGAGCACGACCCGCGCCGCCGGCAGCTGCTGCGCACGCTGGCGGCTGCGGTGGCGACCGGGCCGGCGGCGGCGCTGGCCGCGCGGGCGCAGCCGGGCGGTGCGGCTTCCGGCGCTGGCGCCGAGACACGCTTTCCGCTGCGTCCGATCACGCTGTGGGTGCCCTGGCCGGCCGGCGGCGCCACCGACCTGACGATGCGCCTGCTGGCCGATCTGGCCGGGCGCCACCTGGGCCAGAAGGTGGTGGTGGAGAACCGCGCTGGCGCCGGCGGCACGCTGGCGATGCCGATCCTGCAGCAGGCTGCGCCCGACGGCTACACGATCGCGCAGCTGCCCTATCCGGCGCTGCGCGCGCCGCACATCCAGCGGGTGCTGTGGGATCCGATCCGCGACACCACGCCGATCCTGCAGGTCTCGGGCGTGACCTTCGGCATGGTGGTGCCGGCCGGCAGCACGCTGCGCAGCGTCGCCGACATCCTCGCCTTCGCGAAGTCGCGCCCGGGCGAGCTGACCGTTGCCACCAACGGCGCCGGCACCACGCCGCATGCGGTGATGGACGAGCTGGCCGCGCGCCACGGCTTCAGCTACATCCATGTGCCCTACAAGGGCACCTCCGAGCAGATGCTGGCGGTGGCCTCGGGCCAGGTGATGCTGGGCATCAACTCCAACGGCTTCGCGCCGTTCGTCGATTCGGGCCGGCTGCGCCTGCTGGCGATCTTCGCCGAGCACCGCACGAAGCGCTGGCCGAACGTGCCCACGCTCAAGGAGCTGGGCCAGGGCATCGTCGCCACCTCGCCCTACGGGCTGGTGGGGCCCAGCGGCATGGCGCCGGCGGTGGTGGCCGCGCTGCACGAGGCCTTCCGCGCCGCGATGCACGACCCCGCGCATGTGGCCGAGCTGGCCAAGTACGACCAGGAGCCCGACTACCTCGGCCCGGCCGACTACGGCCGCAGCCTGCGCGAGAGCTACGCCGCCGAGAAGCGCGCCGCCGAGCGGCTCGGGCTCAGGCCTTCCTGACGAATTCCGACTTCAGCTGCATCGCACCCACGCCGTCGATGCGGCAGTCGATGTCATGGTCGCCCTCGACCAGGCGGATGCCGCGCACCTTGGTGCCGACCTTGATGACCAGCGAGGAGCCGCGCACCTTCAGGTCCTTGATCAGCGTGACGCTGTCGCCGTCGGCCAGCACCTGGCCATTGGCGTCGCGCACCACCCGCGCGGCCTCGACCTCGGGCGCGGCCTCCGCCGCCTGGGGCGACCACTCATGGGCGCATTCCGGGCAGACCAGCAGCGCGCCGTCCTCGTAGGTGTAGGTGGACTGGCACTGGGGGCAGGCGGGCAGGGTCATGGTCGAATCCGGCTTATCGGTGGGGAGAAGGAGGCGGGACTGTACGCGAGCCGCTCTTTCAGACATCGCGCAACACGCTGAACTCGCGGAACAGTCGCACCGGCAGCGGCTGAGCCAGCTGCCAGACGATGTTCATCGGTCGCTGGCCCTCGGCAGACACCAGGTGGACCGGGCCGCAGGCGCGGTAAGGCGTTTCCGGGCGCGATCTGACAAATAGCTGGAACTGCCAGCCAGACGCTGAAGATCCGTCTGCGCTGAGATAGCGCCGGCCCGCAGCGGTGTCGGGTCCAGCGCTGTTCTGGCTCTGCCAGTGAAACTGCGTCGTGCTGATCGCATGGTCGCGGTAGGCGATGCGGTCGTGATAGCCCTCGCTCTTGTCGAGCGTGACAAACAGCAGCTCAGTGCGGCGCTCATGGAGAGGCAAGACGCCGGCCTGAAAAGGGGCACGCCGTGAGGCGCTGAGCCAGCCGACAGCGGTCAGGATCTCGCGGATGCCATACGCCGCATGCAAGCACAGTGGTGTGTCTTCCAAGCCGGGCAGCGGTTGGCTCGACAGCGTGCTGCGTGTCCGCAGCAGCGCGGCCAGCTCACCCAGTTCCTGCCGGATGTCCGGGTGAGCCGCCAGCCGTTCCATCCAGTCTTCCGGGGTGCTGGTCTGGTGGTGTTGCCCGTCGATCTGATAAGCCAGCATTTGCACGGTCAGTGCCTCTGCAAACCCGGTGCAGTCTGGGCGTGCCAGCGCGGCCATCGCATCCAGGCGGCGGGTGTCCTCGATGTGCAGCAGATCCCCGAAGCGTCGGCTGAAATACGCCTCTTCGGGCCCCGCAGTGGAACTCAGCAGACCCGCGTCGCGGCGCAGTGCGGTCCAGCCGCTGCGGCTGCTGCCGGTGGCCTGACGGTAGACATCCTCCAGGCTTAGGAGCTGATCGCGCAGGAAGGTGCTGAGCTGCAGCGGCGAGCCTCCCGGGCGCTGTGCGGCATGGGCCTGCAACTCGGTGCGCAGGCGTGACCAGCGGTTGTTGGCGGCCTGGCGCAGGCTGGCCAGAACACGGTCGCGTGTCTGGCGCTGCAGTTGCACATGGCAGCCGGCGGGCAACGAGCCGAAACCGTGCTCCACGCTGTCGATCAGTTCGCGTCGGGATTGACCGGTGAGCGCGCCGAGCAGCCGATCGAAGCGGAAGTCGGCGCGGTGCTGGCCAACGAAGTCCAGCACCAGACAGCTTTCCTTGTTCGGGCTGAGCCTCAGCCCGCGGCCGATCTGCTGCTGGAAAACCACGGCGCTTTGTGTCGGACGCAGCAGCAGCAGGGTGTCGACAAAGGGCAGGTCTACGCCTTCGTTGTAGAGATCGACGGTGACCAGCGCGCAGAGTTCGCCGTGCTCGAGTCGGTGTGGTGCGCGGCGACGCTCTTGCGGATCGGTGTCGCCGACGATGCAGGCTGCCGGCAGGCCAGCCGCATTGAGGTGGCGCGTCATCAGCTGCGCATGGGCCACCGAGACGCAGAACACCAGGGCACGGCTGCGGCGTGCATCGGCGGCCAGCCGGCCCCATTCGCGGATGACGGCCCGGGCGCGCGCATCGTTGCCGGAAAGCAGTCGATCCAGCTCGGCCCGCTCGCCCGCACGGTCCCAGGGGACGGCGCTCAGGTCGGTCTCGTCGTCGCAGGCGTAGTACTCGAAGGGTGCCAGCAACTGCAGGTCCAGCGCATGCCACAGCCGCAGCTCGACCGCGGGCGAGCCGTCGCCGCGGAGGTCGAAATAGGGCGTCAGGGGCTGGCCGTCGCCGCGCTCGGGCGTGGCGGTCAGCCCCAGCAGGATGCGTGGACGAATCTGGCGCGCCAGCTGGTCAAAGCGCTCGCCCGCGAGGCGATGGCATTCGTCGATGATGACGGTGTGCCAATGCGCTGTGCCGTGGCGGGCCAGCAGTTCATGGCTGTCGACACTGTCGATGGTGGCGAACAGATGATCCGGGCTGTCAGGCTCGTGGCCACCGGCGAGCAGGTCGCCGAACTCGGGGTCGCGCAGCACCTCGCGGAAGGTGCGCAGCGCCTGACGCAGGATTTCCTCTCGGTGGGCGATGAACAGCAGTCGCGGACGGCCGCCGTGCTGCTGGCAGCTGCGCCGGTAGTCGAAGGCCGCAACAACCGTCTTGCCGGTGCCCGTGGCTGCGACGACCAGATTGCGCCACCGGCCTTGCTCGCGCTCGATGGCGAGCTGTTCGAGCATGTCCTCCTGGTAGCTCTTGGGCTGAAGATCAAAGAACCCGATGCGTGCGCCTGAGGTGAAGGTCTCGCCGGATTCGGTGCGCAGGGCTGCCGTCAGCGCCTGTCGATGCGCCAGGTCATCCGGGTCATAGGGCTGGAATTCGCTGTCGGCCCACAGCGTCTCGAAATGCGCTCGGGCCTGCTCGAACAGGGCGGCCTGCGCGCGCTGCGTCAGCTTCACGGTCCATTCCAGGCCGCCGCTGAGCGCCGCGCCAGACAGGTTGGCGCTGCCGATGTAGGCGGAGCCGAAACCGGTGCCCCGCCGGAAGAGCCAGGCCTTGGCGTGCAGTCGGGTGCGCCGGCCGTCCAGCGAGATGCGCACCTCGCAGCCAGGAAGGCGTGCCAGCTCGTCGAGGGCCTTGGCCTCGGTCGCGCCGGTGTAGGTGGTGGTCAAGATGCGGATTGGCAGACCCGGCCGGCCGTCGGCGCCCACCGCAGTAGCCTGCAGCAGCACATCACGCAGCTTGCGCACGCCCGACACCGTGATGAAGCTCACCAGGATGTCGACCTGATCTGCCGAGGCCAGTTCGCGGCGCAGTTCCTGCAGCAGGGACGGCGAAGCCTTGCCGGCGGTGAATAGCCATGGCGCCATCAAACCCGTCTGGGGGGCTGAATCTGGATTCAGTTTCCGACCGTGTTCGATGGCTTTGAGCCGTCGCGGGGGGGCTGCGGCCAGATCCACACCGGCTCTATCGGGGACGGTCGCCACGGGGTGCGAATCCCCCAAGCGCTGACGCAGCGAGACCAGCAGCTCATTGACCAGCGCCAGCTGCCGGTGCGCCCGGCCCTGGGTGTCGCCCGGCAAGTCTTGCAGGACCTGCCCGAGCTGGCGAGTGACCAGATCGATCAGCGCATCGGTGGCATCAGCCTGCAAGGGCTGACAGTGGGCTTGTGCGCCGCTGGTCTCGATCTGTCGCGACAGGGCTTCGGTGAGGATCTGGTCGTATAGACCATGGGGCAGGAAAGACATCCCGCCAGGCTAAAGCAGAAAATAAAAAAGCGGCCCTCAGGCCGCTTCTTCATGCCCCGCGATGGATCGCGGGTGAGTCGCCCTGCGCTCAGACGCGCTTGCGGTACTCGTGCGTGCGGGTGTCGATTTCGATCTTGTCGCCGTCTTCGA
>JBJOPV010000237.1:0-5981 GCA_046050625.1 Pseudomonadota bacterium
CCGCGGCCCCGGCGAGTTCATGGGCGCGCGCCAGTCGGGCGACGCGCTGCTGCGCTTCGCCGACCTGGGCCAGGACGGCGCGCTGCTCGAGCGCGCCCGCGCGGTGGCGCCGGCGCTGCTCGAACGCCATCCGGCGGCCGCGGCTGCCCACATCCAGCGCTGGCTGGGCGGGCGCATGGAGTTCCTGAAGGCCTGATCCCACTTGAAACCGGTCGCGCCGAAACTTGAGGATAAAAGTCACGCTGGCGCAAGAAGCCCTGCTTTTCCGGCGATCTCTGGCGGGGGGCGGACTCAAGAATCTGTCCGAGCCGCAGCCCCGCGCGGGCGGCCCAGTCGGGAGTCGTGACCTTGAATGCCTTTTCCTTCCTCCGTGGCGAGATGCTGATCTGGCTGGTGTTCTCCGGCATCCTGCTGTCGGCGCTCGGCCTGTTCCTGTTCTGGTTCCTGCCGCCACTGCGCCGGCTGGGCGCGGCGCTGTCCGAGACGCTGGCTGCGCTGGGGCCCGCCGGCGAGCCGTGGACGCTCGACCGCTCGACCACCGTGCGCCAGGTCGTCGCTGCTCACCCCGAGCTGCGGCAGGCCTGGCAGGAGACCGAGCAGCGCATCATCGCGGTGCCGGTGTCAGGCCGGCTGCGGGTGCTGATGCTGGGCTCGCCGCGCGACCTCTGGACGCCGAACCGGCTGCTGGCCGGGCGGCTCAATGTCGAGCTGGCCGAAGCGGTGCCCAATCTGCTCGTCGGCGTCGGCCTGTTCTTCACCTTCCTGTTCCTGACCGGCGCGCTGATGGGCGCGACTTCGGCGCTGTCGCAGCAGGGCGGCGCCTCGGCCGATCTGCTGGATGCCACCCGCGGGCTGCTCGACACGGCGGGCGGCAAGTTCCTGACCTCGCTGGCGGGCCTGGGCGCCTCGGTGGGCTGGACGGTGGCGGCGCGCCGGGCGATGGCTCGGGTGCAGGACCGCTGCGAGCTGCTGCTCGAGGCGCTGGCCGAGCGGCTGCCGCCCAACGGCACCGAGCTGGCGCTGGTCGAGCAGCTGCGCCAGGGCGAGGCGGTCAACACCCGGCTGGATGCCGGCCATGCCCGCGCCGGTGAGCTGCTGACGGTCGCGCGCGAGCAGCGCCAGCTCTTCGCGCAGTTCCGCGACCAGGTCGCCGAGCACCTGGGCCGCTCGATCAGCGCCTCCATCGTGCCCGAGATGGAGGCGATGAGCCGGCGCATCGTCGCCAGCCTCGACGGCCTGACCGGCCAGATCTCGGCGATGAACCAGCAGGCGCTCGAGCAGATGATGCGCGACCACGCCGGCCTGATCCAGCAGTCGACCCGCCACGAGATGGGTGAGCTGCGCGCGGCGCTGACGCTGATGTCGGAGCGCCTGCAGGCCTCGGCCGGCACGCTGGTCAACGGCGCTGACGACGTCGCTGGCGTGCTGCGTGGGGCCGGCCAGGATCTGCAGATGCAGCTCACCGCCGCCTCGCGCGCCTGGAGCGACTCGGCGCAGGCGACCTCGGATGCGTTTGGTCGCAGCATCGCCACCTCGGTCGATGCGCTGGGTCGCGCCGGCACGACGCTGGGCGGCACGGTGGCGCAGGCGGTGGACTCCTTCAGCCAGAGCGCCACGCAGGCCACGCAGTCGCTGCACAAGGCCGGCACCGAGCTGGAGAGCGGCGTGGCCCGCATCGGCGGCGTGCTCGGCCGGGGCGCGGAGGATCTGGATGCGGCGCAGCACAAGCTCGCCACCAGCGCGGTGGCGATGCGCGACGTGCTGGCCGACATGAGCAGCCAGGGCCGCCAGGGCGCCGACCAGATCCGCGCGGTGGCGCAGCAGCTGCGCGACACCCTCACCCAGCTCGATCAGGTGCAGCCGCGCTGGGCCGGCACCACCGACCGGCTCGGCCAGATCGCCGAGGAGATCGGCCGCGCGCTGGCGGGCGTCGAGGCGCTGACCCGCCAGCAGCAGGCGCTGGTCGAGACGCTCGGCCAGAGCGCGCCGCAGGCGCTCGAGGCGGTGCGCCAGGTCGGCGCGATGCTGGAGCAGTCCGGCCGCGACACCGCCGCGGCGATGCAGTCCGGCCACGACGCGCTGACCGGCAGCAGCGCGGTGCTGGCCGCCGCCGTCGAGTCGGTGCGCGGCAGCATCGAGCAGGGCGCCGCGCAGGCGCTGGCCCAGCAGCAGCAGCTCGACGGCCACCTGGCCCGCGCGGTCGGCCAGATCGGCGGCGCGGTGCGCGAGCTGGCCACCTTCACCCGCAGCCTCGAGGACCTGCTCGAGGAGCGGGTCGCGGCTGTCTGAGGCCATGCCCGGAGCGATGACCATGCTGATGACCCGACGTGCCGCCCCCGCCGCGCCTGGCGCTTCCGCCCGGGGTGAAGGTGGCTATCTGGCCTCGGCCTCCGACCTGATGATCGGCCTGCTCTTCGTCTTCATCATCCTGGTGGTGGTGCTGGCGCTGGAGCAGCGCCGCCAGGCCATCGAGATCGAGACGAGCAAGAACGAGCTGCGCGGCCAGGCCGATCCGCGCGGCAAGGTGACCGACACCATCGGCCAGGCGATGCTGGCGGCGATGCCGACGGTGCGCATCGATCCGGTCACCGGCGTGATCTCGCTGCCGGAGGACGTGCTGTTCCCGATCGGCCGCGCCGAGCTCGGGGCCCAGGGGCGCGCGGCGCTGCGTGCGGCGGTCGACGGTCTGGTCGAGGTGCTGCCCTGCTACGTGGCCAACCAGAAGGTGTCCAGCGGCTGCGCCGGCAACCGGGCCGGCCACGAGATCGACACCATCTACATCGAGGGCCACACCGACAGCCGTCCGATGGCGCGCGGGGCCTACGACAACACCAGCCTGTCGCTGGACCGCGCGCGGGCGGTGCATGCGGCGCTGGTCGAGCAGAGTCCGCTCGACGGCTACCGCAACCGGCTGGCGCAGCCGCTGTTCTCCTTCAGCGCCTATGCCGACAAGCGCCTGCTGCCCGGCATCGACCCGACGGATGCGCGCAATCGCCGCGTCGACCTGCGCATCGTGCTGACCTACCGCACGCCCTCTGAGCTGGAGGCCACGCTGACGAAGGCTCGCGCTGCCGAAGCGGCCGCCTCGCGATGAGTGCCCCCGAGCACTGGACGCAGACCGCGGCGGCGGTCGAGGTGCTGGCCGTGCAGCTGCGCCGCCCCGAGCCTGCGCCCGAGGGCGATCCGGTGCCGGGCGACGCGCAGCGGCTCGGGCCGGCGCTGCGCCAGCGTCTGGCCCGGGCCGGCGCCGATCCGTGCCGGGGTCTGGCGCGGGCCGAATGGCGCCGGCTGCCGCTGGCCTTCTGGGTGGACGGCGAAGAGGCGCTGCCGCTGGTCGAGCCGGAGCGGGTCGCGCTGTACTGGCAGCAGGTGCTGCCAGCGGCGCTGGCGCGGGGCGACGCTGCGGCGGCCGCCCGCTGGCGGGCCGAGCTGCTCGCCGGCTACGCCAACGGTTTCAGCCATGACGGACCGCTGCTGCGCTCCTTTGCCGCCTCGTTGGCGCGCAGCTGGGCCGGCATTGGCGAAGGGCAGGGCGATGCCTGGGCGCGCCGCATCGCCGCGCTCGACCGTGCGACCGGCCTGTTCACGCCATCGAAGGCGGTCGCAGGCCTGGCGGCTGATCTGAAGGCGCATGACGGCCTGTCCTCGGGCTGGCTGGCCCGGCATGGCCTGTGGCCGGACTTCTTTGGCTCCCCGCTGGGCCGGGCGGTGATGCGCGCGCTGCCGCAGGTGCCGGCCCGACCGCCGGTGCCCGCGCTGATTCCGGTGACGCTTGAGGTGCCGGTCGGCGAGCCTGAGGCCTGTCTGGCCTAGCCGCCCTGGCTGCCCGGCCGCAGCTGCAGCCGGCGCTCCGCGCTCAGGTAGGGCCACAGCAGCGCCATCGCCTGGCGGGTGCCGCGTCGCACCGCGGCGTCGGCGTTGTCGGGCTCGAGCGCGCGGCGCGGGTCGCGCACGTACTCGTAGCTCAGCCAGTAGGTCAGCAGCACGATGATCGAGGTGGCCAGCGCGTCGGCATCCTCCGGCCCGATCGGCGCGCCGTCGAGAATGCACAGCCGCGCGACCCGCTCGCGCACCGCCGCCTGCTGCAGCGCCAGCGCCGCCTGGCAGCGCGTCTCGAGCTGGCGGTTGCGGGTCAGCAGGTCGTTGAGATCGCGGAAGATGAAGCGGTAGTCCCAGGCCCGGCGCAGCAGCGCCGGCACCAGCAGCCAGGCGCCTTCGGCATCATCGGCCGGGCCGGCAGCGGCCAGCGCCTCGGCCAGCGCCTGCTCGTAGCGGCCGACCAGCGCGTTGACCAGCGCCTCCTTGGCCGGGTAGTGGTAGTACAGGTTGCCAGGGCTGATGCCCAGCTCGGCCGCGAGCGCGTTGGTCGAGACATTGGGCTCGCCGTAGCGGTTGAACAGCGCCAGCGTGTGGTCGAGGATGCGCTCGGCGGTGCGCCGGGGGGCCTTCTTGGCGCGGTCGGTCATGGTGTTCTGCAGAGTCTCCGGGCGCCAATCTAGCACCGCCCTGGTGCCTGATCGCCCCGGGTTTGTCTCTGCATGGCGCGTGCCCAGGCGGCCGGCGCCACTGCGGGCTCAGGCGCCGGGGCGGTCCAGGTCGGCGGCGTCGTGGCGTTCCGGGCACTGGTCGGACGGATCACCGAAGGTGCGGTTGACGCGCCGGCCGCGCTGCACCGCGGGCCGCGCGCCCACCTCGTCGGCCCAGCGGCGCAGATGCGTGTACTGCTCGACCTGCAGGAACTCGCCCGCACCGTAGAGCCGGCCCTGCGCCATCTGCCCGTACCAGGGCCAGATCGCGATGTCGGCCACCGTGTAGTCGTCGCCGGCGATGTGGCGCCGGGTGGCCAGCAGCCGGTCGAGCACGTCGAGCTGGCGCTTGGTCTCCATCGCGTAGCGGTTGATCGGGTACTCGAGCTTGTCCGGCGCGTAGGCATAGAAATGCCCGAAGCCGCCGCCGACGAAGGGCGCGCTGCCCATCTGCCAGAACAGCCACGACAGGCATTCTGCGCGCGCGGCCGGCGCGGCCGGCAGGAAGGCGCCGAACTTCTCGGCCAGATGCACCAGGATCGCGCCGGACTCGAAGACCCGGATCGGCTCGTGGCCGCTGCGGTCCACCAGCGCCGGGATCTTCGAGTTCGGATTGACCTCGACGAAGCCGCTGCCGAACTGCTCGCCCTCGCCGATCTTCACCAGCCAGGCGTCGTATTCGGCGCCGGCGTGGCCCAGCGCGAGCAGCTCCTCCAGCATCACCGTGACCTTCACGCCATTGGGCGTGCCCAGCGAGTAGAGCTGCAGCGGATGCCGGCCCACCGGCAGCGCCCGCTCGTGCGTGGCGCCCGCCACCGGGCGGTTGATGCTGGCGAACTTGCCGCCGCTGGCTTCGGTCCAGGTCCAGATGGCGGGCGGGGTCCAGGTCGAGTCGGTCATGGGCAGATTTCCGGCGGTTCAGATCCGGCCACTCTACGGGAAGCGCGCCGCGCCTGCAGGACCGGGGGCGGCTGCCTACAATCCCTGCCCGATGATCCCCGCAATCTCCTTCCAGCAGGTCGGCAAGACCTTCCAGACCCCGCGCGGCCCGCTGCGGGCGCTCGATGGCGTCAGCCTCGACATCGCGCAGGGCGAGTTCTTCGGGCTGCTCGGGCCCAACGGCGCGGGCAAGACCACGCTGATCAGCATCCTGGCGGGGCTGGCGCGCGCCAGCTCCGGCCGGGTCGAGGTGATGGGCCACGAGGTGGTGGCCGACTACGCCGCGGCGCGCCGCTCGCTGGGCATCGTGCCGCAGGAGCTGGTGTTCGACCCCTTCTTCTCGGTGCGCGAGGCGCTGAAGATCCAGAGCGGCTATTTCGGCGTGAAGGACAACGAGGCCTGGATCGACGAGCTGCTCGAGGGCCTGGGCCTGGCCGACAAGGCCGGCGCCAACATGCGCCAGCTCTCGGGCGGCATGAAGCGCCGGGTGCTGGTGGCGCAGGCGCTGGTGCACCG
>JBJOPV010000238.1:0-5980 GCA_046050625.1 Pseudomonadota bacterium
TTCTTCAGCGGAAAGGCCAGGTTCTCGGCCACGGTCATCGTGTCGTAGATCACCGGGAACTGAAGACTTGCGCGATGTTGCGTTCCTGAGGCGTCGCGCGGGTCATGTCGGTGCCGTCGAACGTCACGCTGCCGTGCGAGGGCACCAGCAGGCCCGACATGATGTTGAGCATGGTGCTCTTGCCGCAGCCCGAGGGGCCGAGCAGCGCGTAGGCGCCGCCGTCCTCGAAGCTCATCTTCAGCGGCAGCAGCGCGTAGTCGCTGTCTTGCGCCGGGTTCGGACGGTAGGAATGGGCGAGGTCGAGGTCGATGCGGGCCATCTCAGTGCACCTCTCGGCGCTGCGGCGCCACCAGCAGCGCCCCGGACGCATCGAAGACGTAGACCTGGGCTGGCTGCACATGCAGCGTCAGCGCTGCACCCAGCTCGAACTCATGCACGCCTGTGAGCTGCGCGATCAGCTCACCCACCGCAGTGTTCACATGCACGAAGGTGTCGGAGCCGGAGATCTCGGCCAGCTCCACCGTGCCCGGCAGCGCCAGGTCGCCAGCACGGGCGAGCGGCCTCAGCGCGCTGGCGCGGATGCCCAGCGTCAGCGTGCGGGTGGCCGGGCGTGGCAGGTCGATGGCGACCACCGTGCCGCTCTGCAGGCGCGCACCGCCCTCGGCCACCTCTGCAGCCAGCAGGTTCATCGGTGGATCGGAGAAGGCGCGGGCCACCCGCAGCGAGGCCGGGCGGTGGAAGACCTCAGCGGTCGGGCCGTACTGCAGCAGCTCGCCTTGGTCCATCACCGCGGTCCAGCCGCCCAGCAGCAGTGCCTCGCCCGGCTCGGTGGTGGCGTAGACGACCGTGGAGTCACCCGCGGCGAACAGTGCCGAGAGCTCGTCGCGCAGTTCCTCGCGCAGCTTGTAGTCGAGATTGACCAGCGGCTCGTCGAGCAGCATCAGCGGCGCGCCCTTGGCCAGCGCACGTGCCAGCGCCACCCGCTGCTGCTGTCCGCCGGAGAGCTCGGCCGGCAGGCGGTCGAGAAAGATGTCGATGTGCAACCGCTCGGCCAGCTCGCGCACCTTGCGTTCGATCGCGGCCTTCGGCGTGCGGTGCAGCTTCAGCGGCGATGCGATGTTGTCGCGCACCGTCATCGACGGGTAATTGATGAACTGCTGGTAGACCATCGCGACATTGCGTTCGCGCACCGGCAGTCCGGTCACCTCCTGGCCGTCGACGCGGACGTGGCCGCGGTCGGGCCGGTCCAGCCCCGCCATGATGCGCATCAGGCTGGTCTTGCCGGCCTGGGTCGCACCCAGCAGCACCGTCACCGTGCCGGGCTGCAGCGCCAGATCCATCGGGTGCAGCCAGGTCTCCGCGCCGACGGTGCGGCCGATGCCTGCGAGGCTCAGCTCCATGGGTTCACCTTCTTCATGATGATGTTGTCTCTCTCTTCGTTGTGGTCAGAACATCGACGTTCAGGCGACGCGCCCCGCCATCCACCGCCCCACCGCCTCGCGCTCGGCCGCACTGAAGTGCAGCCCGAGCTTGCTGCGGCGCCACAGCACGTCCTCGGCGCTGCGTGCCCACTCGTGGCGGATCAGGAAATCCAGCTCGGCCTCGTGCAGGCCGGGCGCGATCTCCGCGCCCAGGCCGGCCACCGAGCTGGCGGCGCCCAGCACGCCCTCGACCCGGCTGCCGTAGGCGCGCGCGAGCCGGCGTGCCAGCGGCGCCTCCAGCCAGGCGTGGCGCGCGCGCAGCTGCACGACAAAGCGCTCGAAGTCGGTGTCGGGGCGCTGCGGCGGGCCGATCCAGGCACTCAGGTCGCCGCCGGGCAGATGCGCCGCGGCGGTCCAGGCCGGGCGGCTCTGGCCGAGCAGCCGGCCGATCTCGCCGGCGGCGTCCTCGGCGAGCTTGCGGAAGGTGGTGATCTTGCCGCCCCAGACGCTCAGGAGCGGCGCGCCGCCGTCGGTGTGGCTCTCCAGCAGGTAGTCGCGGGTGACGGCCGACGGATCGCCTGAATCGTCGTCGAGCAGCGGGCGCACGCCGGCGTAGTGCCAGACCACGTCGGACGGCGCGACCGCGCGGGTGAAGTAGCGGCTGGCCTGCTCGCAGAGGTAGGCGATCTCGCCCGCACTGATGCATGCCTGCGCGGGGTCGCCGCTGATCTCCTGGTCGGTGGTGCCGATCAGCGTGAAGTCGCGCTCGTAGGGGATCGCGAAGATGATGCGTCGGTCGGGGTTCTGGAAGATGTAGGCGTGGTCGTGCTCGAAGCAGCGCGGCACGACGATGTGCGAGCCCTTGACCAGGCGCAGGCTCTTCGTTGCCAGCGTCTCGCCGGCCGCCGGGCGGGCCGTGCTGCGCAGGAAGCGCTCCGCCCAGGGGCCGGCGGCATTGACCAGCAGGCGGGCCTCGACCGTGCGGGCCGCGCCGCCGTCGGCCGGCTGCAGCACCGCGCGCCAGCCCTGCGCGCTGCGCTGGGCCGACACCACCCGGGTGCGCGTCAGCACCTCGGCGCCGCGCTCGCGGGCGTCCAGCGCGTTGAGCAGCACCAGGCGCGCGTCGTCCACCCAGCCGTCGGAGTAGACGAAGCCGCGGGTGTAGCCAGACTTCAGCGGTGCGCCGGTCGCATGCGTGCGCAGGTCGATCGCGCTGGAGCCGGGCAGCACCTCGCGCCGCGCCAGGTGGTCATAGAGGAACAGGCCGATGCGGATCATCCAGGCCGGGCGCATCGACGGGTCGTGCGGCATCACGAAGCGCAGCGGCCACATGATGTGCGGCGCGCTGCGCAGCAGCACCTCGCGCTCCTGCAGCGCCTTGCGCACCAGGCCGAATTCCTGGTGCTCGAGATAGCGCAGGCCGCCGTGGATCAGCTTGGTCGACGACGACGAGGTGTGCTGGGCCAGGTCCTCGGCCTCGGCCAGCAGCACCCGCCAGCCTCGGCCGGCCAGATCGCGGGCGATGCCGGCGCCATTGATGCCGCCGCCGACGACCAGCACATCGAAGGTGTCTGTGCTCGCGCCGGCCGGGGCCGGGCGCGGTGGCGATGATGGGTTCACGAAAGTCTCCTGGGGCGGGCCGCGATCGGTCGTCGGGCGGTGGCCGTGTTCTGGTTCTGCGGTGTTCTTTTTTCTTTTTATGCGATTGGAAGTTCGTTTGCAAGATGGTTTGCCATCGTTTGTTTTCGTTTTGATGCGATTAGAGTTCGCTTTCGATCGCTCCGGCTGAGCCCCGACAATCCCGCGCATGACTCCGAACCCCCGCCAATCCGAACTGCTCGACGAGGTCCGCGCCCGCGGCGTGATGACGGTCGAGGCGCTGGCCGAGCGCTTCGGCGTGACGCTGCAGACGGTGCGCCGCGACGTGAAGCTGCTGGCCGAGGCCGGCCTGCTGGCGCGTTTCCACGGCGGCGTGCGCCTGCCGATGTCGACCACCGAGAACATCGCCTACCGCCAGCGCCAGGACCTGCACGCCGAGGCCAAGCAGCGCATCGCGCGCGCGGTGGCCGCGGCGGTGCCCGAGGGCTGTTCGCTGCTGATCAATCTGGGCACCACGACCGAGGCGGTGGCGCGCGAGCTGCTGCGCCACCGCGGCCTGCGCGTCATCACCAACAACCTGAATGTCGCGGCCATCCTGGCGGACAACCCCGACTGCGAGGTCATCGTCGCCGGCGGCGTGGTGCGCCACCGCGACCGGGGCATCGTCGGCGAGGCGGCGGTCGACTTCATCAATCAGTTCCGGGTCGACATCGGCATCATCGGCATCTCCGGCATCGAGCCCGACGGCACGCTGCGCGACTACGACTACCGCGAGGTCAAGGTCGCGCAGGCCATCATCCGGCAGAGCCGCGAGGTCTGGCTGGCCACCGACCACTCCAAGTTCAACCGCCCGGCGATGGTCGAGATGGCGCGCATGCCGCAGCTCGACCGCCTGTTCACCGACGCCGAGCCGTCCGCGCCCTATGCGGCGCTGCTGGCCGAGGCGGGCGTGCAGCTCGACATCGCCGGCTGAGGGCGGTCACGCACGAGACGACAACCCCTGAGGAGACCTCCCCATGACCTACCTGCTGGCCCTGGACCAGGGCACGTCGAGCTCGCGCAGCATCGTCTTCGACGCGCGCGGCCGCATCCAGGCGATGGCGCAGCGCGAGTTTCGCCAGCACTACCCGCGCCCGGGCTGGGTCGAGCACGACCCCATGGAGATCTGGCACAGCCAGCTCGAGACCGCACGCGAGGCGCTGCAGCAGGCCGGGCTGCAGGCGGGCGACATCCGCAGCATCGGCATCACCAACCAGCGCGAGACCACGCTGGTGTGGGAGCGTCGCAGCGGCCGGCCGATCCATCCGGCCATCGTCTGGCAGGACCGCCGTGCCGAGCCGCTGTGCGCGCAGCTGCGCGAGGCCGGCCACGCGGCCTGGGTGCGCGAGCGCACCGGGCTGGTGATCGACGCCTATTTCTCGGCGACCAAGATCCGCTGGCTGCTCGACCAGGTGCCGGGCGCGCGTGCGGCGGCCGAGCGCGGCGAGCTGGCCTTCGGCACGGTCGACAGCTGGCTGCTGTGGCAGCTCACCGGCGGGCGCGTGCATGCCACCGACGTCAGCAACGCCGCGCGCACCCTGCTGCTCGACATCCGCACCCAGCGCTGGGATGACGAGCTGCTGGCCCTGTTCGACATTCCGGCCAGTCTGCTGCCCGAGGTCCGCCCGAGCAGCCATGTGTTCGGCGAGACGCTGCCGGAGCTGCTGGGCGCGGCCATTCCCGTCGGTGGCATGGCCGGCGACCAGCAGAGCGCGCTCTTCGGCCAGGCCTGCCTGTCGCCGGGGCAGGCGAAGAACACCTACGGCACCGGCTGCTTCATGCTGATGCACGCCGGAGAGCGCTTCCGCGCCAGCGAGAACGGCCTGGTGACGACCAGCGCCTGCCAGAGCGCAGCCGCTCTGGCGCCGCAGTTCGCGCTGGAGGGCAGCGTGTTCATCGGCGGCGCGGTGGTGCAGTGGCTGCGCGATGGGTTGCGCGCGATCCAGTCCAGCCGCGAGGTGCAGTCGCTGGCCGAGAGCGTGCCCGACGCCGGCGGCGTCATCATGGTGCCCGCCTTCACCGGCCTGGGCGCGCCCTACTGGGATGCCGAGGCGCGCGGAACGCTCACTGGCCTGAGCCGTGGCACGACGATGGCCCACATCGCCCGCGCCGCCCTGGAGAGCATCGCCTTCCAGAGCGCCGCGCTGCTGCAGGCGATGAGCCTGGATGCGGTGGCCGCCGGTGGCAAGCCGGTCAGCGAGCTGCGGGTCGACGGCGGGGCCTGCGTCAACGACCTGCTGATGCAGTTCCAGGCCGACCTGCTGGGCATTCCGGTGTTGCGTCCGCAGGTGATCGAGACGACCGCGCTGGGCGCGGCCTTCCTGGCCGGGCTGTCGGCCGGCATCTGGCGCGATCCGGGTGAGCTCTCGGCGCTGTGGCAGGCCGAGCGGGTCTTTCACCCGACACTGCCGCGCGAGCGCGCCCAGGAGCGCATGACGCAATGGGAACGCGCGGTGCGGCAGACCTGCGCGCGCTGAGGCCACGTGCCGTGGCGGCACCTGACCCTCGGCGGATCAGGGCGGCGCGGGCCGGGCTCAGGCGCCCAGCGATTCCAGCGTGGCGTTGAAGGTCGCGCTCGGGCGCATCACGGCCGTGGTCTTGGCCATGTCGGGCTTGTAGTAGCCGCCGATGTCGGCCGGCTGGCCCTGCACGCTGTTGAGCTCCTCGACGATCTTGGCCTCGTTGTCGGCCAGGGTCTTGGCCAGCGGGGCGAACTTGGCGGCCAGCTCGGTGTCCTCGGTCTGGGCGGCCAGTTCCTGGGCCCAGTACATCGACAGGTAGAACTGGCTGCCGCGGTTGTCCAGCTGGCCTGTCTTGGGGCTGGGGCCCTTGCTGTTGTCCAGCAGCTTGCCGGTGGCCGCGTCCAGCGTCTTGGCCAGCAGCTTGGCGCGGGCGTTGTCGTTCTTCAGGCCCAGGTCTTC
>JBJOPV010000239.1:0-5978 GCA_046050625.1 Pseudomonadota bacterium
CAGCCAGGAGAACCTGCAGCGCGTGCAGGTGAAGAAGATGCTGCGCGAGTGGGACCAGAAGTTCCCGGGCCGCATCGACAACATGCACCGCGCCTTCAGCCATGTGGTGCCCTCGCACCTGATGGACCGCACGCTCTTCCCCTTCGAGACCATCCGCCCGACCGGCCAGGCCGACCCGCTGGGCGACAAGGCCTTCGACCATGACGACGAGGAGGACGACGACGCCTGCGCGACGCCGGCCGCCGCCGAGGCCGGGCTGCCGGCCGAGGCGGCCATCTCGCTGGAGGCGCTGCGCCGCACGCTGAGCCCGTCGTCGCCCTTCCTGCCCGCTCAGGACTGATCCGAGGAGACCGCCGATGCCTGCCCCTTCGAACGACGCGGGCGCCCGGCCCGGACGCCGACGCCTGCTGGCGCTGGGCGCGCTGGCGCCGCTGGCCGCGCTGCTGCCCGGCTGCGCGCTGCTGAAGCAGAGCGTCGTCGATGTGGCCAGCTTCGGGGCGTGGCCGGCAGGTCGCAGGGCTGGCGCGTACGCCTTCGACCGGCTGCCCTCGCAGCAGGCCGATGCGGCCGCGCAGCAGCGGCTGGAGCAGGCGGCGGCGCAGGCGCTGGAGCGGGCCGGCTTCGTGGCCGCCGCCGCGCCGGCCCAGGCCGATGTGCTGGTGCAGCTCGACAGCCGCTTCAGCCGGGTGCTGTCACCCTTTGCCGATCCCTGGCCGGGGCCCTTCGCGCCGGTGCGGCGCGCGCCGCCGCCGCCGGACCGGCGCATTCATGGCTCGGTCGTGATCGGCACCGGCATGGGCTTCGGCGCCGGCTTCGGCGGGCAGGATGTGCACGAGCGCCAGCAGCTGCTGATGCTGCTGGTCGACCGCGCCAGCCGCGAGCGCCTGATCGAGATCCGCATCGAGCATGAGGCGCGCCACACCAGCCCCGAGCTGCTGCCGCTGATGTTCGAGGCCGGCCTGCAGGGCTTCCCGGACCTGCCGGCGGGCACGCGGCGCGTCACGATCCAGCTGCCGTAGCGGTAGCGGCGCCGGCCGCGCGCAGGTCGCGGGCCCAGCCCTGCAGCCGTGTGGCGGCCTCGCGGCGCTGACCGGCGTCGGTGCGGTTGTGCAGCTCGGCGATCAGCTCGCACTGGAAACGCTGCAGCTGCTCGCGGTACTGGCGCGCCTGCGGATCGTCCGGCTCGAGCGTGCGCCGGGCCCAGGCCTGCAGCAGCGCGGCGCGGCGCTCGCGCTCCGGCGCCTGCAGCGTGCGCAGCGCCAGCAACGTATCCATCAGGTCGCGCTGCTGGCGCTCGCGCTCGAGCTGCCAGCGCGCCGCATCCCAGGGCGAGGCGCGCAGCCTGTCGGCGACCAGCCGGCGCTGCGCCGCATCCAGCCGGCCGTAGAAAGTCTCGGCACGGTCGATGAAGCGCTCGCGCGAGGCGCGCTGGCGCTGGTCGGCCTCGCCGCGCAGGAAGCGCTCGCGCCAGTCGCGGTTGTCCTCGTCGAGCGCCTGCTGCAGGTGGCGCCGCTGCGCCTCGCTCAGCCCGGCCAGCACATCGGCCAGCGCGCCGCCGGCCAGCGTCTGCAGATGCAGATGCTGACGCTCGCGCAGCTGCTGCGCCCAGCGGCACAGCCGTTCGGGCCGGGTGTCGGCGCCGGCCTCGCGCGCGATCTCCTCGATCAGGGCGACATCCTCGGCCAGGGCCAGCGGATGGCGGCGATGCCAGTTCAGCCACTGCGTCAGCGCCTGGCGCACCCGCGGCGCCTGCGTGTCGTCGAAGTCGAGGCGCCGGTCCAGCCACCACCAGGCCAGCGTGTCGGCCTGCCGGTAGGCCAGACCGACGCTGCTGCAGGCGCCCAGCAGTGTCGTCAGCGCCAAAACCGGCACGAGTCGCGACCACTTGACGCCCTTAAGGCACGGAAGTCGCGCCAGTGCCATGCCAATCCGGATAATCCGCGATTCCACACCGTCCGGAACACACGGAACACGCTTGAGAGAGGATCTGCGCATGTCGCTCGATGTTGTGATCATGGCCGCTGGCAAGGGCACGCGGATGAAGTCTGCCCGCCCGAAGGTGCTGCACCCGCTTGCCGGTCGGCCCCTATTGCAGCATGTCCTCGAGACCGGCATCGGCCTGGGGGCAGCGCGGCTGATCACCGTGACCGGCCACGGGGCCGAGCAGGTCGAGCAGGCCATGCGCCGCGCGCTGCCCGACGCGCCGCTGGCCTTCGTGCGCCAGGAGCCGCAGCTCGGCACCGGCCACGCGGTGCAGCAGGCGGTGCCGAAGCTGCCCGAGTCGGGCACCACGCTGATCCTGAACGGCGACGTGCCGCTGGTCAAGGCAGAGACCGCCCGGGCGCTGATCCAGGCCTGCGCCGGCGAGCGCCTGGTGCTGCTGACGGTCGTGCTGGCCGACCCGAGCGGCTACGGCCGCATCGTGCGCGAAGGCGAGGCGGTGCGCGCCATCGTCGAGCACAAGGACGCCAGCCCCGAGCAGCGCCAGATCCGCGAGGGCTACACCGGCATGATGGCCGCGCCCACCGCGCACCTGAAGCGCTGGCTGGCCAGGCTGAGCAATGACAACGCCCAGAAGGAGTACTACCTGACCGACATCGTCGCGATGGCGGTGGCCGACGGCGTGCCGGTCGTGGCGACCCAGGCCACCGGCGAGACCGAGGTGCTGGGCGTCAACAGCCCGGTGCAGCTTGCCGACCTGGAGCGCCGCTTCCAGCGCGAGCAGGCTGAAGCGCTGATGGAGGCCGGCGTGCGGCTGATGGACCCGGCGCGCTTCGACCTGCGCGGCACGCTGCGCACCGGCCGCGATGTCGCCATCGACGTCAACTGCCTCTTCGAGGGCACGGTCGAGCTGGGCGACGACGTGCAGATCGGCGCCAACTGCGTGATCCGCAACGCCCGCATCGCCGCCGGCGCGGTGATCCACCCGTTCACCCACATCGACGGCGAGGCTGCCGGCGCCGTGGTCGGCGAAGGTGCGCTGGTCGGGCCGTTCGCGCGGCTGCGCCCGGGCGCCAGGCTGGGCCGCGAGGTGCACATCGGCAACTTCGTCGAGGTCAAGAACTCGACGCTGGCCGACGGCGCCAAGGCCAACCACCTGGCCTACCTGGGCGACGCCACCGTCGGCGAGCGCGTCAACTACGGCGCCGGCAGCATCACCGCCAACTACGACGGCGCCAACAAGCACCGCACCGTCATCGAGAACGACGTGCACATCGGCTCGAACTGCGTGCTGGTGGCGCCGATCACCATCGGCGCCGGCGCCACCATCGGCGGCGGCTCGACGATCACGAAGAACGTCGGCGCCGGCGAGCTGGCGGTCGCGCGCGGCAAGCAGATCGGTGTCGGCGGCTGGGCCCGCCCGGTCAAGGCGAGGAAATGAGCCTGTCGGCCGACCTGCCGTTCGAGCCGACCCACTACCAGCGCCTCGGTCTGGCCGAGGATTGCACGGAGGCAGAAATCGAGATCGCCTGGCACCGGGTCTCGGCCGATCTGCCGCCGCCACGACCTGACGTCCAGCGCCTGAAGCCGCCGGCCTCCAGCGGAGTTGCCGCCGCCGAGGCAGCACGCACCGCACAGCGCCGCGCCGACGATCGCCGGCTGGCGCATGCCGTGCTGAGCGATCCGGCCCGGCGCGCGGTCTACGATGCCTGGCTGGTGCGCGAGCGCACCGCCCGTTCGCCGCAGGGCTGGCTGGCGCGGCTGCGCGGGCGCTGAGTCAGTCGCGCGGCTTGGACGGCAGCGTGATCTGCAGGCCGCTCTTGGCGCGGTGCACGCTGAAGAAGCAGCGCACATTGCGCACGTTCACGTCGCTGGTGAACAGCCTCTGTGCCAGCGCCTGGTAGGCCGGCATGTCGGCGACCTGCGCGATCAGCACGAAGTCCGGGCCGCCCTGGGTGCGGTAGCACTGCTGCACGCCGGGCTCGGCCACCGCGCGCGCCTCGAAGGCCTCGATGCGGTCGATGGCCTGGCGATCGAGCGTGACCTCGACGATCGCGGTCAGGCCGTGGCCGAGCGCCTCGGGCGACAGGATCGCCACCGTGCGCTCGATGACGCCGACATCGGTCAGGCGCTTGACGCGGCGCAGGCTGGTCGCGGCCGAGACATGCACCGCCTCGGCGATCGCCTGGTTCGAGCGCGAGGCATCGCGCTGCAGCTCGTCGAGCAGCTTCAGATCGATGGCGTCCACCGGGATGAGGGTCGACATGAAAAAAATCCTCAAGAAATTCTTTTGTCTGGCATTTTATTGCGTTGCATTTGCAATGAGATGTTTTCAGGCAAAAAGGGTAATTTTTTGCTCATTCATTTCACGAATCTCTGCCTACCATGCGGGCCTGCTTCCACTTTCCAAGGGAAACCACCCATGTGCGGCATCGTCGGCGCGGTCAGTCAGCGCAACATCGTCCCCATCCTGATCCAGGGTCTGCAGCGGCTCGAGTACCGCGGCTATGACTCCTGCGGCGTCGCGGTGCACCAGGGTGGCGGCCTGCGTCGCACCCGCAGCACCTCGCGCGTGGCCGAGCTGGATGCGCAGGTCGCGCAGGAAAGCGTCGAGGGCCTGATCGGCATCGCCCACACCCGCTGGGCCACGCATGGCGCGCCGGCGGTGCACAACGCCCATCCGCACTTCTCGCATGGCCCGGGCGCGGACGCCAAGAGCGCGCGCGCCGGCCGCATCGCGCTGGTGCACAACGGCATCATCGAGAACCACGACGAGTTGCGCGCCGAGCTGAAAGGCCGCGGCTACGAGTTCCTGAGCCAGACCGACACCGAGGTCATCGCGCATCTGGTCGACTCGCTGTACGACGGCGACCTGTTCGCCGCCGTCGAGGCCGCGCTGCCGCGCCTGAAGGGTGCCTACGCGATCGCTGTCTTCTGCCAGGACGAGCCACAGCGCGTGGTCGGCGCCCGCGAGGGCTCGCCGCTGGTGCTGGGCGTGGGCCAGGGCGAGAACTTCCTCGCCTCCGACGCGATGGCGCTGGCCGGCGTGACCGACCAGATCATCTATCTGGAAGAGGGCGACGCGGTCGACCTGCAGCAGGGCAAGTACTGGATCACCGCCCGGGGCGAAGACGGCGCGCGCGTGCGCGTCGAGCGCCCGGTCAAGACCGTCCACGCCCACAGCGGCGCGGCCGAGCTGGGCCCGTACCGCCATTACATGCAGAAGGAGATCTTCGAGCAGCCGCGCGCCATCGCCGACACGCTCGAGGGCATCGAGGCGATCACGCCGGACCTGTTCGGCGAAGGCGCCGCCGAGGTGTTCTCGCAGATCGACAAGGTGCTGATCCTGGCCTGCGGCACCAGCTCCTACAGCGGCCTGACCGCCAAGTACTGGCTGGAGTCGATCGCCAAGATCCCGTGCGCGGTCGAGATCGCCAGCGAGTACCGCTACCGCGAGAGCGTGCCCGACCCGAAGACGCTGGTCGTCACCATCAGCCAGAGCGGCGAGACCGCCGACACGCTGGCCGCGCTCAAGCACGCGCGCTCGCTGGGCATGGAGCACACGCTGACCGTCTGCAACGTCGGCACCAGCGCGATGGTGCGCGAGTGCAAGCTGTCCTTCATCACGCACGCCGGCGCCGAGATCGGCGTGGCCTCGACCAAGGCCTTCACGACGCAGCTGGTCGCGCTGTTCCTGCTGACGCTGGTGCTGGCCAAGCAGCGCGGCTCGATCCCCGAGACCGGCCTGGAAGCGGGCCTGCGCAACCTGCGCCACCTGCCGGCGGCCGTGCAGTCGGTGCTGGCGCTGGAGCCGCAGATCATCGCCTGGGCCGAGCTGTTCACGCCGAAGCAGAACGCGCTGTTCCTGGGCCGCGGCCGCCACTACCCGATCGCGCTGGAAGGCGCCTTGAAGCTCAAGGAAATCAGCTACATCCACGCCGAGGCCTACCCGGCCGGCGAGCTCAAGCACGGCCCGCTGGCGCTGGTCGACGCCTCGATGCCGGTGGTCACGGTCGCGCCGAACGACCAGCTGCTGG
>JBJOPV010000240.1:0-5975 GCA_046050625.1 Pseudomonadota bacterium
CGCGCCAGCAGGTCGAGAACGGCGCGCAGATCATCGACATCAACATGGACGAGGCCATGCTCGACAGCAAGGCCGCGATGGTGCGCTTCCTCAACCTGATCGCCGGCGAGCCGGAGATCGCGCGCGTGCCGGTGATGATCGACTCGTCGAAGTGGGAGGTGATCGAGGCCGGCCTGCAGTGCATCCAGGGCAAGGGCGTGGTCAACTCGATCTCGCTGAAGGAAGGCGAGGCGGAGTTCAGGCGCCAGGCCACGCTGGTGCGCCGCTACGGCGCGGCCGCCGTCGTCATGGCCTTCGACGAGACCGGCCAGGCCGACACCTACCAGCGCAAGATCGACATCTGCGCGCGCGCCTACAAGGTGCTGGTGGACGAGGTCGGCTTTCCGCCCGAGGACATCATCTTCGACCCGAACATCTTCGCCATCGCCACCGGCATCGAGGAGCATGACAACTACGCGGTGGACTTCATCGAGGCCACGCGCTGGATCAAGCAGCACCTGCCCGGCGCCAAGGTCTCGGGCGGCGTGTCCAACGTCTCGTTCAGCTTCCGCGGCAACGAGCCGGTACGGGAAGCCATCCACACCGTCTTCCTGTACCACGCCATCCAGGCAGGCATGGACATGGGCATCGTCAACGCCGGCATGGTCGGCGTCTACGACGACCTGGAGCCCGAGCTGCGCGAGCGCGTGGAAGACGTGGTGCTCAACCGCCGCAAGGACGCCGGCGAGCGCCTGATCGAGATCGCCGACCGCGCCAAGAGCGCCGGCAAGGACGAGTCCGCCCGGCTGGCCTGGCGCGGCACGGCCGAGCAGCCCGCGCCGGTCGAGCAGCGCCTCTCCCACGCGCTGGTGCACGGCATCACCGACTTCATCGAGACCGACACCGAGGAGGCCTGGCAGGCGATTGCCGCCCGCGGCGGGCGCCCGCTGCACGTCATCGAAGGCCCGCTGATGGCCGGCATGAACATCGTGGGCGACCTGTTCGGCGCCGGCAAGATGTTCCTGCCGCAGGTGGTGAAGTCGGCGCGCGTGATGAAGCAGGCCGTCGCCCACCTGCTGCCCTACATCGAGGCCGAGAAGCGGGCGCTGGCCGACGCTGGCGGCGACGTGAAACCGAAGGGCAAGATCGTCATCGCCACCGTCAAGGGCGACGTGCACGACATCGGCAAGAACATCGTCACCGTGGTCCTGCAGTGCAACAACTTCGAGGTGGTCAACATGGGCGTGATGGTCCCGTGTCAGGACATCCTGAAGAAGGCCAAGGAGGAAGGCGCCGACATCATCGGCCTCTCAGGCCTGATCACGCCCAGCCTGGAGGAGATGCAGCATGTCGCCGCCGAGATGCAGCGCGACCCGTACTTCGCCGAGCGCGCCACGCCGCTGCTGATCGGCGGCGCGACCTGTTCGCGGGTGCACACCGCGGTGAAGATCGCCCCGAACTTCAGCGGCCCGGTGGTCTACGTGCCCGACGCCAGCCGCGCGGTGGGCGTGTGCTCGGACCTGCTCAGCGAGGAGCGTGCGCCGCAGTACATCGCCGACCTGAAGGCCGACTACGACCGGGTGCGCGAGCAGCATGCCAGCAAGAAGGCCACGCCGCTGGTCACGCTGGCCGAGGCGCGCGCCAACAAGACGCCGATCGACTGGGCGACCTTCACGCCGCCGGCGCCGAAGTTCCTCGGCCGGCGCGAGTTCCGCAACCAGGATCTGGCCGAGCTGGCCGCCTGCATCGACTGGGCGCCCTTCTTCCAGACCTGGGATCTGGCGGGCAAGTACCCCGACATCCTCCGCGACGAGGTGGTGGGCGAGCAGGCCACCCGCGTGCTGGCCGACGGCCGCCAGATGCTGCAGCGCCTGATCGACGGCCGCTGGCTGCAGGCCAACGGCGTGATGGGCTTCTGGCCGGCCAACACGGTGGACGACGACACCATCGAGATCTACGCCGACGCGTCGCGCAGCCAGGTGCTGATGCGCTGGCAGCCGCTGCGCATGCAGACGGTGCGCCCGGTGATCGACGGCGTGCCCCGCCCGAACCGCTCGCTGGCCGACTTCATCGCCCCGAAGGGGGCGAAGCCGGACCACATCGGCCTGTTCGCGGTCACCGCCGGCCTGAACGTCGAGAAGAAGGAGGCACAGTTCATCGCCCAGCACGACGACTACAGCGCCATCATGCTCAAGGCCCTGGCCGACCGCCTGGCCGAGGCCTTCGCCGAGCGGCTGCACCAGCGGGTGCGCACCGAGCTGTGGGGCTATGCGCCGGACGAGAAGCTCTCCAACGACGCATTGATCGCCGAAGCCTACCGCGGCATCCGTCCGGCGCCGGGCTATCCGGCCTGCCCGGACCACCTCGTCAAGCGCGCGATGTTCGAGGTGCTCGACGCCCCGGCCATCGGCATGAACCTGACCGAAAGCCTGGCGATGACGCCCGCGGCCTCGGTGAGCGGCTTCTACCTCGCGCACCCTGAGGCGGCCTACTTCAACGTCGGCCGCATCGGCGACGATCAGCTGGCCGACTACGCGGAGCGCGCCGGCCTCGACCTGGCCGACGCGCGACGCGCCCTGGCGCCCGTGCTGGGCTGATCCGGGCCGGCAGAAAGCGCAAAGGCACCCCTCGGGGTGCCTTTTTCCTGCGTGACACGCGCCGCGGGCATCGCCCGCGGCCACGCTTGCGCGATCTCAGCCCAGGCGGGCCGTGGCCTTGCGACGACGCGACATGAAGCCCAGCGCGCCCAGGCCCGCCAGCATCATCGCGTAGGTTTCAGGCTCGGGCACCGGGGCCGAGACCACGACGTTGTCGATGGTCACCCCCGAGCCGAAGCCCGAGAAGTACAGGTGGTACGAGGTGCCGGCCACGCCATTGAAGTTGTAGCTGGCGGTCACCGGGGTCGAGCCCCAGTCGGTGACCTCGTTGAGCACCGTGCCGCTGGTGGCCACCGGCGCGGTGAAGTTGCTCAGGCCGACATCGGTCGACAGAAACAGGCGCGAGCGGCCTTCACCCGCCACGGTGAAGCTGATCTCGTAGGCGGCGGTGCTCAGCACCGAGAAGGACTGGTAGACCGAGTCGCCCGCGTCCAGATCGAGCAGGCCGCCGACCAGCTCGGGCGTGCCGGAGCCGACGCTCCAGGAGCCGTTGGCATAGCCCAGCGCCGGAGCGCTGAAGGTCGGGTCGAGCAGAGCGATCGACTGGGCCTGGGCGGCACCCGCCAGGGCGGTCAGCAGGGCAGCGGCCAGCGGCAGGCGCTTCAGGAATCGGGTGGTCATCGGGGGAATCTCCTGGACATGCGATCGGCAGACGGGAAATGCTGCCGTGGTTTTCCAGTCTAGGCCGCCCCTCCGGATGCGCCACCCTCATTCGCGGGGTCGGTCGCGAAGACCGTCAGGCAATTCACCGACTTATTTCATGCTCCCCCGGGAACCGGGGGATCTCCTGCGGGAACCCACTTGGTTCAGAGCCGCACCAGGTTGTCGCGATGGATCAGCTCGGGCTCGTTGGCATAGCCCAGCAGCCCCTCGATCTGCGACGAGGGCTTGCGCGCGATGCGCCGGGTCTCGCTGGCGGCGTAGTTGGCCAGACCGCGCGCGATCTCGATGCCTGCGGCCGTGCGCACCGCGATGACATCGCCGCGCGCGAACTCGCCGCTGACCTCGATCACGCCGATCGGCAGCAGGCTCTTGCCTTCGTCACGCAGCTTCAGCGCCGCACCGTCGTCGACGACGACCGCGCCGCGCAGCTGCAGGTGATCGGCCATCCACTGCTTGCGCGCGGCGACCTTCTGCGTCGCAGCCACCAGCAGCGTGCCGATGGATTCGCCCTCGACCAGGCGCAGCAGCGCGTCCTGCTCGCGGCCCCAGGCGATCACGGTGCTGGCGCCGCTGCCGGCGGCGCGCTTGGCGGCCAGGATCTTGGTGATCATGCCGCCCTTGCCGATCGAGCTGCCGGCGCCGCCCGCCATCTGCTCGAGCTCCGGCGTACCGGCGACCGCCTCATGGATGAACTTCGCATCCGGGTCCTTGCGCGGATCGGCCGAGTACAGGCCCTTCTGGTCGGTCAGGATGACCAGCGCGTCGGCCTCGATCAGGTTGGCCACCAAGGCGCCCAGCGTGTCGTTGTCGCCGACCTTGATCTCGTCGGTGACCACCGTGTCGTTCTCGTTGATGACCGGCACCACGCCCAGCTCCAGCAGCGTCAGCAGCGTCGAGCGGGCGTTGAGGTAGCGCTCGCGGTCGGCCAGGTCGGCGTGGGTGAGCAGCACCTGCGCGCTGCCCAGGCCCTGCTCGCGCAGGGAGGTCTCGTAGATCTGCGCCAGACCCATCTGGCCGACGGCGGCCGCGGCCTGCAGCTCGTGGATCTCCTTGGGCCGGGTCGCCCAGCCCAGGCGCTTCATGCCCTCGGCGATCGCGCCCGAGGACACCATCACCACCTCGCGGCCCTGGCGCACCAGCGCCGCCAGCTGCACGCACCAGGCGTGGATCGCGGCCGCGTCGAGCCCGCGCCCCTCGTTGGTGACCAGGCTGGAGCCGACCTTGACGACGATGCGGCGGGCGTTCTTCAGGACATCACTCATGGCAGCGGGCCGCGACAGGCGCGGACGAAGAGGTGGAGGCGAACAGGGTCAGCGGAAGCGGGGATCGTCGGCGTCGGGCGCGTAGGCGGTCTCGTCATCCTGGGGTGCGGACGGCTTCGGTGCGGCCTTGGCACGGCGGCGCGGCGCGGGCGCGGCGGCCTCGACCGGTGCCGGCTCGGCCGATTCCTCGATGAAGCGCACGTCCGGGGCCTCGATCGGCGGCGCGTTCAGCTTCGAGACATGGGCGTAGAGCGCATGCACCAGCGGATCGCAGCCCTCGCGGGTCAGGGCGGAGAGCTCGAACACCGGACCCTTCCAGCGCAGCCGGCGCACGATGTCCTTCACACGGGCCTTGCGCTCGGTCGGATCGGGCAGCATGTCGAGCTTGTTGAGCACCAGCCAGCGCGGCTTCTCGTAGAGCGCCTTGTCGTACTTCTTGAGCTCACGGGCGATCGCGCGCACCTCGGCGACCGGATCGACGGCCTCGTCGAAGGGCACCGCATCGACCAGGTGCAGCAGCACGCGGGTGCGCTGCAGGTGACGCAGGAACAGGTGGCCGAGGCCCGCGCCTTCGGACGCACCCTCGATCAGGCCTGGCACATCGGCGACGACGAAGCTCTGGCTCGGCCCCACGCGCACCACACCCAGGTTCGGGTGCAGCGTGGTGAAGGGATAGTCGGCGATCTTCGGCCGCGCGTTCGAGATCGCGGTGATCAGCGTCGACTTGCCGGCGTTGGGCATGCCCAGCAGGCCGACGTCGGCCAGCACGCGCAGCTCCAGCTTGAGCGCCTTGATCTCTCCGGGCCAGCCCGGGGTCTTCTGGCGCGGTGCGCGGTTGGTGCTGGACTTGAAGTGCAGGTTGCCGAAGCCGCCGTCACCCCCCTTGGCCAGGACGATCTTCTCGCCGTGCTCGAGCAGCTCGGCGATGATTTCCTCGGTCTCGGCGTCACGGATGATCGTGCCCACCGGCATGCGCAGCACCACGTCCTCGCCGGCGGCACCGAACTGGTCGGAGCCCCGGCCAGCCTCACCGTTGCGCGCATCGTGGCGGCGGGTGTAGCGGAAATCGACCAGCGTGTTCAGGTTGCGGTCGCCCAGCGCGTAGACGTGGCCGCCGCGGCCGCCGTTGCCGCCATCGGGGCCGCCAAAGGGAATGAACTTCTCGCGCCGGAAGCTCGCGCAGCCGGCACCACCGTTTCCGGCGGCCACGTCGATCGTGACCTCATCGACAAATTTCATGCGTGTTCTCCGGACGAGAGATATTTGCAATGCAAAAAGCCCCGGCAGGCCGGGGCTTCATGCGCATGAAGCGAAGGGACAGGTGTGTCCGTTCGCTCAGACCGGCGTGACGACGACGGTCTTGCGGTTCTCGGCGCCCTTGACGGCGAACGAGATCGTGCCATCGACCAGCGCG
>JBJOPV010000241.1:0-5948 GCA_046050625.1 Pseudomonadota bacterium
CGTCGAGCTGACGATCGCGCTGCACCATGTCTTCGACACGCCCGACGACCGTCTGGTCTGGGACGTCGGCCACCAGACCTATCCGCACAAGATCCTGACCGGCCGCAAGGAGCGCTTCCCGACGCTGCGCCAGGCCGGCGGCCTGTCGGGCTTCCCCAAGCGTGACGAGAGCGCGTACGACACCTTCGGCACCGCGCATTCCTCGACCTCGATCTCGGCGGCGCTGGGCATGGCGCTGGGCGCGCAGCTCAAGGGCGAGAGCCGCCACTGCGTGGCCATCATCGGCGACGGCGCGATGACCGCCGGCATGGCCTTCGAGGCGCTGAACAACGGCGGCATGCCGCACGCCGGCCGCGTGCCCAATCTGCTGGTGGTCCTGAACGACAACGACATGTCGATCAGCCCGCCGGTGGGCGCGCTGAACAAGTACCTGGCGCGGCTGATGAGCGGGCGCTTCTACGCCGCCGCGCGCGAGAGCGCCAAGCAGGTGCTGAAGAACGCCCCGCCGCTGCTGGAGCTGGCGCGCCGCTTCGAGGAACACGCCAAGGGCATGGTCGTGCCGGGCACGATCTTCGAGGAATTCGGCTTCAACTACGTCGGCCCGATCGACGGCCATGACCTCGACGCGCTGGTCCCGATGCTGGAGAACCTGCGCGAGCGCAAGGGCGCGCAGTTCCTGCACGTCGTCACCAAGAAGGGCTACGGCTACAAGCTGGCCGAGGCCGATCCGATCGCCTATCACGGTCCGGGCAAGTTCGATCCGGCCGTCGGCCTGGTCAAGCCGGCCGTCGCCCCGAAGCCGACCTTCACCCAGGTCTTCGGCCAGTGGCTGTGCGACATGGCCGCCGCCGACATGAAGCTGGTGGGCATCACCCCGGCCATGCGCGAGGGCTCCGGCATGGTCGAGTTCCACAAGCGCTTCCCGGCGCGCTACCACGACGTCGGCATCGCCGAGCAGCATGCGGTGACCTTCGCCGGCGGCATGGCCTGCGAGGGCCTCAAGCCGGTGGTCGCCATCTACTCGACCTTCCTGCAGCGCGCCTACGACCAGCTGATCCATGACGTGGCGCTGCAGAACCTCGACGTGGTCTTCGCGCTGGACCGCGCCGGCCTGGTCGGCGCCGACGGCGCGACGCATGCCGGCGCCTACGACATCGCCTTCGTGCGCTGCATCCCGAACATGGCGTTGCTGACCCCCTCCGACGAGTCCGAGCTGCGCCGCGCGCTGACCACCGCCTACCGCCACGGCGGTCCGGTGGCGGTGCGCTACCCGCGCGGCAGCGGCATCGGCGCCGAGACCGGCCGCGAGTTCGACGAGATCGAATGGGGCAAGGGTGTGGTGCGCCGCGAATCGACGCTGGCCGAGGGTCGACCGGGCGCACGCCGCATCGCCATCCTGGCCTTCGGCACGCTGCTGCATCCGGCACTGGCCGCAGCCGAGAAGCTCGACGCCACGGTGGCCGACATGCGCTTCGTCAAGCCGCTCGACGGCGCGCTGGTCGAGCAGCTCGCCCGCAGCCACGACGCGCTGGTGACGATCGAGGAAGGCAGCGTCATGGGCGGCGCGGGCTCTGCCGTCACCGAGCACCTCAACGCGCTCGGCCTGACGGTGCCGGTGCTGCAGCTCGGCCTGCCCGACCGCTTCATCGACCACGGCGATCCGGCGGTGCTGCTGTCGCAGTGCGGCCTGGACGGCGCCGGCATCGAGCGCGCGATCACCGAACGCTTCCTGAGCACGGCGGCCGGTTTGCGCACCGTGGTCAACGGCTGATGTCAACCGCGAATGCCCACGGACAAACCCTGATCCCGTGAGGATTCGGGTATCCTCGTCGTCTTTGCTCGCCCCACTTGCCACAGGCGTCAGCCTGTGATACCGGGTGGGGCTTCACTCGCTCTTGATCCGATCCTGCCGCCATGAAAGCCTTCAACGAAGAGACCGTGCTCTCGGTGCACCACTGGACCGACCGCCTGTTCAGCTTCACCACCACCCGTGACACCGCGTTCCGGTTCTCCAGCGGTCACTTCGTGATGATCGGCCTGCCGGTCAACGGCAAGCCGCTGCTGCGCGCCTACTCGATCGCCAGTCCGAACTGGGAAGAGACGCTGCACTTCTTCTCGATCAAGGTGCCGGACGGTCCGCTGACCTCGCGCCTGCAGCACCTGCAGCCGGGCGACAAGATCCTGGTCGGCCGCAAGCCCACCGGCACGCTGCTGGTCGACTATCTCAACCCGGGCAAGCGCCTGTACCTGTTCGGCACCGGCACCGGCCTGGCCCCGTGGCTGTCGATCATCCAGGATCCCGAGACCTACGAGCGCTACGAGAAGGTCATCCTGGTCCACGGCTGCCGCGAGGTCGCCGAACTGGCCTACCAGGACCTGTTCAAGAGCCTGCCGAACCACGAATTCCTGGGCGAGGTCATCGGCGACAAGCTGATCTACTGCCCGACCGTGACCCGCGAACCTTTCGAGCGTCAGGGCCGCATCACCGATCTGATCGAGGATGGCCGCCTGTGGAACGACTTCGGTCTGCCCGCCCTGAACCCGACCGAGGACCGCGTGATGATCTGCGGCAGCCCGGCCATGCTGCGCGACCTGAAGACGACGCTCGAGGAGCGTGGCTTTGCCGAGGGCAACACCACCAAGCCGGGCGACTTCGTCATCGAGCGCGCCTTCGCAGAGCAGTGACCGATACAGGGCGAGCTGTCGCCCCGAATGAAAAAGCGCGACGATCGTCGCGCTTTTTTTGTGCCCGCCATTTCACAGTGCCTGTGGACAACCCTGGGGATTACTTTGAAAACAGGGCCGCAAGCCCTTGATTTTCAAGCGTTTTCACTAGATTGCCACAAATTTGTGCAATCCGGTGTGAACCCGCACCCACCGGCGGGCCAGGCTCACTTGACCGAGGCCAGCATGAAGTCGACGGCCGCGCTGATCTGCTCGTCGCTGAGCTTCGGATTGCCACCCTTGGCCGGCATCGCGCCCTTGCCCTTCAGCGCGGACTGGACCAGTGCATCCTTGCCCGCCTTGGCACGCGGCTCCCAGGCCGCCTTGTCGCCGAGCTTCGGGGCGTTGGCCAGACCGGCGGCATGGCACATCGCGCAGCTCTGGTTGTAGATCTCCTTGCCGTCGGCAGCCTGCGACAGGCCGGCGGACAGGGACAGGGTGGCAGCCAGGGCGGACAGCACGACGAACTTCATGGGGTCTCCTCGATACGGGACGTTGATCGAACAGGTTCGGCCGGTGAGCCGGCCGGGCCGCGGCGTCAGCAGCAAGCCGCGTGCCGTGATTCAACGGCCCTGCCCCCTCGCCAGTGACAGTGCTTACCCTGTACCTTCGAGGATCATCCGACCAGGTGAGGCACACCTGTCATGCGCAGTGCTCAACTCCGTGACATGGCGCCTCAGACCGACGCAGCGCTTTCCCGGTAAGGCCCCAGACGCATCAGCCGCATCGCGTTGTCCTTCAGGATCAGCGGCTTGACGCGGTCCTTGAAGCCGGCCTCGTCGAAGTCCTTCATCCAGCGCTCGGGCGTGATCAGCGGATAGTCGGAGCCGAACAGCATGCGGTCCTTCAGCAGCGTGTTGGCGTACTGCACCAGCTGCTGCGGAAAGTACTTCGGGCTCCAGCCCGAGAGATCGATCCAGATGTTGGGCTTGTGCAGCGCCAGGCTCAGCGCCTCGTCCTGCCAGGGCCAGCTCGGGTGCGCGATGACGATCTCCATGTCGGGAAAGTCGATCGCCACATCCTCCAGCAGCATCGGATTGGAGTTCTGCAGCCGCAGGCCGCCGCCGCAGCGCATGCCTGAGCCGATGCCTGAGTGGCCCGAATGGAAGATGGCCGGCAGCCTGTATTCGGCGATGACCTCGTAGATCGGCCAGGCCATGCGGTCGTAGGGCAGGAAGTCCTGGACCGTCGGGTGGAACTTGAAGCCCTTGACGCCATGCTCCTCGATCAGGCGGCGCGCCTCGCGCGCGCCCATCTTGCCTTTGTGCGGGTCGATCGAGGCGAAGGCGATCATCATGTCCGAATTGGCCTTGGCCGCCTCGCAGATCTCCTCGTTGGGAATGCGCCGGCGCCCCAGCTTGCTCTCGCTGTCGACGGTGAACATCACCAGGCCGATCTTGCGCTCGCGGTAGTAGGCGACCGTCTCGGCGATGGTCGGGCGCCGGTTCGAGCCGAAGTACTTGTCGGCGGCGCGGTCGTACTCCTCGCCGTAGTTGTCGAACGGGTTCCAGCACGACACCTCGGCATGGGTGTGGATGTCGATCGCGATCAGGTCATCGGTGTTCATCGGCAGGGTCCAGTCTTGCAGATCATTTGATTAAATTCTGTAATCAAAAAGTCACTCAGTGGCGAGGGTTTACCCGCAAATACATGCCTGAAAAGTACGGCATTTGGCTAATCAAGGGTTTTCATGGGGGTCTCTCCCCTGGTCAGATACTTATATTTCCTAAGCATTAGAGACCGCGAACACCCGACATGAGCACGCCAGCCCCCGACTCCATCTTCACCCCCGCGACCGGCCTGCTGGCCAGCCTCGACCTGCTGCAGATCAGCCAGGACGGCGCGGTGCTGCACATCCGCCTGAACCGCCCGGCCAAGCGCAACGCCATCAACGACGGCCTGATCGCGCAGCTGCACACCGCCTTTGTCCACCTGCCCGCCGACGTGCGTGCGGTGGTGATCAGCGGCGAGGGCGCGCACTTCTGCGCCGGCCTGGACCTCTCCGAGCTGGTCGAGCGCGACATCCATGCCGCGATCCTGCACTCGCGCGGCTGGCATGCCGCCTTCGACGCGGTCCAGTTCGGCCGGGTGCCGGTGATCGCGGTGCTGCACGGCGCGGTGGTCGGCGGCGGCCTGGAGCTGGCGGCGTCCTGCCACATCCGCGTCGCCGAGGACTCGGCCTACTTCGGCCTGCCCGAGGGCCAGCGCGGCATCTTCGTCGGCGGCGGCGGCTCGGTGCGCATTCCGCGCCTGATGGGCGCGGCGCGCATGACCGACATGATGCTCACCGGCCGCGTCTTCGACGCCGACCAGGGCGAGCGCTACGGCGTCGTCAACTACCGCGTGGCCGATGGCGCCGGCCTGGCCAAGGGCATCGAGCTGGCCAAGAAGATCGCCGGCAATGCGCCGATGACCGCGTTCGCGGTGATGCACGCGCTGCCGCGCATCGCCGAGATGAGCCCCTCGGAGGGCCTGTTCGCCGAGTCGCTGATGGCCGCCTCGGCCAGCAACACGCCTGAGGCGCAGTCCCGGCTGCGCGCCTTCCTCGAAGGTCGCGCGGGCAAGGTCGTGAAGTCGGAGGACTGAGACCATGAGCACCTCGCCCCGCTACCGTGAGGCCCGCGTCGGCGGCTGCATCGACGCGCTGCTCGAGCCCCGCGACGACGGCCACCAGCGGCTGCGCTCGACCGAGCCGCTGGGCTGGTTCCCGGCCCGCCTGACCGACTGCCTGGACCAGTGGGCCGAGGAGGCGCCCGAGCGCACCTTCGTGGCCCGGCGCGCGCCGGCCGCCGCCGGCGGCGACTGGATCCGCGTCAGCTACGCCGAGATGCGCCAGCGGGCGCAGGCCATCGGCCAGGCGCTGACCGACCGCGGCCTGTCGGCCGAGCGGCCGGTGCTGATCCTGTCGGACAACGACATCGAGCACCTGTCGCTGGTGATGGGCGCGATGTGGGCGGGCGTGCCGGTGGTGCCGGTGTCCTCGGCCTACTCGCTGGTGTCGCAGGACTTCGGCAAGCTGCGCCACATCGCGCAGACGGTCACGCCGGGGCTGGTGTTCGCGGCCTCGCCGGCCTACGGGCGGGCGATCGCGGCGGTCTTCGGCCCCGAGGTCGAGGTGGTGCTCACCGCCGGCGCGCTCGACGAGCGGGCGGTCACGCCCTTCGCGGCCCTGCTGGCGACCGTGCCCGGCCCGACGGGCGAGGCCGCGCACGCGCAGGTCGGCC
>JBJOPV010000242.1:0-5921 GCA_046050625.1 Pseudomonadota bacterium
GACGCCGCTGAACATCGTCATGAAGCTGGTGCGGGTCAACGGCCAGCCGGTGGCCAAGATCAGCGACACGCCGGGCAAGGCGCTGTGCGACGACGCCGGCTTCCTGGCCTATCTGCGTCAGGTGTTCGACGTCAGAACTGGCAGCTGATGCCGGCGTCGAAGCGGGTCTCGCCGACGGGCCGCAGCGTGTCCATCGGCAGGGCCTTGCGGTAGCTCAGCTCGTATTTCAGCCAGACATGGCGGCTGACGCGGTTGCGCAGCGTGGCCACCGCGGTCTGGTAGTGCTCGCGGCTGGAGCGCTCGCTCATCAGCATCAGGCGCAGCTGGGTGCTGTCGCTGACGCGGTAGTCGAGCTGCGAGCTGGCGGTCAGCACCACCTCGCGGATGTTCTCGCCGCTGCGGGCGCGGCCCAGGCGCAGGCCGGGGCCGAATTCCAGGCTCAGGCTCAGGTCGTCCAGCGGCGCGAAGCGTCGGCCCGCCCCCGCGCGCACCGCCTGCGACGACGAGAAATAGCCGAAGCGGTTGCGCCGCAGCCGCGGCGACAGGTAGGTGTAGTAGGTCGAGGCGCCTTCGCGCGGCGGGTCGTCCAGCGCGGCCAGGTCGCGGCGCCATTTCACGAAGGTGTCGACCTCGTCGACCTTCAGCAGCGAGTCGCTGCCGTTCAGCGCGATGGCCTCGCGCTGGGTGCGGAACTCGCCGCTCCATTCGTCCTGCGGCGCGCGGTGCAGCCAGCTGCCCTGCAGCCCCCAGCGCCGACCGGCGAAGTTCGTCGTGCGGGTGGTGGTGTAGTGCAGCGAGAGGTTGAACTTCGAGTCGGGCTCGGCCGCCGGCGGCGGGGGCGCCTCAGCGGGAGGCGTCGCGGCGGCTGCGGCGGGCAGTGTGGACAGGACAGCCACGGCCGCCAGCACCGGCAGCCAGCGGGGCGAGGCGGGGAGGGAGACAAGTGGCGTCTTCATGGGCGCGGATGCTGCGCCGCGCCCGCGCCGGACTGAAGTGCAAAAGTGGTTCGAATCCGCAACCCGGTGGCATTTTCCGGACCCGGCGCGAAGGATTGCCGGCCAGCGGTTCGGCTCAGGCCTGCTCGACCAGATGGCGCAGGTCCCAGTCCCGGTGCGGATCGGCCAGTGCGGCGCGCTCGGTCAGCTCGTGGCGGCGCTGCGCGACGAACAGGTCCACCAGCACCTCGCCGAGCAGCTCGCGCAGCGTGGCGCTGGCGTGCAGCGCGTCGAGCGCGTCCTGGGGTGTCAGTGGCAGCGCGGGGCCCGTGTCCTGGCGCGGCAGCTCGCCCTGCAGGCCCAGCAACCCGGTGCCGAGCATCGAGGCCAGCGTCAGGTAGGGGCTGGCGTCGCCGCCGGGCAGGCGGTGCTCGATGCGGCGGTTGGCCGGACTGCTGGCCGGCAGCCGAAAGGCGACCGCGCGGTCGTCGTCGCCCCAGCGGGCGTCGGTCGGCGAGGCGTCGCTGCGGCGCAGCCGCTCGAAGGAATGCGCCCAGGGCGCCAGCAGCGCCATCGCCGCCGGTGCATGCGCCTGCAGTCCGCCGATGAAGTGCGCCAGCTGCGGCCGGTCGCGGCCCTGGGCGTCGACGAAGGCGTTCAGGCCGGCGTGCGGGCCGTGGGCATGCTGCAGGCTGGCATGCCAGTGCATGCCGGTGCCGGGCTGGCCGGCGAAGGGCTTGGCGATGAAGCTGGCCAGGAAACCGTGGCGCACCGCCGTCTCGCGCGCCAGGCGCTTGAAGCGCCAGACCGCGTCGGCCATCGCCAGCGGCTCGCCCGGCGCGAAGTTGACCTCGTACTGGCCCGGCGCCGATTCATGGCCGTGGCCGGTGACCGGAATGCGCTGGGCCGCGCAGGCGTCGAACAGCGCGTCGAAGTAGGGAGCGAACATCGCGGTGCGCTCCAGCGAGGCGATCTCCAGCGCGTGCTCGCGTGCGCCCGCGCCCCCGGGCACGCCGGCCGGGCGCAGGCCGCCGTCGGCGCTGCGCTCGACCAGGAAGAACTCCAGCTCCGGCGCGACGGTGGCGCGAAGTCCGGCCGACGCCAGCCGCGCCAGCACCCGGCGCAGCGCGGCGCGCGGCGACAGCGCGGCCGCGTCCAGCGGCGCCCGCCCGGGCCGGGGCAGCTCGCCGGCCGGCTCGCAGATGACGCTGACGCGGTCCGTGCGGCCCGGCACCGGCACCGCGGTCGCCAGATCGGGCACCAGCCGCACGTCGCGGTAGTCCTCGGGCAGGATCGGGCCGAAGACCGCGTCCGGCTCGCCGCCGGTCAGCGTCACGCCCAGCACGACCGAGGGCAGCCGGCAGCCGCGCATCGCGTCGAAGTCGGCGCGCGCGACGATCTTGCCGCGCGCCACCGACGTGAAGTCGGCCACTGCGCATTCGACGCTGCGCGCGCGGTCGGGCAGGGCGTGCGCGGTGCTCATGGCCGCTGCACGGGGGTCTGGACGCCCAGCAGGTGGGCGCCCAGCGCCTCGGCCACCTCGATGCCGTCGACGCCGGCCGACATGATGCCGCCGGCATAGCCCGCGCCCTCGCCGGCCGGGTAGAGGCCGCGCACGTTCAGGCTCTGGAAATCGCGTCCCCGCGTGAGGCGCAGCGGCGAGGAGGTGCGCGTCTCCACGCCGGTCAGCACCGCGTCGGGCATCGAGAAACCCTTGATCTGCTTCTCGAACGCCGGCAGCGCCTCGCGGATCGCGTCCAGCGCGTAGACCGGCAGCGAGCCGCGGCCCTTCTGCGCCAGGTCGGTCAGGTGCACGCCCGGCTTGTAGGACGGCTCGACGTTGCCCAGCGTGCGGCTGCGCTGGCGCTTGATGAAGTCGCCGACGAGCTGGCCCGGCGCGCGGTAGTCGCCCTCGCCGAGCTCGAAGGCGCGGCTTTCCCAGAAGCGCTGGAAGGCGATGCCGTCGAGCGGGTTGACCGGCGTGCCGGGCGCGGCGCTGCGGTCTTGGCGGTAGTCCTCGGGCGTCAGGCCCACGACGATGCCGGCGTTGGCGTTGCGCTCGTTGCGCGAGTACTGGCTCATGCCGTTGGTGACGACGCGGTTGGGCTCGGAGGTGGCCGCCACCACCGTGCCGCCCGGGCACATGCAGAAGCTGTAGACCGAGCGGCCGTTTCGAGCGTGGTGGACCAGCTTGTAGTCGGCTGCGCCCAGCAGGGGATGGCCGGCGTTCGGGCCGAAGCGGGCGCGGTCGATCACGCCCTGCGGATGCTCGATGCGGTAGCCGATCGAGAAGGGCTTGGCCTCCATGAAGACGCCGCGCTCGTGCAGCATCGCGAAGGTGTCGCGCGCGCTGTGGCCCAGCGCCAGCACGACATGGTCGGCGCGGATCTGCTCGCCCGAGGCCAGCGTCACGCCGCGCACATGGCGCAGGCCGTCGGCGTCCAGCTCCAGGTGCAGGTCGGCCACCTTCTGCTCGAAGCGGATCTCGCCGCCCAGCGCGATGATGTCGGCGCGCATCTTCTCGATCATGCTCACCAGCCGGAAGGTGCCGATGTGCGGCTTGCTGACGAACAGGATCTCCTCCGGGGCACCGGCCTTGACGAACTCGACGAGCACCTTGCGGGTGAGGTGGCGCGGGTCGCTGATCTGGCTCCAGAGCTTGCCGTCGGAGAAGGTGCCGGCGCCGCCCTCGCCGAACTGCACGTTCGACTCGGGGTTGAGCTCGCTGCGCCGCCACAGGCCCCAGGTGTCCTGGGTGCGCTGGCGCACGTCCTTGCCGCGCTCGAGCACGATGGGCTTGAGGCCCATCTGCGCCAGGATCAGCGCCGCGAACAGCCCGCAGGGCCCGAAGCCCACCACCAGCGGGCGGCGGTGCCGCTCGCCGCCGCCGTCGGCGTAGAAGTCGGCCGGCGCCTGGCCGACGACGCGGTAGGCGGTGTCCGGCGTCGGGCGGATCTGGGGGTCCTTGGGGAAGCGCGCGAAGACCGCCGCCTCGTCGCGCAGCGTGCAGTCGATCGTGTAGGTCAGGACGATGGCGGTCTTCTTGCGCGCGTCGTAGCCGCGGCGGAAGACGTGGACGTCGATCAGCTCGGCCGCGTCGGCGAGCTGCAGCCGCGCCACGATGGCCGGGCGCAGCGCGTCCTCGGCGTGGTCCAGCGGCAGGCGGAGTTCGGTGATTCGGAGCATGGCGGAATTGTCGCGCGCCCCGCCGCCGGCGCGTTCACCGATCGATCATTCTCGGCGGCGTGCGCGCCGCGAAATGTCCGGCCAGCGCCTCCAGCAGCGCCCGCAGTGCCGGCGACATCTGTCGCCGTGTCGCATACAGCCCGTGAATGCCCAGCGGCGGTGGCTGCCACGCGGGCAGCAGCCGCCGCAGCGCCCCGCTGGCCAGCGCCGGCGCCACGGCGTAGAGCGGCTGCAGGCCGATGCCGATGCCCTGCAGCGCGGCCTCCAGCAGGACCTGGGACTCGTTGGCGCTCAGGTTGCCGGCCACCGGCACGCTGTCGGGTTGCCCCTGCGCGTCGGTGAAGGTCCACAGGCTGCGGCCGAAGTAGGCATAGACCAGGCAGTTGTGGTGCGCCAGGTCCTGCGCCTGCTGCGGCGTGCCGTGCGCGGCCAGATAGGCCGGCGAGGCGCAGAGCACCGATTCGCAGGTGCCGAGGTGCCGGGCGACGATGTTCGGGTCCAGGTCGTTGGTGATGCGGATGGCCAGATCCACGCCGTCCTCCACCAGATGCACCGCGCGCGAGTCGATGCGCAGGTCGATGGCCACCGCCGGATGCGCCCGCAGGAAGTCGGCCAGCACTGGCATCAGCACCGCCTGCGCCAGCGACTGGGCGCAGGCCACGCGCAGCAGGCCGCGCACCGGGTCGGCCGCGTCGGCCGGGGCCAGCGCCACGTCGTCGGCGATCTCCAGCAGCTGGCGGCAGCGCGCCAGCGCGTGCTCGCCCGCCGGCGTCAGGCTCTGGCGGCGGGTGGTGCGGTGCAGCAGCCGGGTGCCGCACCAAACCTCCATCTGCGCCATGTGGCGGCTGACCATCGCGCGCGACATCTCCATCGCATCCGCGGCGGCGGCCATGCTGCCGCGCTCGACGACCTGAACGAAGACGCGCGCAGCGGTGATTCGGTCCATGAAGCCTCCGATTGCATCGAATCACGAAACAGTGAACGCCGATTTTGCGCCTCGATGAATCGGAAGATGAAATCTACGATGCCGCCATGTCGTCTTTCTCGAACGGAGCGTCCACCGTGACCTCGCTCTCCTTGTCCCGTCGCCGGCTGCTGCAGGCTGGCCTGGCCTCCACCCTGGCGCTGCCCCTGGGCAGCCACGCCGCCGGGCGCGCGCCCCAGTCGGGCGCCCCGCTGACGCTGACCGTGCACAACCCGGCCGCCGACGGCATCTTCCCGGTCAACTCGGTGCTGGTCAGCGGCCCGACCGAGGCGGTGCTGATCGATGCGCAGTTCCGGCGCCAGGACGCGCAGGCGCTGGTGCGCCTGATCCAGGCCAGCGGCAAGCGCCTGACGACCATCCTCATCAGCCACGGCGACCCGGACTACTACTTCGGCCTCGACGTGCTGCAGGCGGCCTTCCCGCAGGCCCGCATCGTCGCCACGGCCGAGACGGTGGCCCACATCCAGGCCAGCAAGGACGCCAAGCGCGCCCACTGGGGGCCGATCCTGACGGACGACGCGCCGCAGGCGCTGGTGGTGCCGCAGGTGCTCGACGGGCGCCGCCTGACGGTGGACGGCCAGGCACTGGAGATCACCGGCCCCGAGGCCGCGCGCCGCGTGGTGTGGATCCCGTCGCTGCGTGCGGTGGTGGGTGGCATCCCGGTGCTGGCCAACGTCCATGTGTGGATGGCCGACACCCAGAGCGCGGCCTCGCGCCAGGCCTGGCGCGGCACGCTGCGCGCCATCGAGGCCCTGCGCCCGGCCGTCATCGTGCCCGGCCACGAGCTGCCCGCCGCGGACGGCCGCCCCAGCCGC
>JBJOPV010000243.1:0-5910 GCA_046050625.1 Pseudomonadota bacterium
CCCGCGCGACCAGGCCGTGGTAGGCCCTGTCGGCGCTCAGGTGCGCGCCCAGGCGCCGCGCGACAGTGTCGATCCACCAGAAGCCCGCGTTGTGGCGGGTCGCCTCGTATTCGGGGCCCGGATTGCCCAGGCCGACCAGCAGTCGGATCATGATCTCTTTTCCACGCAAAAAAGCCCCGCCAGGGCGGGGCTTCTCGTCGGTGCAACCAGGGTCGCGAGGCAAGAATTACTTCTTGCCCTTGCCCTTCTTGCCCTTGTCGGCGGCCGGAGCGGCAGCGACGACGATGACTTCCTCGACGATCTCCACCGGGGTGGCGATGACCGGGTTCTTGCGGCCGTGCGTGCGGACCTTGATGCTCGGGTCGAGCACCAGATCGTCGACGTGCAGCGACTTGCCCTTGACCATGCCCTTCAGGTCGACCGTCAGGAATTCCGGCAGCTGCTCGGCCAGGCACTCGATGTCCAGCTCAGCCACGACGTGGTTGATCGTGCACTTCTCGAGCTTGACGGCGGCTGACTCGGCTTCGTTGATGAAGTGCAGCGGCACGCGCTTGCGGATGCGGGTGGTCGCATCGACGCGCTGGAAATCCACATGCAGGACCAGCGGGCGGAACGGGTGCATCTGCAGGCTGCGCAGCACGACCTTGGTGGTCTCGCCGCCCAGTTCCATCTCGAGGACGGAGCTGTGGAAGGCTTCCTTCTTCAGCGCGTGGTACAGCGCGTTGTGGTCCAGCTCGATCTGGGCCGGGTCCTTGACGCCGTAGACGATGCCCGGGACCTTGCCCGCATTGCGCAGGCGGCGGCTCGCTCCGGTCCCCTGCACTTCGCGCGAGAATGCGACGAATTTCATGTGATTTCTCCAAAAAAAGGAAGGGTGCCCGCGACCAGGCCACCCCGAGTGAGACGGATCAGAAGTTGTTGTTCTGTTCCGCAAAGAGATCGGTCACCGAGGCACCGTCCGAGATGCGGCGGATCGTCTCGGCGAACAGGAAGGCCACCGACAGCTGGCGGATCTTCTTGCATTCGCGTGCTGCACCCTGCAGCGGAATGGTGTTGGTGATCACTACTTCATCGAGCTTGGATCCGGCGATGCGCTCGACCGCCGGGCCCGACAGGATCGGATGCGTGCAGTAGGCAAACACGCTGCGGGCGCCCCGATCCTTCAGGACCTCGGCCGCCTTCACCAGCGTGCCGGCGGTGTCGATCATGTCGTCCATGATCACGCAGTTGCGCTTGTCGATGTCGCCGATGACGTGCATCACTTCGGAGACGTTCGCCTTCGGGCGACGCTTGTCGATGATGGCCAGGTCGCAGCCGAGCTGCTTGGCCAGAGCCCGTGCGCGCACCACGCCGCCGACGTCGGGCGAGACGACCACGAGGTTCTCGTAGTCCTTGCCCTTCAGGTCGCTCAGCAGCATCGGCGAGGCGTAGATGTTGTCGACCGGGATGTCGAAGAAGCCCTGGATCTGGTCGGCATGCAGGTCCATCGTCAGCACACGGTTGACGCCGGCGGCCTCCAGCATGTTCGCAACGACCTTGGCGCTGATCGGCACGCGGGTCGAGCGCGGGCGACGGTCCTGACGGGCGTAGCCGTAATACGGGATTACCGCGGTGATGCGACGTGCCGAGGCGCGCTTGAGCGCATCGACCATCAGCAACAGCTCCATCAGGTGCTCGTTGGTCGGTGCACAGGTCGGCTGGACGATGAAGACGTCGCGGGCGCGGACGTTCTGCTGAATCTCGACAGTGACTTCTCCATCGGAGAAGTGGCCGACGGCGGCTTTGCCGAGTTCGAGGCCCAGGTCGGAGGCGATCTCGCGGGCCAGAGCTGGGTTGGCGTTGCCAGTGAAGAGAAGGGTGTCGGAGAGCATGTGCGTGCTGCCCGCAGGGCGCGGACTTTTCAGGCCATCAAGAAACAAGCGCCTCGCCGTGTGACCGGCAGGCGCTTGATGTGGATGGTTTGGCAGGGGAGGAAGGACTCGAACCCTCGCATGTCGGAATCAAAATCCGATGCCTTGACCAACTTGGCGACTCCCCTACGCTGGACCCGTCTGTCGACGCGCCCGAAAACTCGGTGCCTCTTTCAGTCTTGCGCCCAATTCTGCATTGGGTGAGCAGTCAGACTTCTGCACGTCCGCGCTGTCCAGGATTCATTCGGTGTCGCCAAACTCCGAAGAATTTCTTCTGTCAACGCGGCGTGCTCGGCACTGCATTCTTTCAGGACTTCCGGATACTGCGCAAATACTGCGCTCCCTGATCCGCTCATCCTGCTGAGCCCTAAATTTTGCTTCAGGATTTTTAATCCGTCAACTACTTGCTTGCTGTGCGCTTCTGCGCTTGCTTGCAGGTCGTTTTTCCCAAAATTTGGCTCTGCGAGAAAGAGCGCTATTGTGGCGGGTTTTGTGTCTCTGCGCAAGAGGGGACTCGAAAAAATCGTGGCGGTGGGAATCGCTACTGGGGGTTTGAGCACCAGATAGCTGGCCGGTGGCAGCTCGATCGGGGTCAGGATCTCGCCGATGCCCTCGACCCAGGCGTCGCGCCCGCCGATGAAGAAGGGCACGTCGGCGCCCAGTTTCACGCCCAGCGCCAGCAGCGCACGCCGGTCCAGCCCCAGATTCCACAGCCGGTTCAGGCCGAGCAGCACGGTGGCCGCGTCGGAGCTGCCGCCGCCCAGGCCGGCCCCCCAGGGCACCTGCTTGTCGATCGCGATGTGCACGCCCTCGCGGGTGCCGGTGGCCTGCTGCAGCAGACGTGCCGCGCGGGTGCACAGATCGTCCTCGGGCAGGGGCGGGCCGAGATCCTCGCGGCTGATGAGGCCGTCCGCGCGCCGTTCCAGATGCAGGGTGTCGCACCAGTCGATCAGCCGGAACACCGATTGCAGCAGGTGATAGCCGTCGGGGCGACGGCCGATCACATGCAGGAAAAGGTTGAGTTTGGCGGGGGCCGGCAGGTCGTACAGTGCGGACAGGGACATGCGTGCGATGGACAGGGGTGAGGGCGACCGGAAATCCGGTCAGGACGGCGTGTCGAGGCGGATCCGCACGGTCAGCGCCGGCTCGGGCAGGCGTCGCTCGGCCACCAGCAGGCCGTCGGGCAGCCGGTCGGTGCGCACCTTCCAGCCGAGCTGGCGAAAACCCGGGCCGTCGGCCTCGGCCAGCGGATGGCTGGCCTCGTCCGGCCAGGGGCGACCTTCGAGCCAGTCGAACAGCGCGGCCAGCGGCAGGGCTTCACCGACCAGCGCTTCCATCATCGTGTCGAGGTGGCCGAAGCGTTGGGTTTGCGCTCCGCTGTCGAGCTGGGCCTCGCCGGGACGCCACTGCGCCCGGCCCAGCGGCAGGCCGATCGGGCTGAACAGCGTCAGCTGGCCCTGCGCGGCCGATCCCTCGAGCTCGAAGCTGGCGCTGAACGAGCGCGCGCTGTCGCCGGCCACCTGGACGGCGAGCCGACCGACCCGCCCTCGACCGGCATCGCCGGGCAGGGACGCGGGGGGCTGCGTGGTCGCGCAGCCACCGAGCAGTCCGGCGCCCGCCAGCATCAGCAGCGCTGCGACATGCCGACGATTCACAGTCGCACCTTCAGCCGGCGCAGCGTCTCCTGCAGCACCTCGTTGTCGGCGTCGCGGGTCAGCGATTCGCGCCAGATGCGGCGTGCCTCCTCTTGGCGACCCAGGGCCCAGAGCACTTCGCCCAGGTGCACGCCGATCTCGGTGTCGGGGCGGCGCTGGTAGGCCTCGCGCAGCAGGCGTTCGGCTTCCTCGCGGCGGCCCAGGCGGAATTCGACCCAGCCGAGGCTGTCAGTGATGTAGGGATCGCCTGGCGCCATCTCCAGGGCCCGGCCGATCAGCTCGCGGGCCTCGGTCAGGCGCAGGTTGCGCTCGGCCAGGCTGTAGCCCAGCGCGTTGAAGGCGTGCTGCTGGTCCGGCTTGAGGGCCATGACCCGGCGCAGCAGCTGCTCCATCTCCTCATGGCGACCGAGTTTCTCGGCCAGCAGCGCCTGCTCGTAGAGCAGTTCGGTGTCGTCGGCGAAGCGCTGGCTGGCCTCGGCCAGCAGCTGGTAGGCGGCCGGCCACTGGCGTGCGTCGCGCAGCAGCTGGGCCTCGGTCATCACCCGGGCGCGCTGTTCCTCGGCGCTGCCCTGAGGCAGGCGCTGCAGCAGCGCGCGGGCCTCGGCGATGCGGCCCTGGCGCATCAGCAGCGAGGCACGCCGCGTCAGCACGGTGACCGAGTCCTGGTCGGCCAGGCGCTCCAGCCAGGCCTGGGCGCCGGCATAGTCGCGCAGCTGCTCGCTGGCCTGGGCGAGCATCAGATGGGCCTGGGCACGCTCCTGGACGCGGTTGCGCTGGGCGGCCTGGGTGATCGGGTCGGGCAGATCCTCGTCGCTGTCCTCGACCGCATCGGCCGGAGCCGCCGCAGTGGTGGCTTCGGTGATCTGCAGATGGCGCAGCAGGGCCTCGCGCGCAGCGCGAGGCTCGCCGCTCTCGAGCTCTAGCGCGCCCTGCAGCAGCCAGGCGCCAGCGTCGTCGGGCGTTTCGCGGGTCAGCTGACGGGATTCGTTTAGGGCCTCGCCGTAGCGCTGGGCGGTCGACAGGCGCCGCACATAGGCCGCACGCACGCCGGCGGAGGGGCCCGCCGAGGCCAGATGCGCGCGCACCAGCGCCTCGGCCTGCGGCTGGTCCTTCATCAGCTCGACGGCCAGCAGCGCGGCGGCCGGATCGGCCGGATCGCGCTGCACGGCCTTCGTGACGAACTCGAGACTGCGGCTGCGGTCGCCGGCGGTCAGCCAGCCGGCGGCGGTGGCGTTCAGCGCGCTGGCGGCGGTGGCGGCGCGCTGGCGCCACGGCGCCAGGGTCTCCTCGAGCATGCGCGCGGTGGCCTGCGGCTGCTCGCCGCCGAGCACCAGCCGGGGCAGGCTGCTGATCGCCGCCGGCCGTGCCGGCTCGGGCGTCAGCTCGATGAAGGCCTCGAGCGCGCGGCGCGCCTCGGTCTGTCGACCCAGCGCGACCAGCATCTGCGTCTCGATCTCGGCCGCCTGGCGCGACTGCGGCAGGGTCTGGCGCCACTGCTTGAGGGCGGCCGCCGCCTGCTCGCCGGCGCGTGCGCCCAGCGCGATGTCGACCGCGCGGCGAAACAGCGCCTCGTCGCGACTGCGCCGCGCGGCCTCCATCATCACCTGATAGGCCAGCGGCGCGTTGCCCTCGCGCAGCTCCAGCTCGCTGACCATCAGCTGATAGAAGAGCACACCGTCCATCGCGGATCGCACAGGGGCTGGCTCGGCGACGGCTGCAGCGTCCTGCGCCAGGGCCGGTGCGCTCAGTCCGCTCAGGCCAAGCACGCCCCACAGCAGCGCCGCCACCGACGTGCGCAAGCGGTGGCCCGCGCGACCGGCGGGCGCCGGAGGCTGCGGGGAGACGGGGGACGGCGCAGGCAGCAGGGGCATCGAGACGGACTCCATGTTCAGGGCCATTCTAGGCCGCGGCGTTCGACGGCCCGGCGGCCCTCCGATAATTCCGGGCATGCCCGAACTGCCTGAAGTCGAAGTCACCCGCCTGGGTCTGGTCGAGCGCCTCGAGGGCGCTCGGGTGCATGAGGTCCGCCTGGGCAAGCCCCTGCGCTGGCCGCTGGGCACCGATCCGCTGGCGCTGGCGGGTGCGACGGTCGGCGCCATGCAGCGCCGCGGCAAGTACCTGTGGCTGCCGCTGGGCGCCTGCGGCGGGCTGCTGCTGCATCTGGGCATGTCGGGCTCGCTGCGCTTCGGGGCGGCGTCCGCGCTGCCGCCGGCTGGGCCGCATGATCATTTCGAGATGGAGACCGACCGCGGCCTGCTGCGCCTGACCGATCCACGCCGCTTTGGCGCGGTGGTGTGGTCGAGTGCGCTCGACGCGGCGCCGGCGGCCACGCTGCTGGCGCGGCT